>NZ_QGAA01000004.1:0-410541 GCF_005233485.1 Pseudomonas sp. CFBP13509
ACGCAGGCTTGAATCCGTGGGTAACCCGGCAGGACGCCGGGTTAGCCGTCCTGGGCCAAGGATGGCCCATGACGGCGGCCCACGGATTCAAGCCGGAGTGAGGGAACACCGAGCCTAAGCGAGGTGCCGAGTGTTGGGGCAAGAGCCCTTTTGGTTACTTTTGGGGCTCTTTTCCAAAAGTGACCCGCTGTAAGAGCGGAACCATAAGCAGCCGTGACCGCAGCAACGGATATGTACTCGGTCAAATCCAGCGCATGGTCGGCCCTAAGGCCGCCACGGAAGCAACCACCCTCACCACTCGGCACCTCGCCCAGGCTCGGTGTGCCCGTCACCCGGTGAGTGCAGCGACGCTTTGGCGCCGTCCGGGCCATACCAGGCGTACCCGTAGTAGCGGTTGGTGAGGTTTTTCAGTTGCAGGTCAACCCTGACGACCGAGCGCAGTGTTGGTAGCGCAACAGCGGTTCAATAAAGTGTTCGATTGTCCTGGTCGTGAAGGGTGACCGGTACAGCGCCAACCCTCGAATTTGAGGGCTTCCAGGCTTGGCATGAATTGTGTTGTGACCCGATTGGCGCTGACCCGACAACGGGAGGGAAACCTCACCTTTCATAAGAAACCACACCCATGCACAACGTCTTGCATCGCACAGTCATCGCCAGCCTGCTGGCACTCGGCGCCTTGGGCGGGCCGGTTGCCCAGGCCGCCAACGATCAACAGTTCATCCCGCTGGCCACCTACCGGGTCGGCGCCTACGCTTCCAGCGGCATTCCGTGGTGGGCGGGGGAGATTGATTACTTCCGCTACATCAACGAAGTCGAAGGCGGCGTGAACGGCGTCAAGCTGGTCTGGCAGGAGTGCGAGACCGAGTGGAAGACCGACCGCATCATCGAATGCTATGAGCGCTACAAAGCCGGTCTCGACGGCGCACCCACCGGGTTCTTCTTCACCCACAGCACACCGGCCTCCTATGCGCTGATGGACCGTGCCGCCATTGACCACATCCCGCTGATCGATGGCGCCGGCGGGCGTACCGAATCCACCGATGGCCGCGTGTTTCCCTACGCATTCCCGTTGTTGCTTAACTACTACGGCCAGGCGTCGGTGGGCATCAACTACATCGCCCAGCGCGAAGGCGGCCTGGACAAGCTCAAGGGCAAGAAGATCGTCACCGTCTATCACGACTCCGCCTACGGCCGCGAAACCCAGGCAGCCATGCAATTGCTGGCGCAAAAATACGGGTTCGAGAACATCCAGATCCCCGTGGCCGACCCCGGCAACGAGCAGTCGACCCAGTGGCGCCAGGTGCGGCAGATCAACCCGGACTGGGTGTTCCTGCGCACCTGGGGCGTGTCCACCCCCGTCGGCATCAAGACCGCCGTGCGCTTTGGCATCCCCGTGGACCGCCTGATCGGTGATGTCTGGGCCGGCTCCGAAGCCGACGTGATACCCGCCGGCACCGCCGCTAAAGGTTACCAGGCGTTGGCGCCGTTCCCCGGTGGCGACAGTTTCGACATCCATAAAAAGCTCAGGCAGTTCATCCTCGATCCCGGCAAGAGCAACCTCAAGGACCCCAGCTACTTCGGCAAGGTCTACTACAACATCGGCCTGATCAACGCCGCGATTGCCGTCGAAGCGCTGCGCACCGGCCAGGCCAAATTCGGCAACCGCGCGCTGAACGGCGAGGAAACCCGCTGGGCGTTCGAGCACCTGGACATCGACGCCGCGCGCCTCAAGGCCATGGGCTTCGAAGGTCTGCTGGCACCGTTGAAGCTGTCCTGCGCCGACCACGAAGGTGGCGGCTCCGCCCGGGTGCAGCAGTGGGATGGGCAAAAATGGGTGCTGGTGACCGACTGGCTGCAGGCCGATCGCGCCACCTTGCGTCCGTTGATCGAAGCCAAGTCCGCCGCGTATGCCCAGGAGAAGGGCATCGTGGCGCGTGATTGCTCGGCACAGTAAACCTCAGGCGGCGCTTGCCGTAAGTTGCCGGCCAGGGATGGCGGCAATCAGTTCGCGGGTGTAGTCGCTGGCCGGCTGGTTGAAGATCTGCGCGACCGAGCCTTGCTCAACCACGCGGCCATTGCGCAGCACCAGCACCTCATGGGCGAAGTTGGCCACCACTGACAAGTCGTGGGACACCAGCACATAGGCAATGCCCATCTCCCGTTGCAGCTCTTCCAGCAGGTCGAGGATGCGCGCCTGCACCGACACGTCGAGGGCGCTGACCGGTTCATCCAGCAACAGCAGGTCGGGTTTCAACGCCAAGGCCCTGGCGATGGCGACCCGTTGGCACTGCCCACCCGACAGTTCACGGGGCAGACGATCCAGAAAGCTCACCGGCAGGTGCACGCGGCTGATCAACGCCCGCGCCGCCTGCTCCAGGGCGGCGCCCTTGAGCAAGCCAAACGACACCAGCGGCTCCACAATGCTGTCGAATACCGTGAAGCGCGGGTCCAGCGCCGCGAAGGGGTTTTGTTGCACCAGTTGCAGGCGTTGGCGCAACGGGCGGAAGTCGCGCCAGCTCAGGTCGGTGACGTCTTGCTGCTCGAACCGCACCCGGCCCTGGGTCGGCTTTTCCAGGCCCAGGGCGATACGCAGCGCGGTGCTCTTGCCCGAGCCGGACTCGCCGACGATGGCCAGGGTCTGGCCGGGGTAGACCTCCAGGCTCAGATCCTCCAGGGCCACGAAGGTCGAGGGCTCGCCCTTGACCTTGGGCAGGGCAAACGTCTTGCCGACGTTGTGCAGGCTCAGGATCGGCTCACGTCCCACGTCGAGGTTGAGCAACGGTTCACGCCGCCTGGCGAAGGCGGGTGCGGCGGCGATCAGCGCGCGGGTGTAGTCGTGGCTGGGGTGCGCGAGGATCTGCCGTGGCGGACCTTGCTCGACCACTTCACCCTGTTGCATCACCAGGATGCGGTCGGCACGGTCGAGCGCCACGCCCAGGTCATGGGTGATGATCAGCAGGGAAATGCCGCGTTCACTGACCAGGCGCTGCAAGTGGTCGAGGATCTTGCGCTGCACGGTCACGTCGAGGGCGCTGGTGGGCTCGTCGGCGATGATCAGGCGCGGGTTGCCGGCCAGGGCGATGGCGATCAGCACGCGCTGGCGCATGCCGCCGGAGAGTTCATGGGGATACTGGCGTGCGCGAAGTACCGGCTTGTCGATGCCCACCTGTTGCAGCAGCTCGACAATGTCGGCGTCGACAGCGGGGTAGCGTTTGCCCTTGGCGAGTACCAGCGCCTCGGCGATTTGCTGGCCGATGCGCAATGTGGGGTTGAGGCTGACCATCGGGTCCTGGGGCACCAGGCCGATGGTGCGCCCACGCAGCTTGCGTTTCTGCCGTTCGCTGGCGTGGGTCAGGTTGTGGCCATCCACCCACAGTTCACCGGCGCCGATCTGCGCATTCTCGGGCAGCAGGCCTAGGATGGCGTTAGCCAGGGTGGATTTGCCCGAGCCGGACTCGCCGACAATCGCCACGGTCTCGCCCTGGGTGAGTGAAAACGACAGGCTGCGCACCGCCGGATTGAGCTGGCCGCCGGAACGGTAGTCGACACTCAGTTGGCGCACATCGATTAAAAGCGGCTGGGTGCTCATCGCTGGATCTCCTCGAACGTGCGGGCGATATGGTTGAGGCTGAACACCACGGCCACCAGGAACAGGCCAGGCAACAAGGACACCCACGGAGCAGTGATCAGGAAGTGGCGGCCGTTGGCTATCAAGGTGCCCCATTCCGCCGCCGGTGGGGCGGCGCCGAAACCGAGAAAACTCAAGCCTGCGGTGGCGAGGATCGCGGCGCCGAAATCCAGGGTCGCCAGCACGGCTACCGGGCCCCAGGCGTTGGGCAGGATGTGCCGCAACAACGTGCGGCCCCAACTGGCACCGCCCAGGCGAGCGGCTTCGACATAGGGCAGGGTTTTCACCCGCAGCACTTCGGCACGGGTGGTGCGGGCAAAGCCGGGAATGATGCCAATGCCCACGGCAATCGCCACGGGTACCGTACCGAAGCCAATGGCCGTGACAATCGCCAGGGCCAGCAACAGGCCGGGCAGGGCCAGCAGCACATCGACAAAGCGCATGATCAGGGCATCGATACGGCCACCGGCAAACCCGGACAAAATGCCCAGCCCCAACCCGCCCACCAGGGCGATGCCGACCGCCAGGGAGGCGGCCAGCACTGACAGGCTGGCGCCGTAGACCACGCGGGTGAACAGGTCGCGGCCCAGCTCATCGGTGCCGAACCAGTGGGTCAGGTTGGGGGCGCTGAGTTTGGCGGCGGGCGCGGTGGCGTAAGGGTCGAAGCTGCTCAGCAACTGCGGCGTCACGGCGGCGACCAGCGAGAACAGCACCACCAGCACCGCCAGGCTGAACCCTGGGCGGCGCAGCAATGGCAGGAGTGTCGCCGTTGCGCGTTGTAAGGGGCTGCGGCGGCGCCAGAGTGGTTCGCTGCGGATCAGTTTCCGGGTAAGCGTGGTCATGGTCTAGGACACCTTGGGCGTGTGGGAGATGCGCGGGTCGAGCCAGGGGTAAAGCAGGTCCACCAGCAGGTTCACCAGGACAAATGCCGCCGCCGAGACCGCGACGATGGCCAGCACCACCGGAATGTCCTGGCGCAGCACCGCTTCCTGGGCCAGGCGGCCGATGCCGGAGCGAGCGAAGATGGTTTCCACCAGCACCGCGCCGGACACGGTGTTACCCACCTGCAGGCCGATCAGGGTGAGGATCGGCAGCGCGGCGTTCCTGAACCCGTGGCGCGCCTGCACCTGGCCCCGGCTCAAGCCCTTGGCGTACGCAGTGACGATATAGGCCTCTTTCCACACGCCCTGGAAGCTGCGTTGCAGCACCTGGGCGTACACCGCTGCGCTGGGAATCGCCAGGGTGATCGCCGGCAGCACCAGGCTTTCAACCCCGCGGCTGCCAGTGGCGGGAAACCAACCCAGGCCAAACGCAAACACCTGGATCAACAGCAACCCCATCCAGAACACCGGCACCGAAAAGCCCAGGGACGGCAAGCGCGCCAATGCCTTTTTCAACAGTTGCCAGCGGATATACGCGGTGAGGTAAGCCAGGCCGATACCGCCGAGCAGCGAGAGCACAATCGCCAGGCCGGCCAGGGAAAGGGTCTGGGGAAGGCGTTCGGCGAGCAATTCGGCCACCGGGCGATTGAGTGACAGCGACTGCCCGAAGTCCCCGCGCAATGCCCCCAGCAGCAGGTCGATATATTGCTCGAACAGGCCTTTGTCCAAGCCGTAGTAGGCGCGCGCCTTGGCCAGGTCTTCCACCGACAGGGCGTCGGCTTCCATGCCGGACGCGCTGAGCATGATCGACAAGGTATCGCCCGGCAGCAGATAAAGGATGAAGTAGGTGATGCTATAGGCCCCCCATAGCACCAGCAGCGCCTGGCCGACCCGGCCGATCAGGTAGCGGCTCATGGCGTGCCGACCTCGATATCGCCCAGCAGCGCGAAGCCTTCGGCAGTCCAGCGGAAGTTTTTCACCTTGGGCGACGTCGCGGCCTGCCACACGCGCTCATACACCGGGAACGCCGAGCCCTCGTCGATCAGCAGGTCCTGCAGGTCGCCGTAGGCTGCCGCCCTTTGAGCGCTTTGGGTGGCGGTGATGCCGGCGTCAAACAGGCCCTTGGCGCGCTCAAGCACCTGCGGCTCAAAGATGTTCGTCGCTACGGTTGAGCTGTTGGCAGTACGTGGATCAAGGATGGTTTGCAGGATGATCGGATCGGCGCGGGTCATGTAGCTGATCGTCAGGTCGTAGTTGCCGGCGGAGTTGTTGGCGACCCATTCGGCACGCGTTACCACGCTGAGTTTTACCTCAATGCCGACTTTGCGCAGTTGGTCCTGCAGCAGCACATCGCCGGCGGTCTCGGCCTGCATGACGTTGTAGTTCAGGCTCAGGCGCTTACCGTCCTTCTGCCGATAGCCGTCTGCGCCTTTGGCCCAGCCGGCAGCGTCCAACAGGCGCTCGGCGCCCACCGGGTCATAGGCGAGCTTGGCGCCCTGGCTCTTGAAGTAAGGCGTGGTCACATCAAAGATGCCGTCTACCACCGCGAACTCGTCGTTGTAGACGGTACTCGCGTAGCTCTTGCGGTCGATGGCTTTCTGCACGGCGAGACGCACCTGTTTATCGGCCAATACGCGACTGCCACGGGTGTTGGGCAACAGGTTCAGGGAGGGCCCCGGCAGCGAGCGGCTCTGGATGGTGGCGCCCTTGGATTGGAACAGTTTCAGGTCGACTTCCGAGAACGGGTTGCGGGGCCACAGGATGTCGGCCTTGCCTTGCAGGAACAGGCCGTTACGCACGCTTTCCTCGGGGATGTAGGTGACGTCCACCGCATCCAGGTGCGCTTCGCCCTGGTTTTTCATATTGGCAGACGCCCAGGCGTAACCCTTGCGCTTGGTCAGGTGCGCGCCGACTTCCGGGGTGTAGCTGGCCAATACGAACGGGCCGGTGCCGATGATCTTGCCGAGTGAGCGTTCCTTGACGCTCAGCGCGTAGGAGGCCGGCGCGAGGATGGCCAGGTTGGTCGTGGAGGTCGCCTGCAGGAAGCCCGCATTGGGTTTGGCGAGCACCAGCTTGACGGTCAAGTCATCGACCACTTCGGCGTGATCAAAGCCTGCCAGGTACGTCGCGCCGAAGGTGGCCGGCAGCTCGGTCGCCAGTGCCTTGTTGCTGTCAAACGCGGTTTTCACGGCCTTGGCATCGAAGCGTTCGCCGTTGCTGAAGGTGACGTTGTCGCGCAGGTGGAAGGTGTAGGTCAACGTGTCGTCACTGACTTCCCAGCTTTTCGCCAGCCAGGGAATGATCCTGCCGGTCTGCGGGTCCTGGTCGGTGAGGGATTCGGCGATATTGCGCAGCAGCACCCGGTGTTCGAGCCAGTAGACCTGGAACGGATCAATGCTGACCAGGATGGTGTTGTCGCCAAAGAAGGCGATGTTCAGGGTCTTGCCGGCCTGGCTGTCACTGCCCGCAGGTGAGCAGGCGGCCAGGCTCAACATCAGGACGCAAGGGGCCAATAGACGGCTCATCAAGTTGGAGGTGTTCAATGGGATGCCCTCGTATGGCGATTGGCTTAGAAGTCGTAGGCCAGCTTGGTGTACCAGTAGCCACCGCCGGGGTAGAACGGCGGGTTACCGTAGGGCGCCAGGCCCAGGTTGCTGTAGACGGCGTGCCGGTCGGGGCGCACGTCGAAGATGTTGGTGCCGCCGATGCTGACGGTGATCTGGTCGACGAAGGTGTAGCTGACGTCCAGGTCGGTGATCCATTTCGCACCGAAGCTGCGGTCGCCGGAGGGGTTTACCGCCAGGGTCTTGACCGCACCGTAGCGGCTGGTTTGCAGGTTCACTGCGAGGTCCTCGACCTTCCAGTTGGCGCCCAGGATCCATTTGGTCTTGGGCGAGGCTTGCGTGAGATCGCCTTCGCGGTCGCGGCCCACCAGGGTGACGCCGGAGTTGGCCAGCGCACTCGGGGTGTCCCGTGTGCCTTCGATAGTGGTCTTGTTCCAGTTGAAGCCCAGGCTCCAGCGCACATCGCCCCAGGCATCCAGCGGCGTGGTGTGGTCGGCGACCACGTCCAGGCCACGGGTGCGGGTATCGAAGGCGTTGGTGTAGTAGTTGACCCAGGTCCCCGAGGGCACGCCTTGGGCGGTGAGGATGCCGTTGATCACGCCGTTGCCCTGATCGTAGATATTGCTGGTCAGGGCGATGCGGTCGTCGATGTCGATCAGGTAAGCGTCGGCGGTGATGCTGGTGCGCGGTGCCGGCTGCCAGGTCAAGCCCAGCCCGAGGTTGCGTGACTTTTCCGGCTTGAGGTCATCGCCACCCAAGGCCTTGGCCAGGTTGCTGCCCGACGGGGTCAGGCGGGTCACGGCGGGCACCACGTTGCCGTTCACGTCGACGGCCACCCGGTTGTCGGCCACGGTGTAGCCGATCTGGGTCAGGGATGGCGCCCGGAAGCCGGTGCCGACGGTGCCGCGCACGGCGACGCTGTCGGTCAACTCGTAGCGCGAATTCACTTTGAGGCCGAAGGTGTTGCCCGAGTCGTCATCGTAATGTTCGATGCGCCCGGCGACGTCGAGAAACCAGCGTTCGGTCAGGTCGAAGCCCAGGTCCAGGTAGCCGGCGTAGTTGTTGCGGATCAGGCTGACTTCATCCTCCGGGCGAATCGTCACCGCCGCCTGTGCGCCCGATGCCGCCGGGTAGGTGCCGGTGATATAGGCTTCGGGGTCACCGGCGAAGGTGCTGAAATGTTCCCAGCGATGCTCCAGGCCGGCCGACACTTGCACCGGCGAGGTCAGGTTGAACAGGCTGTCGTAGCGGCGGGTGACGTCCAGGTTGTTCACCCACTGCTCGAAGCGAAAGGTCGCCAGGTTGTCGAACCTGGTCGGCGAGGCGGTGCCCAGGGACGGGTTGATATTCAGGTCGCTGGAATGGTGGACGTTGTTGCGTCCGTAGGTGGTGCTCAGGTCCCAGTTCCACTCGGCCGCCTGGCCCTTGCCGCCGAACAGCAGTTGGTAGTCGCGGTCCTTGATGTTGTTCAGCGGGTAGTAGCCGTCGGGGAACACCTCGGGCACGGCGGCCCGGCCGGTCGGCAGGCGGAAGTAGTTGGCGGCCTCGGCATCGCGCTCGCCGTAGGTTGAGAACGAGTAGAGCGTCAGGTCTTCCAGGGGCAGTTCGGTGTTGTAGGCGAGGTTGAAGGCCTTCAGGTCGGGGTCGCCGTTCTTGATTGCCACGCGGTCCCAGGCCGCTTCCCTGGCCGGGTCGTTGAAGGCGCGTACGCTGCTGTCGGCCTTGTCGTTCCACGCGGCCTCGCCGCGTTTGCGGGCGTCGGCGGAGAGGTGGAAAAAGCCGCCGTCGCCCAGCTTGAAACCCTGGTCGCCGGCCACCTTGATCGTCTCACCCTGGCCGGAAAACAACTGGCCGTAGCTGGTTTCCAGATGCCCGCCGCTGTTGCCGGTCTTGAGGATGATATTGATCACCCCGGCCACGGCATCGGAACCGTACTGGGCCGCCGCGCTGTCTTTAAGCACCTCGATGTGGTCCACCGAACTGACCGGGATCAGGTCGATGTCCACCGCATTGGCGCCGCTGTTGTCGATCGACCCGCGCTGGCCGGTGGCGCCGTTGTGCCGGCGTTTGCCGTTGACCAACACCAGGGTATAGGCCGGGCCGAGGCTGCGGTTGCTCAGCGGACGCGTCACCGAGTTGTAGCCGGCGATATTGGTGCCGAAGTTGAACGACGGCAGCAGCTTGGCAATCGCCTCGGACAACTCGGCGCGCCCGGTCTTGAGCAACTGTTCGCTGTTGATCACGTCAATCGGTGCCGGGCTGTCGGCCACGGTGCGTTGCTGGCCACGCAAACCGGTGGAGATCACGGTCACCGTATCGAGCTTGGCCTCGTCGGCGGCGGCTTCGGCGAAGGAGGGCGCGCCGGCCAGCAGCAGGGAACTGGTCAGCAGTGACAGGTGGAATCTTCTGCGGGGTAGGGGGGCGGCGATGTCTGGCATGTCGGGAAGGGTCCATGTAAGCCTGCTGAAGGCTCCTGGTGATCGGGGGTACGTCCTCCGCCAGGCATGGGGTCGGTGTGTGGAATGAAGATATCCCTATAAAAAACCGTGGGGAAAGTCTTTTTTGGAATAAGCTAATTATTAGATATTGTTATCTTGTAAATTTATAAGATCATCTATTTTTATTATGTGCAGGGCCTTGGCGTGGGTTGAGTGTTCGACATCCAAAACATCGACGTGGGGTGGCATGCCTGAGGTCGGCGTGAGGATTCCCTGCGGCTGAACGTAAATCTTTAGTCTGGCTGGCGCCGGCCGTAAATGAGACTACGATAGTCTCCATCAAGTGCCGGGCAACGCTATCCATAGGGTGTTGTTTTTGTGGGCACCCGTTGGGCATACATTCAATTGACTGGTTCGGTTACCGGCTTCGCCAGATACCCAGGCTTTTATGGGCCGAACCAGCAACAACTTTTGAAGTATTTACGGTGGGGTCTTCATCGTAAGCGTGGACGTATGCAGGAGCGGTAATGGCAGTCAAGGAATTGCTGCAAACCCTTAAAGGCGTATTTGCCTGCCTGTCGGGTGCGGTTGTGGTCCTGGATCGATCTGCACGGGTCGTGTTGGGCAACCCTGCGTTTTCAACGTTGCAGTGTCAGAACGGCGTCTCTCCTGAGGCAAACACCGAGTTTCTGTCCTTGCTGCGCCCGCAGGACAGCCAGCTTTTTTATGCGGCGCTGGAAAAGGCCGATGGGCAATCCCGGGTGTGTTTCGAGGCGACCGCGAGGCAGTCCGGCCGGTTGAACCTGTCGATGACACCGTGGCGCGACGACTATTTTATTGTTGAAATCCTTCCCCTGTCTGGGCCCCCAACCGCGCATTCCCACAGCGAGCGCTTCTCCGAGATCCCCCTTGAAGCCATTTTCGATTCCTCCGGCACTGGCTTGGCCCTCGTGTCACTGGACGGTCGTTGGCTGAGGGCCAATAGCGTCATTTGCAGGCTGCTTGGCTACAGCGAGGCACAGCTGCAAAACACCACGTTCATGGCCTTGACCCACCCCGAAGACCGCGAAGTGGGCAAGCAGCTGATAGAAGAGTTGAAGGGCGGTGCACGGCAGGGCGCTACCTTGCATAAACGCTACATCCACCACGACGGCCAGGTTGTCTGGGTGCGCCTGACCGTGGGGCTGGTGCGGGACGACCAGGGGCAGCCGATCTGTTTTGTCTCCCAACTGGAAGACATCACCGAGAACTGGCAGCTTCGCGAAACCTTGCTGGGCAGCGAGCTGAAATTCCTCACCCTGGCGGAGAATTCCCCCAACATCATTGTTCGCTACGATCGCAACCTGTTGCGTACGTACGTCAACCCGACGTTCCTGCTCTTGACCGGCATGTCTTATGACGAGGCCATAGGCGCCAGCCCCAGGGAGCAGCCCGGCGATTACCTCGACCATCTGCGTCATGTGGCATCCACAGGCGAGACCGCTCAATTCCTCAACAGTTGGCCGGCCGGCCCCGGTGGTGAAGCGGTGAGTTGTGTCGTCAGCCTGATGGCTGAACGCAGCCCATCCGGTGAGGTGGCAGGCGTGCTGGCACTGGCCCACGACATCACTGAGTTGCGCAAACAGCAAGTGCTTGAGGACGCACGTCTGCGCATCTTCGAAACAATGGCCACGGGCGCCTCACTGGACGAAACCCTGGGGTTGCTGGTGAGCTATCTTCAACTGGCCTTGCCTCACTGTTCCTGTGGCGTAGTGCTTGCTGAACCGCAAAGCCTCGATTCGTCGGTATCCAAGCCTTCTTCCGCCTGCTGGTACGAGCCCATCCTCGACAATCAGGGGCAGACCCTTGGGGCTTTCGCGTTGTCGCGCTCGCCCGGCTCTGCGCTGGATGAGAGCGACCTGCAGCGCGTGCGCCAGACCTGCCACATTGCCGCGATTGCCATTGAACGCTGGCGCTCCGAATCCTTGCTCAGGGAGCGCGAGCGCCGCTACCGGGATATTTTCGACCATACCCTGGACATGTTGTGCCTGCTGGAAGCAGCGCCACGGGGTGAGCTGCGCTGTGTCGAGGTCAATCCGGCCCTGTTGCAGGTACTTGGGAAACCCCATGGCGAGGTTATTGGCGAGGCGCTGGCGTCGATCTTTGGCCGGCTCAACGCGGAAAGAATCCAGGCCCTCCATGACCAATGCAGGGCCGCCGGACGGGTGGTGGAGTCTGAGGAGAGCATGGTGCTGCGCAACGAAGTGCGCAACCTGCACTTTACCCTGGTGCCAGTCGCCGACTCGGGCAGCTTGGGCCCGCGGGTCTTGGTGATCGGTCGTGATGTGACCCATTTGACCCGGGCCCGACAGAAAGAACTGGAACGCCAGCACGACATCAACGCCCTGGTGGAAAACAGCCCGGACGCCGTCGCTCGCTTGAGTGTTCTCGGGGAGGTGCTTTACGTCAATGCGCAGTTGCGAAAATGGGTGGGCGGGGCCTGGCCGGAACTGATGGGCATGCCCATGGATGAAGTGGTGCCCCTGAACGCCCAGTCCCAGCTTTTTCGAGAATTGGTGGCCCAGGTGATTCGCCAGAATAAAGCCACGGAACAGGAGTTCTTATTGTCGGGTTTGAAAACCGCGCCCAAGGTGGTGTTGATCCACTTTGTTCCCGAGGTCGACGGCCAGCGCGTTGTCAGCGTGCTGGCCGTCGGGCGCGATATTTCCAAGCTGCGCGCGGCGGAGCGGCGCCTGGCCAATTCCAACGCACAATTACGCGACCTGTCGACCCGCCGGGAAACGGCGCGGGAAGAGGAGCGCAAACTGATTGCCAGGGAGATCCATGACGAACTGGGCCAGCACCTGACGGCGCTGCGCATGGGCATCTCGTTGCTGAGGTTTCAGTTCGGCGCCGATACGCCTGAGCTCACCCCTCAGGTCGAGCGCTTGATGGGGCTGACCGACAAGACCATCCAGGTCGTGCGCAATGTGTCCACGAGCCTGCGCCCCTCCGCGCTGAACCTGGGGCTGGTGTCCGGTCTTGAATGGCTGACAGCCGAATTCGTCACCCTGACCCAGGTTCCCTGTGCGTTGAACCTGCCGCTGATTCCCCTGACCCTTCCGGATACCCACGTGACCGCAGCGTTTCGCATCGTGCAGGAATCGCTGACCAATATCGCGCGTTATGCCCAAGCGACGCAGGTCAGCGTCACCCTGAGCCCGCAGGAGACGCACTGGGTGCTCGAGGTCCAGGATAACGGCAAGGGCTTTGACCCCGATGCCGTCGGCCGCCAGACCCTGGGCTTGGCCGGCATGCGTGAGCGCGGCCTGATGCTGGGCGGCAAAGTGATCATTTTCAGTCATCCTGGGCAGGGCACTACGGTCCAGGCGTTCATTCCGATGCACAAGGATAGGTATTGATGATTCGCATGCTGATCGCCGATGACCACACCATCATGCGCGAAGGGCTCAAGCAACTATTCTCGCTGGTCGCCGACGTGCAGGTGGTGGCCGAAGCCGAGAGTGGTACGCAACTGATCGAACTGTTGCGCCAAGTCGAGATCGACCTGTTGCTGCTCGACATGAATATGCCGGGTATCAGCGGCGAGATTCTGATTGCGCGCCTGCATACCCAATACCCGAAACTGCCGATTCTGGTGTTGAGCATGCATAACGAAATCCATATCGCGCAACGGGCATTACGCGCCGGTGCACTTGGCTACCTGACCAAGGACCGCGATCCCGAAACCCTGTTGGTCGCGATGCGTCGAGTGGTCAGTGGCCAACGCTACCTGGACCCCGGGCTGGCGGAACAGATCGCGCTGCAAAGCAGTGGCTTGAAGCAGCAGACCTTTGTCGAGAGTTTGTCCGATCGCGAGTTCCAGATCCTGCGCCTGCTGGCGCACGGTATGAGCGTCAACCAGATCGCCGAGCAGTTGGTCATCAGTAACAAGACGGTCAGCACCCACAAGACCCGGCTGATGGAAAAAATGGGGTTTTCCTCCACCGCAGACATTGTGCGCTTCGCCATGACCCTGGGTATTTCGTGAAGCGTGTACGGGGGTAGGGATTTTCCTAGGCGGTTTTCCAGGATCCCTACCCCAGAATAGGGATGCTCCGATGGTGGCAGTGCCATTATCGGGCCAGTATCTCTTTCAAGCAGTCGAATGACCGGTCAGGTCGTGACGACATGCCTTGACAGGGAGACAAACCGTGAGCGCACCGACACCACCCCCTTCCGCTGCTTTGACCCTGTTTCCGGTTGCGTTCGCGGGTCTGCTGGGCGGGCTTGCGATTGCCTGGAGCGAGCGCTTCAGCATGGTGTCGCTGGCCGCTGGTGGCGCCTTGTTTACGTTGTGTATCGGCATGGGCCTGTGGGCAAACAGCAGGTGCCGGGCGCAGTGGCGTGGCCTGCAACAGCAGCTCGATCAACCGGCATCCATTGCTCCGACGCTGGCCGTCGATAACGGCCTGGCACAGGTGTGCGTCAGCGTGCTGCCGATCTGGTCGCGGCAGATAGAAGCGGCGCGTTCGATCAGTGAAACCTCGATTCTCAGCCTCAGCGAGCGTTTTGGCGCGCTGTCATCCAACATCAGCCACAGCGTCTCCAGCAATGGCGGCCAGGACGCTTCGCAACAATTGGTCGACTTGCTGGAGGTGGGCCAGGCCGACCTCAACTCCATCGTCGTGGCCCTGCGCGCCGCGCTCACCAATAAGGAGAATGAGCTCAAGGAAGTCATGCAGCTCTCGGGCTTCACCGAGCAGCTTCAGCAGATGGCCAAGTTTGTCGGCGACATCGCCAGTCAAACCAACCTGCTTGCCCTCAACGCGGCTATCGAAGCTGCGCGAGCCGGGGAGGCGGGGCGAGGGTTTGCGGTGGTCGCCGATGAAGTGCGCAAGTTGTCGAGCATGTCCGGCGAGACCGGGCGCAAGATCAGCGAAACCGTGATCACCGTCAACGCCGCCATCGCCCGTACGGTGCAGATGTCCCGCCACCACGCCGAACAAGACACCCTGACCCTCGCCGATTCGGAGCGCGTGGTGTCGGAGGTTATCGAACATTTTCGCGCAACCGCCCAGACCATTGTGCGCAACAGCCATGACCTGCAGCAGCAGAGCGCCAACGTCGCCGACGAGATTGCCCAGGTGCTGGTTGCCCTGCAGTTCCAGGACCGCGTCAGCCAGATGTTGACCTTGATTACCCGCGACCTCGACAAGTTGCAGCAGCAGTTGGACGAACGTCATGAGTCGAGCCTCAGCGGACAGTCCCTGGCGCCAATGAGCAGTGACCGTTGGCTGCAGGAGCTGTCAACGGCCTACACCATGCCGGAGCAGCACGCCATTCATGGCGGTAAAGCGCCTGCCCAGGCCGCTGCCAACGAAATCACGTTTTTCTAGAGGAGTTTTTCCGATGAGCAAAACCATTCTGATCGTCGACGACTCGGCCTCCATCCGCCAGGTGGTGAGCATCACCCTCAAAGGCGCCGGTTACGACGTGATCGAAGGCTGTGATGGCAAAGACGCCCTGAGCAAACTGGACGGCCGCAAAATCCACCTGATTGTCAGCGACGTGAACATGCCCAACATGGATGGCCTCAGTTTCGTCAAGGCCGCCAAGCTGTTGCCGGCCTACAAGTTTACGCCGGTCATCATGCTGACCACCGAAGCCAGCGATGCGATGAAGCAGCAAGGCCAGGCTTCCGGTGCCAAGGCCTGGATGGTCAAGCCCTTCCAGCCTGCGCAAATGCTGACTGCCGTCTCCAAGTTGATCCTGCCATAGCGATGACCAGCGACCGCTGGCCAGGAGGTTTGCATGAAAAGCTCCGTCCCGATGCTACGTCGAATCCAGGTCATGGAGGGCCCCTTGACGATCTACACGGCTGCCGAGCAAAAGGACGTGCTGTTGTCGTTGTTTCCCCTGGCCCATGAAGTCGAGTTGGACCTGTCCAGTGTCGATGAACTCGACAGTGCCGGTTTGCAGCTGTTGATCCTCATCAAGCGCGAGTCTCTCAAGGAGGGCACCCAGCTGTTGCTGAGCAACCCCAGTTCGACGGTGAGCGAAGCCTTTCGCCTCAGCGGCCTTGACGACTACTTCACCAATGCGAGTTTCACCCAGTCGGTCGGAGCGTAAGCGTATGAACATGGATGACGTGCTGCAGACGTTCATTGCCGAAAGTCGCGAGCTTCTGTTGCAAATGGAAGATGCGCTGCTGCAGATCGAGAAGTCGCCCCAGGACCTGGACACCATCAACGGCCTGTTCCGCGTGGCCCACACCATCAAGGGGTCGGCCGGCCTGTTTGGCTTGATGCCGATCGTTGAGTTCACCCATGTCGCCGAAAGCGTGCTGGACCGGGTGCGCAGCCTGGAAGTGCGCGTCGACGAGGCGTTGAGTGCGTTGTTCCTCGACGCCCGTGACCATATCGGCCAATTGATCGACCTGCTGGCCGAGGACGGCAACCTGGATCGCCTGGACGAACCGGTGCGGGCTCAGGGTCAAGCGCTCATTGAGCGGCTGTCGCTGTATCTGGACGCGGCGGTCTCGACCCCGGCGCCTACCCTTCAAGCGCCGGCGCCGGCGGATGAGCCAGGCGCCAGTCCCGGCCATTGGCATTTGTCGCTGCGCTTTGGCCCGGATGTGTTGCGCAATGGCATGGACCCCTTGGCGTTCCTGCGCTATCTGAGCACGCTGGGGCGTTTGCTGCACACCGTTACCTTGTTCGATGGGTTGCCGCCCATGACCGCCATGGACCCGGAAACCAACTACCTCGGGTTTGAACTCGCACTGGCCAGCGACGCGTCCCTGGAGGTCATCGACGGCGCCTTTGATTTTGTCCGCGAGGACGCGCTGGTTCGCATCCTTGCGCCGAATGCCACGGTGCAGGCGTGTCGGACCCATCTCGACGAGTTGCCGGAAGACAACGCCGCGCTGATCGAGCTGCTGGTGCGTTGCGGCACACTGACCGAGGCCCAGGCCTTGCTCGTGACCCAGGACGCCGAGCAGGCACCGGTCGAAACGCGCAGCGAGCCTGATGTCCAGGATTCGACAACGCCGCCGGTCAAGGCCGGCAAAAGCGCGGCGAGTAACGAAGGCAACCTGATTCGGGTCGATGCCGCCAAGCTGGACCAACTGATCAACCTGGTCGGCGAGCTGATCATTGCCGGTGCCGGCGCCAACCTGGTGGCGGTACGCAGTGGGATTGGCGAGATGATCGAAGCCACCAGCCTGTTATCGCGGCTGGTCGAGGAAGTACGCGACTCGGCGCTGACCCTGCGCATGGTGCAGATCGGCGCAACCTTCACGCGGTTCCAGCGGGTGGTGCGGGACGTCTCAAAAGAGTTGGGCAAGGACATCGTGCTGCACATCGGCGGCGGTGAGACCGAGCTGGACAAGACCGTCGTCGAACGCATTGGCGACCCGCTGACCCATTTGGTGCGCAATGCCATGGACCACGGCATCGAGCCTGCGTCGACGCGCCTCCAGCGGGGCAAGCCGGCCCAGGGCACGGTACGCCTGAATGCCTATCACGAATCCGGCAGCATCGTGATCGAGGTGTCCGACGACGGCGGTGGCCTGGCCAAGGACAAGATCCTGGCCAAGGCCCGTGAGCGTGGTTTGGTGGGAGAGGGCCAGCAGCCGTCGGACAAAGACATTCTGAATCTGATTTTCGAGCCGGGATTCTCCACCGCCGACCAGGTCAGCAACCTGTCCGGGCGTGGCGTAGGCATGGACGTCGTGAAGCGCAATATCACGGCGTTACGCGGCAGCGTCAGCCTCGAGAGCGAAGTCGGGCAGGGCACCACGGTGCGCATCCGCCTGCCGCTGACGCTGGCGATCATTGACGGTTTCCTGATCGGGGTGGGCAAGGCTTCTTACGTGATTCCGCTGAACATGGTGGAGGAGTGTATCGAGCTGGCCCCTCAGCGGGGCACCGAAACCGGCTACCTGGACCTGCGGGGCGAGGTGCTGCCAATCCTGCGGCTACGCGACATGTTTGATGTGCAAGAGCCTGGAGGCAACCGGGAAAACGTGGTCGTCGTGCAATACGCAGGCTTGCGTGCCGGCCTGGTGGTCGATCGCCTGCAGGGGGAGTTCCAAACCGTGATCAAGCCACTGGGCAAAGTGTTTGGTGATGCCCATGGGCTGGGCGGGTTCACCATCCTCGGAAGTGGAGCCGTTGCGCTGATCCTGGATATCCCGAATTTGCTAGGACAGGTTGCCAAGGAAACCCCACATCGTTCGATCCCAAGCCCTTTATCGACTCATTGAAGCGTCATCAGGAGTGCCTCGCCATGACTGTTATTAGAAATATCATGTTGCTGGTTTTCACAGCCATGCTGGGTGTCTGCGTGTTGGGTGGCACCAGCCTGTACCTGGCCGGTGAAATCAATACGAGCGCCAGCTATGCCAACGTCAACACGGTGCCCAGCCTGCTGGAGATCGACCGCGCCGCCGCGGCCTTCACCGACCTGCACGCCTTGCAATGGCAACGCTTGAACGAGACCGACAAAACCAGCGTGCCGGCTTACGCGGCCAGCGTGGCGCAGGATTTCAGTGCCGTAGGCAAAGCCCTGGATCGCTATCAGGCCGAGTTGACCTCCGACGAGCACGATACGGCGTTGTTGAAACAACTGCGCGGCCACTTGGCTGAGTTTGCGGCGTTGCAGACGCACTTCGACAAGCTCATCGATGACGGTGACCAGGCCTCGGCCCGTGCATTGATCGAGACGAGCCAGCCCCTGCAGACCGCCGTGCTCACGGCGATCGGCGAGCTGCGTGAATACAACCTGGAACTGGGGCGCAAGGGCCAGGTGCTTGCCACCACCACCGAGAAGAACGCACGCACCCTCATCCTGCTGGTGAGCGGCCTGACCCTGGTGGCTACCCTGCTGATCGGTGTCTTGCTGGGGCGCAATCTGATGCGCCGGCTCGGGGCGGAACCTACCGTGGTGCAAGCCTATGCGGCACGTCTATCGGCTGGCGAGTTGAATGCCAAGGCAACGCTCAAGGCGGGAGACACCACCAGCCTGATGGCGAGCATGCAGCAGTTGGGCGCGAACCTGCATGAATTGATCGTGGAGATGGACCGTATGTCCAGTGAACACGACAAGGGCGAGATCGATGCACAGATCGATGCCGGCCGTTTTCATGGCAGTTACCGCTCCATGGCCCAGGGCATCAACGATATGGTCAACGGCCACATCGCGGTGAAGAAAAAAGCCATGGCCTGCATACGCGCCTTCGGTAACGGTGATCTGTCTGAGCCCCTGGAACAATTCCCCGGCAAAAAAGCCTTTATCAACGACAACATTGAGCTGTTGCGCACCAACATCCTGGCGCTGATCAATCAAATGCAGCACATGTCCAGCGAGCATGAAAAAGGTGACATTGACGTGATGATTGACGTCGAGGGCTTCTCGGGTTCGTACCGGGATATCGGCCAGGGCATCAATGACATGGTCAACGGCCATATCAACGTGAAGAAAAAGGCCATGGCCTGTATTCGCGCGTTCGGCGAAGGGGATTTGTCCGCGCCTCTGGAGCGTTTCCCCGGCAAGAAAGCCTTCATCAATGAAAACGTCGAGCAACTGCGCGCCAATATCCTGGCCCTTGTGGAAGATACCAGCGAGATCAGCGACAGTGCGCTGATCGGCAAGCTGGACACCCGCCCTGACGCCGCCCGGCACCAGGGCGATTTCCGCCGCATCATCCTCGGTATCAACGGTTCTCTGGACGCGATCATCGTACCGATCACCGAGGCCATGGAGGTGCTGTCGGCGATGGCCGCCGGCGACCTGACCCGCAGCATTACCGGCGACTACCAGGGCAAGTTCCTGGAGCTGAAGCACTCGGTCAATGGCACCGTGGAAAAACTCTCGGAAATCATCGGCGAAGTGCGCGGCTCGGCGGACTCGCTGTCGAGCGCTTCGGAAGAGATCTCCGCCACCGCCCAAAGCATGGCCCAGTCGGCTTCCGAGCAGGCGGCATCGGTCGAACAGACCTCGGCGTCGATGGAGCAAATGTCAGCGTCCATTTCCCAGAACACCGAAAATGCCAAGGTCACCGACGGCATGGCGGGCAAAGCCAACAAGGAAGCGTCGGAAGGCGGTCGAGCCGTGAAGGACACCGTGGCGGCGATGAAAACCATCGCCGAAAAAATCGGCATCGTCGATTCCATTGCCTACCAGACCAACTTGCTGGCGCTCAACGCGGCGATCGAAGCGGCACGGGCCGGCGAGCACGGCAAAGGCTTTGCGGTGGTCGCGGCCGAAGTGCGCAAACTGGCGGAACGCAGCCAGATTGCCGCACAGGAAATCAGTGAAGTGGCCAAGAACAGCGTGGCCCTGGCCGAACGGGCGGGCAACCTGCTGGACGAGATTGTGCCGTCGATTGCCAAGACCTCCGACCTGGTACAGGAAATTGCGGCTGCCTCGGAAGAACAATCCATCGGTTCCGAACAAATCAACAGCGCGATGTCGCAGATGAGCCAACTGACCCAGCAAAACGCGTCGGCCTCCGAGGAACTGGCGGCGACGGCCGAGGAAATGAGTGGCCAGGCCGAGCAGTTGCAGGAACTCATGGGGTTTTTCACCGTGCAAAGCAAACGTGCCGGGCGCAATGTCTCGATGCCCCAGATCAGCCGAGCCATGTCCACCCAGGACCTGGACAGTCGCTCCTCGGACGGCGGTTTCGTCCGCTTCGGGAGTTGACCCATGGGCACCTCAGCGGTCATGCAGGGCGCTGTCGAACCTGCGTCTCCAGTGGATGAACCCTTGCAGTACCTGACCTTCCTGGCGGCCGAGGAGATGTACGCGGTCAATACCCTGAGCGTTCGTGAAATCATCGAATACAACCAGGTGACCAGCGTACCGATGATGCCGGAATTCCTGCGGGGGGTTATCAACCTGCGCGGCTCGGTAGTGCCGGTCGTGGACCTCAAGGCGCGTTTCGGCAAGGGCACGACGGTACTGGGCAGTCGCACCTGCATCGTCATCCTTGAGGCGGCGAAGGAGGGCGAATCCCAGGTCCTGGGGGTGGTGGTGGACTCGGTCAGCGAAGTGATCGAGATACTCGAGATCGATATCAAGCCCGCTCCGGCGTTCGGCAATCACATTCGCACCGACTTCATCGGGGGGATGACCAAGGTGCGAGGCGAGTTCGTCACGCTCCTGCAGATCGAGCATGTGCTGTGTGTCGATGAGATAGCAGGCCTGATCTCTGTATAGGTATCTCAACGCTGAACCCCCCCGGCGGATAGGGCTGTTGTGGTGAGCGGGCTTGTCCCGCGCCGGGGTGCGAAGCGCCCCTGATGAAGACGAAAACGTATTTGAACCGAGGTGAATCATGGCCCCACCCATCGACAGTCCAGGCAATGCCAGCGTCTCGAGCCCGAGCCAGTACCTTACCTTTGTGCTGGGGGAGGAGATGTTCGCCGTGGGCACGCTCAACGTTCGGGAAATCATCGAATACGGGCCGATCACCAGCGTGCCGTTGCTGCCTCCCAGCATACGCGGGGTGATTAACCTGCGCGGCGCGGCGGTGCCCGTGCTCGACCTGGGGGTGCGCTTCCGTGGCGAACGCACGGTGCAGACTCCAAGGACCTGCTTTGTGATCCTTGAGGTACAGGCCAATGCCCAGCGCAAGCCGGTGGGCATCATTGTCGATGCGGTCAGCGAGGTCCTGGAGATCGCCGACCAGGACATCGAACCCTCGTTGAATTTCGGCACCGATGTCAGGGCCGACTTTTTACTGGGCATCGGCAAACTGGAGAGCGGTTTCGTGCTGTTGCTGGACATCGGTCGCGTGTTGTCCCTGGAACAGGTCGATGCGCTGGCCAACCTTGAGTCTTCGCTACCTTCGATCGCCTGAACAGGCTGGGGGAATGTCCTGATGAACGTGATCCTCTCTGACGCCGAGTTCGTGCAGTTCCGTGACCTCATTTATCAAATCGCCGGCATCAGCCTGTCCGACGCCAAGAAACAGTTGGTGAGCGCTCGCCTGGCCAAGCGGCTGCAAGTGTTCAAGCTCAATACCTACGGTGCGTACTACAAGGTGTTGATGAAGGACAGCGTGGAGTTGCAGGTCGCGGTGGACATGCTGACCACCAACGAAACCTACTTTTTCCGTGAGCCCAAGCATTTTGACTTCCTGCGCGATGTTGCGTTGCCCGAGCTGCGGGGCAGCGGGCCGTTGCGCATATGGAGTGGCGCCTGCTCGACCGGCGAAGAACCCTACACCCTGGCAATGGTGTTGGCAGACAACCTCGCCGGCCGGCCCTGGGAGATTGTCGCGTCGGACATCAGCAGCCGGGTATTGGAAAAAGCCCGCCTTGGGCGTTATCCCCTCGACGGCATACGCGGCATCCCCGAGGCGCTGTTGAACAAGTATTGCCTCAAGGGCGTGGGCGCCAACCACGGTTGTTTCATGGTCGACCCGGCGCTGGCGGCGAAGATCGATTTCCAGTCGATCAATCTGAATAACCCGCTGCCGAAACTGGGGATGTTCGATGTGATCTTCCTGCGCAATGTGATGATCTATTTTGACAACGACACCAAAGTGCAGGTGGTCAAGCGCCTGGTCAGCCACCTCAAGCCGGGCGGGTACTTTCTGGTCAGCCATTCGGAGAGCCTCAACGGCATCACCGATCAGCTGCGACTGGTCAAGCCTTCCATCTACCGGAGGCCGCATGCCTGACAGTCGACCGCCCAACGAGGTGTTCCTGAATCCCGGCGATTGGTTTTTCGGCTCGGGTGCGATTCGCCTGCGTACGGTGCTGGGATCGTGTGTTGCATTAGTGTTCTGGCATCCCCGGCGCTTGCTGGGGGGCATGTGTCACTACCTGCTGCCACAGCGCGCCGTGACCAAACAGGGCGTCCTGGATGGTCGCTACGGCAACGAAGCCTTTGAACTGTTGCTCGCTCGAATACAGTCGATCAAGGCCCTGCCGACGGAGTTCAGGATCAGCGTATTCGGCGGTGGGAACATGTTTCCCGGGCTTGTGCGCTCGGACAATGATTACGTCGGCCAGCGCAATGTCGAACAGGCCATGCGCCTGCTCGACCTGCATCAGTTGCGGTGTCAACACTTCCATGTGGAAGGCGTGGGTTATCGGACGATTGTGTTCGATCTGGCCAACGGCGAAATCGAACTCAACTACCTGGCCTTGAAGTGAACCCCCAGCAGCCCTCATGGAGAGCGTGCGACATGAGCCTTATCAAAGTGCTGATCATTGATGATTCCGCCGTGGTGCGTCAGGTGCTGACGGCGACCCTGGGGCAAGACCCCGCTATCGAGGTTATCGGCGCGGCGGCAGACCCGGTGTTCGCCATGGACAAAATGAACAAGCAATGGCCGGATGTGATTGTGTTGGACGTGGAGATGCCACGGATGGATGGCATCACGTTCCTCAAGAAGTTGATGGCCGAACATCCCACGCCCGTGGTCATCTGCTCCACGCTGACCGAAAAGGGTGCGGCCACCACCATGCAGGCGCTGGCGGCCGGCGCGGTCAGCATTGTGACCAAGCCACAACTCAACCTGCGCCAGTTTCTGACCGACAGTGCCGATGAATTGGCGGGGGCCGTCAAGGCCGCCGCGCGGGCCAATATGAAACGCATGGTGCCTTCCAGCGAGCGCGCTCCCGCCAGGCTGACGGCTGACGTCATATTGCCGGCGGGCGCCCAGGCAATGGCGCGCACCACCGAGAACATTGTCGCCATTGGTACGTCCACGGGCGGCACCCAAGCCCTGGAATTGGTATTGACCGCCTTGCCCAGGGTCTGCCCGGGCATCGTCATCGTGCAGCACATGCCCGAACACTTCACCGCCGCGTTTGCCGAGCGCCTCAATCGATTGTGCGAGATCGAGGTCAGGGAGGCGAAGAATGGTGATCGGGTTATCCCCGGTTGTGCGCTGATTGCCCCTGGTGGTCGGCACATGGTGCTCAAGCGCAGCGGTGCCCAATACCAGGTGGAAATTGTCGACGGACCTCCGGTCAGCCGGCATCGACCTTCCGTTGATGTACTGTTTCGTTCGGTGGCCCGCAGTGCCGGGAGTAACGCGCTGGGGATCATCATGACGGGGATGGGCGACGACGGCGCCCGGGGCCTGAAGGAAATGCACGACAACGGCGCCCGCACCCTGGGCCAGGACGAAGAGTCCTGCGTGGTGTATGGCATGCCCAAGGAGGCGTTCAAACTGGGGGCCGTGGAGCGTGAGTTGCCCCTTGAGCAGATATCGGCGGCGATTCTGCACTCCATGCATCAGCGCCGCTGACGGTTCGGGGTTCTGTGCTGATTGATGAGGCGTTCCGGCAATCCGTTCCGGGCCCGGCTGGCGTTTCAGTATGGGGCATGGTGGGCTCAGGGCAGGGAATCAATAGCCTGTAACACCGCACAGGCAATGGTCTTCGTAATGGTTCGACGTTGAGCGTTATCGAGCATCGGGCTTAACCAGGTGGGTAGACTGTTCAGCATGGGCAAAATGGCCGTGAGCGCACCCTCGCGCAACGGCCCGCCCGGTGGATGGCCTGCCTGGCCGATCAGATCCATTATTTCCGACTCATAGGCACGCCGCAGTTGCTGGACGCTTGCCTGCATCGAGTCGCCCAGGCAATTGGCGTCCATGACCGCCAGCTTGAAGTGTCCGGTCATGTGTTCATGCAATTGAAGGTGACAGTCGATCAGTTGGGCCAGGCGTTGATCGGGTGCCAATCCGCGATTCTTGATGCCGTGCACCTGGGACAACAGGGTTTGATACAGCTCCATCAACAGTTCGTAAAGCAGCGCCTCTTTGCTTTCCACATGGTGATAGATCGCCCCCGGGCTTATACCGACATGCGCGGCGAGTTCACGCATGCTGACCTGGTTGAAACTGCGCTCCTTGAATAACTCCGAGGCTTTGCGCTGGAAGTCTGATCGGTTCAGCACACGCCGTGCCTCGGATTGCGCACACGCCTGGCGCTCCGGCACACCGGCCACGCGTTCATGTCCCGGGCGCCTGCTGCCGGGCAATTTCCTGATTGCGCAGGATAAAGCGCTGCAACTTGCCGCTGGGGGTCTTGGGGAGTTGCTCGACGAACTCCACTTCCCGGGGATAGGCATGGGCAGCCAGGCGCTGCCGTACATGCAGGCGCAGTACTTCGGCCAGCTCGGCGCTGGGCTGGTACTGGCTGTCGAGCACGACAAAGGCTTTGATCAGCTCGGTGCGTTGCGGGTCAGGTTTGCCGATCACCGCCGCTTCGATCACCGCGGGGTGTTCGATCAGCGCGCTCTCGACGTCGAACGGCCCGACGCGGTAGCCGGACGTCGTGATCACATCATCATTGCGGCCGACGAAGCTGATACTGCCGTCGTCATTCAGCTCCACACTGTCGCCGCTCAGGTAATAGCGCCCCACAAAGGTCCGGGTGGGCATACCCAGGTAGCCATCGAACCAGCACAGGGGCGAGCGCTCGCGATCCACCGCCAGGACGCCCGGCTGACCCGCCGGCAATTCCCGATGCGCGTCGTCCAGCACGACGATGCGGTAGCCGGGCACCGCATAACCCGCCGAGCCCTCACGGACCGGGTGACGCAAACCATGGTGATTGCACAACACCATGCCGATTTCCGTCTGGCCGTAATGATCGTGAATGGTCACGCCGAGCTGCTCGGCAAACCAGCGGATCACGTGTGGGTTGAGCGGCTCGCCGGCACTGCTGACGGCACGCAGGCGGCCGCGCACGGCGTCGGCGAACGTTGCCCCCTCGGCGATCAGCAGGCGGTACGCCGTTGGGGAGCCGGCCAGATTGCTGATGGCGTACTTGGCAATGACTCGGCACGTACTCTCCACCGTAAAAGGGCCGTTGTAGAACAGCGTGGCATGACCACAGGCCAGCGGGCCGGTCACCGCGTAATACAGGCCATAGGCCCAGCCGGGATCCGCCAGGTTCCAGAACCGGTCGTCCTGCTGCAGGCCAATGGAGTCGCGCATATAACCCTTGAAGGCGAGAATGGCGCGCAACGGCACTTCCAGAGGCTTGGCCGGCCCCGTGGTACCCGATGTGCACATCAGCAGGAATGGCGCGCTGGCGTCCAGCAGTACCGGTTCGCACTCGACGTCTTGGCCGTCCAGGATGCTCCAGAACGGGTAGTCGCCGGGGTTCTGCGGGCCCTCGCCGGTTACGATCACGCTTGGGCAGTTGCCGATCTCATCCAGCTTGGGACGGTTCTGCGCATCCGTCACGATCCAGCGCGCGTTGGAGCAGCCCAATCGTTGCTCGATCGCCTTGGGACCGAATGCGGTGAAGAGCGGTTGATAGACCGCGCCCACCCGCCAGGTCCCCAAGATGGCAATCAGCAGTTCAACCGTGCGCGGCATCAGGCCGGCAACGCGGTCGCCCGGTTTTACCCCTTGCTCGCGCAAAAAATGGCCGAAGCGGGCGGCGCTGGCCTGCAATTGGCTGAATGTGTATTGGGCGGCGCTGCCATCCTGCGCTTCGCAATACAACGCCACGGCGTCGTCGTGGGCGTGCCGGTCGCAGCATTCGACGCAGGCGTTCAGGGCAGTCAGGTCGCCTTGCAAAGCCAGTTCGGCGGTCTGCTGGTAATTGAAGGATGTGGCCACAGCTTGATAATCACGCATAACGACACCTGGTTCTTATTGTTGGGTTTGTACGGCCAATAGTTGCGCTGCTCACGACTCGGCCCGTGGCGCTAGCTGTCCATCATGTCGGCCGCTTGCTGGGTCGCCTGGCTGGTGCGGGTCGCCAGCTTGCGAACTTCATCGGCGACCACCGCGAACCCGCGTCCGGCTTCGCCAGCGCGGGCGGCTTCAATGGCGGCGTTCAAGGCCAACAGGTTAGTCTGGCTGGCGATGCCCTGGATGGTGGCGACAATGTGCGTCAGCTTGCGCAGGGTCTCCTGCATTACTCGGTGCTGGTGTTCCTGAGCCTCACGCATGCTGTTTTCTTCATGGTGGGCATGGATATCGGTGATGGCGCCCATCACTCTTTGCGGGGAACCGTCCTCTGCGCGTCGCGTTTGCCCACGGCCGCGAAACCAGCGGTAATTGCCACTGCTGTGCTTGAGCCGATAATCGACATCAAAGGGTGTTTTTCCGCTGCGGTCTTCGACGTGGGCGACAAACGCCGCGATTGCCCGTGCGCTGTCGTCTGGATGCAAGCGTGAGGTCCAGCTTTCCAATGTGTTGGGAAATTCCTCAACCGTGGTGTACCCCAGCAGTCGCCGCATTTGCGAAGACCACCAGATGGTGTTGTTCGGGTTCGCCGGATCACCCGCCACCACCTCTATGTCCCAGAGCCCGTCATGGAGCATTTCACGGGAAATCTCGAAGCGTGTAGCCGCCAGTTCGAGTGACTCTTCGTGCAGGCGCTGTTCATGAATGTCACGCAGGCTTCCGCCGATGGCGACCGGTACGCCTTGCGCATCCCGGCGCGCCACACCGCTGATCCTGCGCCAACGATAGTCACCGTCTGATGCAAGGGCCATGCGTACGTCCAGCGCAAAGGGCGTTCGCCCGCTGCGATCACTCAGGTGCCGGGCCAGCGCGTCGAGAAGGCGTTGCCGGTCCGTCGCGTGCAGGTGCTCGTTCCAGCGGCCAAGTTGATCAATACCTTGGGTCGGGATCGACGCGGACCCTGTCCACCTCATGGCCCACTCCGGTGCGGGTGCAGCAACACCTGCCGGTTGCAGTTCCCAAAACAGGTCACCTGCGCCTTGAGCGATAAGTGCCCAGCGCGCCTCCTGCTCCTGTAAAAGCGCGTCGCGGCGGGCCAGGTGCTCGGCCAGTTGGGTGGCTTCCAATGCCAGCGCGTGTGTCTGTGCTTTCAGGGCTCGCCGCTCTTGCAGCAATGTCTCTACGCCCGCCAGGATGCGACGCAATAACGGGTTGCTCGACGACAGCGGTGTACTCGCCTGGTCAGGCTCATCCAGTCTGTCGGCAAGCGGAGCCAATACCCAGCGGCTGGTTCGGCTGAAAAAGAGCATGGGGCACCTCTATCTCGGATCAAATGGGGTCAATCGCCATGGGCTGTGTGGGTATGCGGGCAAGGGCCTGTTGGTCAAAGGCTGTCGCCCCTGGCAGCGCTTGCCAGGCCAGTGGGCCGGCGGCGATTTCCGGCGCGCTCAGCAGGCAGTGGTCGAGCTCGCGCTGTAACGCGTCGGTGTCGAGTCCCTGGCCGATAAACACCAACTCCTGCCGGCAGTCGCCGACCACGCTGTCCCATTTGGCCCTGATGCCCTGCAGCCGGTATTCGTCCCGGGGCCATTGCGACGGCTCGATGAAGTTCCACCAGCGCCCGACATAGTCCCACTGGAACCGCTTGCCGCTTTGCACCAGCAGGCCGGTTTCCAGGTGGCGGCTGGCGAGCCAGAAGTAACCTTTGCTGCGCAGCAACCGCCCGTTGCACCAGGGCTGCTGGAGAAAGTCGAGCAACCGTTGCGGGTGGAAAGGCGCGCGCTCACGGTACACCCAGGACGTCACGCCATAGGTGTCCGATTCGGACAACGGCGCGTCGGTCGCTTCCATTTTCCGCATCCAGCCCGGCGACGCCGCGAGGCTGGGTAAATCAAACAGATGGGTGCCGAGGAGGCTGGCTGATGGGATGTTACCGTGGGCCATCGGCATGATCCGCGCCGTCGGGTTAAGCCCTGTGAGGATCGCCTGCACGGCCTGGTACTGCGCGGCATCGATGAGGTCCAGCTTGTTGACGAGAATGACGTTGGCGTACTCCACCTGTTCGATCAGCAGATCGGCCAGGTGGCGCTTGGGTGCGTCTGGCGTGGCGTCGTCGCGATCAACGGTGTCCGGCGATTCGAGCAGTTCCTGGAAGCGACTGCCATCGACCACCGTCACCAAGGTGTCCAGGCGCGCCAGTTCGCTGAGGCTGAAGCCGTCAGCGTCAAGGAAGGCGAACGTCTCCGCGACCGGCATCGGCTCGGAGATCCCCGTGGATTCAATCAGCAGGTAATCGAAACGCTGTTGGCGTGCGAGCATACTGATCTGCTCGAGCAAATCGGCGCGCAGGGTGCAGCAGATACAACCGTTGCTCATCTCGATCAACTCATCGCGACCACGGTGCAGCGCGACATCGCGCTGCACCTCTTCGGCATCGATATTGACTTCGCTCATGTCATTGACGATGACGGCCACGCGCAGGCCTTCGCGATTGCGCAGGATGTGGTTGAGCAGGGTGGTTTTGCCGGCGCCGAGGAAGCCCGAAAGGACCGTCACCGGCAGTCGGCTTGCCTGGGCGCCGTCTGTCATGGGTTCACCGCGTGCGCGCCGGCGGCCTTGTCCAGGTAGCTTTCGAACAGGTCGACCACCACAAAACCCTCATCGGCCGCATCCCCCCACAGGTCTTTCACGGAAAACTCGACGTGGTAGGTGGGTTGATGGGCGGCGCTTACATCGCCATGCCCAATCGCGTCGGGGAACGGCCATTTCTCTGACGTGCGGTGCAGGACCACGCCTTCCTTGCCGCGCACGTAGGCGGGCATGCGGATGTGCCCAGCCACATATTCGTCTCGCACCACCACCCGATCCCCCACCTCGAAGGGCGGCCGCCCCGTGATCGCCGGGCGGCCCTCGGCATGGGCGGGATTCGCCAGCTTGAAGTGGGAGCCCAAGGCCTGATCAAGCTCCGCCTGGGTGATCACGCCGGTTTCGACCAGCAGGGTGGCGGTCGCGATGACGTAGCGTTCGTAGTACTGGGTGCCGACATGCTGGCGCACATCCAGGCGTTCGACGGCGTGACGCACTTCGTCCACGCTGAACTTTTTCAAGTGGTCGGCACCGATGAACATCAAGCTGTAGGCCAGATGCTCCCAGTCCTGCTTGAACACCTGTTTGTAGCTCAGGCTGTTGATGGTGTGAGGGACTTTTCCAAAGCCTTGGAAACCGCCGAGATCGTGAAAGCCATCCATAATCAAAACTCCGGGAGTGAACGATGATGAGGTGTTGTTTTCAGCCCACGCGGGGCAGGGCGACGCCGATCAGTACGTCTTTGGTCACCAGCGTTCGAAGCTGCTCTTCGCTCATGTGTGCTGAGCCTTCAGGCCTGACCGGCAGCACCAGGTAGCGGCTTTCGGCGCTGGTGTCCCAGACCTTGACCACCATGTCCCGGGGCAACTCCGTCCCCAGCTCGCGCAGTACCGTGCGCCCCTCCCGGACCAGGCGTGCGCGAAACTCGAAACCCTTGTACCACTCCGGTGGCAGGCCGAGGACCGGCCAGTTGGTGCAGGAGCACAGGCTGCAGACGATCACGTTCTTCAGCGTCGGCGTATCCTCCAGGGCGACGATGTATTCGCCCTGGGGGCCGGTGTAGCCGAACTGGGCGCAGGCCGCGGTGCCGTCCTTGAGCAACAGTGCCCGGAACTGCGGATCGACCCACGCCTTGGCCACCACACGGGCGCCGTTCTCGGGGCTCCAGCCGTGCTCCATCAATTGCGTGAGCTGCTCGACATAGCCCTCCGGGATGAGTTCCTTGCTCTTGAGGACTTGAAACAATGCCCAGGCTCTTTCGCCGGGCGTTGAAGTCGCTGTATTCATGGGGTCATTCCTATCAGTCAACGCGGTGGTAAAGTCATTGGATTTCTTATTGTTCTACGGGCGCCGGCGGCGCCCGTAGACGGCTCAGAGCGTGCGCCAGTCCACGGATGCTTCAAACGCCGCCGCAGCCTGGTAAAGGGTGCCTTCGGCATAGTGTCTGGCGACCAGCATCAGCCCGACGGGCAGGCCGTCTACCCGCCCGCACGGAATCGACAGGGCGGGATGCCCGGTGATGTCCTGTGGCGCGGTGTTGCCGATCATTTCCAGCGCGCGCGCGACGTACTCAGTGATCGAGCAATCCGCCGGTGGGTGAGGTTGGGCAATGATCGGCGTAGTCGGCATCACCAGCAGGTCGTAGGTCTGCAGCGCCTTGTCATAGCCCTGCCGGGCGAAGCGCGCGAGGTTTTGCGCCTTGGCGTAATAACGTCCGTTGTAGTGGTTCAGCCCGTATTGGCCGACGAACATGCACAGCTTGAGCGACGCGGACAATTGGTCGGCCTGCTCGCGCCAGCCGACCTGTTTGTCCAGCAGGCCGACATCGTAGAGGCCTTTCCAGTTAAAGCCCGCGCCGTTGCCATGCATCATCTGCATGGTCAAGCCTTCGCAGCCGATGGGGTGCCACAACGAGCCCGCCAGGTTGTGCTCGGGAACGGACACCGCCTCGACCTGTGCGCCCAACGCCTCGAGACGGGCGATGGCGTCACGCACTTTCTCGGCGACGCGAGGGTCCTGGTTGGCCAGTGCGAAGCCCTCTTGCAACACACCGATTTTGAGCCCGCGCACGCCCCTCGACAGGTAGCTGTGATAGTCGTCGACTTGCGGCGCAGCCTGGCGCGGGTCAAGCCCATCCGCGCCGGCCATGGCTTGCAGCATCAGCGCGTTGTCGCGCACGTTGGCGGTAATGGGCCCGACATGGTCGATCGTGGCTTCAATCGCCATGACCCCGGAGTAGGGCACCAGGCCGTGGGTCGGCTTCATGCCGTAGGTACCGCAGAAGGATGACGGGATTCGGATGGACCCGCCTTGATCACCGCCAACGGCCATGTCCACCTCTCCGGCCGCGACCAACGCTGCACTGCCCGAGGAAGATCCACCGGCGGCGTAACCGTGACGATGGGGGTTGTGCACGGGGGCAGGGTCTGAGGTGTGACTGCCGCCGGACAAACAGTAATGCTCACAGGTGGCCTTGCCCAGGATCGTTGCCCCGGCATCCAGCAGGCGCGTGACCACGGTGGCGTCGAATGACGGTACGAAACCGGCCAGCGGCGCGGCGCCGTTCATGAGCGGCACGCCTGCCAGGGCGACGTTGTCTTTCAGCGCGACGGTTTTGCCGGCCAGGAGGCCCTCCCGGGCCCCGTTCACTTCAGCCCGGTAGTACCAGGCGTTCAACGGGTTTTCCTTGTCCGAGGGTCGATAGCCCGAACTGCGTTCGTAGCGTACGGGCGGAACGAAATCAGGCAGCTCATCGACCAGGTCGTACGCGTCGAAACTCGGTTGCATCAGGTCCAGGTACTGCGCAGCCTGCTCCGGTGTCAGCTGCATGTGCAACTGGGTGGCGAGGTCCTGCAGTTGATCAAGCGTGGGTCGAATAATGGCCATGATTTTCCTTGATTTCATCGATGATCGGCGGGAAGACTTGAGGCTGTTCAAACACTTCCAGCACTTTCGGGGTCGGATCGTTCCGGGTCGTAATGGAGAACAAATTAGGCCTCTTTTGCCACTGCGGCTTGGTTGAACAGGACACTCGCTTGGCTGAACAGGACAGCTCAGCCCGGTGCCACTTCATGGTCAGATGCCTGTCAAAAAGTGGCCCCGACCCCATGCGCTAGAGATGAGGGCCAAAAAATAATCGGGACGAATGGGGCGGTGCCGGGTGTCAGCTTTGCGCGACACCTGCATCACGCAACATGCCGGTCTGCGGGTGGCAGTTGATGTACTCGAACAGCTGGCTCCTGGCGTCCGAGACCGACACTTCGTGGTACAGCCGCAACTTCACCAGGCCGGCCGCCACGCGGAAGAAGGTGACAAAGATGCGCAGGTGGGTGGGATGGGATTCCGCCCAGCGTTCCAGTTTCTCGACCGAGCGCCAGTGGCCGATGTTGTAGCTCATGTCGAGGAAGTTGCCGTCGAGGTCGATATTGCGCACGAATCGATTGCTGTAGCAGCCCAGGGGGGCTCCGTTATCGCGCAGGAAATCCATGCCGTCCTGCAATGTCGGCAAGATTTCGTCGAGGTACAGTGAACGCTCGTCAGCCTCGGCGTCAGCCCAATCCTGGCCGGAGCGAATCAGCGCGATGTTGTCATGGCCCATGACGATGACACGGCCACCTTTGGCCGGGTCTCCCTGCACCACCTTCAGTTCGCCCGTGGGGCTCATCCAGTCGGTCTGGGACGCCGGGAAACGATCGCGCATCGAGCCCCAGTAACCGTGCTCTTCGATCTCGCCGCTGGTGGTGTCCATGATCGCGCCCACCCCCGGCAACTGCGTCTGGAACGCATAGAGGGTTTCGAACTGCTCGGCACGCGGCGCGGTGATTTCGCGAAAATAACCCAGGCCGTCGTTCAGGCGATCCGGCGATGCCCACCAGTCATTGACGGGCGGTGATCGCAGCCAGCGGCAATAGGCTGCGGCGTCCTTCCAGTAGCCGACGATCATCAGGTTGTCGTAGCCACTGTTGTCCGTGTGATGGGTCAAGTCGTGGGTCTGCGGGCCGTCGGGCAGGCTGAAGCTGCCAACGATGTCGCGCATGGCCTTAAGGGCACGCTCACGCTGCGCCTCACCGCGAAACTGCACGCCCAGGTAAGCCATCGCTACCTGCTTCAATTGTTCGCCAGCGCGGCCGACCCACATAGGGAAGGGCGGCTGGTAGTCCTCGGGCACCCGGCGGGACAACGTCCGTGGGCATCTAAGGTGTTTGTCGATCGCAGATTCCATGGGCGGCTCCTTGTTTTTTTCAGGTTCAGGCGTAGCGGGCTGGACAGGCTGTGAGGTCATAGTCAGGCAGGTACGAACCGCCTCGCTTTGTTCGCCAGGACAACCGTTTGGTTGGAAAAGACAGATGCCCGATGCCAGGGCTCAGGAGTGATAAAGGGGCAGGGCGTGGTCTGAATTTTGCTTTCCAAGATCGACCGGCAGCGTGTCGCTGCTTCAAGTCGTTGCATTAAGGTGAGTGCCATGGCTCAGAACAATCACTATTCCACCCTTGCCGTTTCGCAACCGCGTCGCTTCGATTACTGGAAAGAAGTGGTGTGTCGCCATTGTCTTATGGCTGACAGCAAACCCTCGACCCAGAGCGATTTCAACGGAACGCTCCAGGTCTCCGGCGTAGGGGCGTTGGATGTCTCCAGGCTGTCGTCCCCGCTGCACCATTGGGTCCGTTCCGAGCGGCATTTACGCAGTGGCCCCGCAGACGACCTGTGGCTGGGCTTCACCCTCAATGGGTATGGCGAACTTGAGCAAGAGGGGCGCAAGGCCACACTGGGTGCGGGTAATTTGTTCCTTTATGACGCAACCCGGCCGTTCCGATTCAGCCTGGGGGGGAGCGAAAACCACTTGATGCGCATCCCTCGACAGTTGCTGACTGAGCGGTTGCCGCGTGTTGCGGAATGCACCGCAATGGTGCTGGATGACCGCCGCCCCGGCGTGGTGCCGCTGCGCGAGATGCTGCGCCAGATGGCGAACACTCCCGTGCTTCTGGAGGATGGAGGCATTTGCAATCGTTACTCCAACACGATAATCGACCTGCTCGTGATCAGCCTGGAACTCCAGGACCTGAAGACGACCCATCAGGAGCTGGATCTTTATGCGCGGATAATGACCTACATCCAGCACCACCTGAGCGAGCGAGAACTGTCGATCGAACTGATCGCCCAAGCTCACCACGTGTCCACCCGCACGGTGACCCGTGCATTCGCCCGTCATCAGAAAAGCCCGGTCGCGGAGATCTGGAAAGAACGGCTGAATGCCAGTCGCGCGGCTATCGAGTGCGGCCAGGTGCGCAGCGTTTCCCAAGCCGCACTGGACTTCGGTTTTTCCGATTTCTCCCACTTCAGTCATGCTTTTCGCAAGGCGTTTGGGGTTGCGCCGCACACGCTCTTGACGCGCAACTGACGGGGCCCCAAAAAAAAGGCGGGGGTTATTAGCGTCCTGCTCGATAAAATTGACGAGATAAAAGGGTTAAGTTGCTAGCGATCCCCCTGCCCACCTCACGGACTTGCCCCCCGTAGATACCGTCTTATCCAACCCCCATCAAGGCCCCCCGTAGCAGCTGCCGAGCGCAAGCGAGGCTGCGTCGGGCGCGCTGCCGATTCAAGCCCGAGTCGCGGCCGACGCCGCCTCGCCAGGGCTCGGCAGCTACGGATTTGACAGGCGTCAGGGTGCTCCCACCTCAGGAATGCTCGATCACCATCACCGCCGTGGTGTCCGCCTCAAGTGCCTCGAACACATGCGGCACATTCGCCAGGTAGCTGATGTAGTCGCCGGCGTTGAGCAACACCGGGCCACTCGCCGGGCCGATACGTGCACTGCCACTGCACAGCACCACATGCTCTACGGTGCCCTGCGGGTGAGGCTGAGACAAACGAACTTCGCCGGGCTGCACCTTGAGTCGGTAGATGTCGCGCTGTACGCCGGCCGGGCAATCGGCAAGCAGGGTCGCAGCGTAATGGGCCGTCTCGGCATAGGCGGTCATGCCCTCGTTGGCGCGAATCACCCGCAGGGCCTGCCGGGGTTGTTCGAAGAACCGGGTGACTTGCAAGCCCATGGCCATCGCCAGCGACCACAAGGTTTCGATGCTGGGGTTACCGATACCCGACTCCAATTGAGACAAGGTCGACTTCGCTACCCCGGCGCGCTTCGCCAGCTCGGTCAAGGAAAGCCCGGCGGCCAGGCGCTCGCGCTTGATTGACAGCGCCAGCAGATCGATTCGACTCAGATTATTTCCCGGCAGATTGTTCGTTATATCGGTCATTTGTTTTATAAACCATCCTTAAATGGGTTGACGCTCTTGGGCACCATGTTCAGTATATCGGCCATACGTTCATTATAAAGTTGTATTTGCCAGCCTATTTCCCCGCGAACGGTGGCTTGGGCCATGGCGATGTCGATAGCAAGGAAGCCGTGAGTGATGAAGTCGCAAACCCGTGGGACGCTCGAAATGATCTCGGCCATGGTCATCTCCGGCACAGTCGGCTGGTTCGTCGTCATGTCGGGGCAGAGCCCGGAGGCGGTGGTGTTCTGGCGTTGCCTGTTCGGCGCCCTGGCGATGCTGGTCGCGTGCCTGGCGCTTGGGGTGCTGCGTCGCTCCCGGATCACTGCCCGGCAATTCCTTCTGGTGTGCCTGGGCGGGGTGGCGCTGGTCCTCAACTGGGTGCTGCTGTTCGGTGCCTACACCCATTCCTCTATTGCCATTGCCACGGTGGTCTACCACGTTCAGCCGTTCATGCTGGTCGGCCTGGGTGTGCTGTTTTTTGCCGAACGCCTCAGCATCGCCAAGGTCGGCTGGCTGCTGTTGGCCTTCGCCGGGCTGATGCTGATCGTGTCCGCCAAGGGCCGTGGGCAGGCCACCGGTGCCGACTACGTGCTGGGCGTCTGCCTGGCCCTGGCTTCAGCCTTCTTCTATGCCGTGGCGGCGGCGATCACCAAGCGTCTCAAGGATTTGCCCGCGCACCTGATCGTGCTGATCCAGATGGTGGTCGGCGTGCTGGTGCTGGCACCGTTCGTGGACTTCACTGGGGGCGAAACGCTCAAGGGCGCCTGGACTTACCTGATCATTATCGGCGTGGTCCATACCGGGCTGATGTCGACCCTGCTGTACAGCGCCATCCAGAAAATCCCCACGGCGCTGGTCGGGGCGCTGTCGTTCATCTATCCGATTGTTGCCATCCTGGTCGACTGGGTAGCCTTCGCCCATCCCCTCAGCACCCTGCAGGTGATGGGCGCAGGCGCGATCCTGCTGGCGGCGGCGGGCATGAATTTTGGCTGGTCGCTGGGCCGCGCGGGGCGTCAGGACGTGACGTAAGGTCGGGCGCCCAACCGCCATCGAGTCAAAAGACGTCACGCCAACCACTGGCGACGACGCGCCAGGGAAGAACATCGATGAATGCGCGTGGTTCTGGCGTCACGGCCTGTCATAATCCGGGGCGCGCCTGGATCCGGGAGCGAGTGGCGCAGTGAACTGCCCATCTCCATGGCTCTCGGCCGTCCGGCCTGATTTCACCCCCCTCAAGGAGTCCGTGCCATTCATGGTGCTGTTCAATCGATTGAGCGCGTTTTCGACCCAGGCGCGCAGGGCACTGGGACTGGTGTGGGAAACCTCGCGGCCACTGTTCACGGGGCTGTTGCTGGCGACGATTGTCGCCGGACTGCTGCCTGCACTGGCCGCCTGGATTGGACAGCGCATCGTTGATGGCGTGGTCCACGCCATGCAGGTTCATGCGGCCGGCAGCCAGGCCCCCGTGTGGCCGGTGATGCGCTACGTGCTGGCCGAGGCCGGGGTGCTGGCTTTGTTGGCGGCGGCGCAACGGGCGCTGTCGATGCAGCAGTCGCTGTTGCGGGTGAAACTGGGCGTGAAGGTCAACCTGATGGTCCTGGAGAAAGCCCAGACCCTTTCGCTGCTGCAATTTGAAGACGCCGAGTTCTACGACAAGCTGGTGCGCGTGCGCCAGGGGGCTTCGACGCGCCCGCTGAGCCTGGTGACCAAAGGACTGGGGTTGGTGCAGAACCTCATTTCGCTGGTCAGCTTTGCAGTCCTGCTGGTGCACTTTTCGCCGTGGGCCCTGTTGATTCTGGTGGTCGGTGCGTTGCCGGTGTTCTTCGCCGAGACGCATTTTTCCGGCAATGCGTTCCGCCTGTTCCACCGGCGTGCACCGGAGACGCGCCGGCAGAACTACCTGGAATCGTTGCTCTCCCACGAGTCCCATGCCAAGGAGGTCAAGCTGTTTGGCCTGGCACCGCTGTTCCTCCAGCGCTATCGCGACAACGCCCAGCGTTTGTATACCGAGGACCGCCAATTGACGCTGCGCCGCGATGCCTGGGGCTTCGCATTGGGCCTGCTGGGCACCGCAGCGTTTTACCTGGCCTACGCCTGGGTGGTACTCGACACCGTGCGTGGCCAGACGAGCCTGGGCCAGATGACCATGTACATCGTGCTGTTCAAGCAGGGGCAGGCCGCAATCACCGCCAGCCTCAGCGCCATTGCCGGGCTGTACGACGACAGCCTGTTCCTCTCGGACCTGTATGAATACCTTGAAACCCCCGTGATCACGCCACATGGCCGGCTCACCCAGGGTGCGCGCCCTGGCGATGGCCTGCGCTGCGAGCAGGTGGGGTTCACCTACCCAGGCGCCGGATCCGCCGCGCTGCGCAATATCAGCCTGCACCTGGCACCGGGGAAAAGTCTGGCCCTGGTGGGTGAAAATGGTTCCGGCAAGACCAGCCTGATCAAACTGCTGACCCGTCTGTATACCCCGGATGAAGGCCGCATCCTGCTGGATGGCAGCGACCTGCTGGAGTGGGACGAACACACCCTGCGCCAGCGCATCGGCGTTATTTTCCAGGACTACATCCGCTACCAGATGAGTGTCGGCGAAAACCTCGGCGTGGGGGACGTCGAGGCCCTGGACGACCAGGCCCGCTGGCGCAGCGCTGCCACTCAAGGCGTGGCGGCGGAATTTATCGAGCGCTTGAGCCATACCTATTCAACCCAGCTGGGACGCTGGTTTGGAGGCCAGGAACTGTCCGGGGGGCAGTGGCAGAAAGTGGCCTTGTCGCGGGCGTACATGCGTCAGGATGCCGATCTGCTGATCCTCGATGAACCCACTGCCGCGCTGGATGCCGGGGCTGAAGCGGCGGTGTTCGAGCACTTCCGTGAGCATGCCAGGGGCCGCATGACCCTGCTGATTTCCCACCGTTTTTCCAGTGTGCGCAGTGCGGATCACATTATTGTGTTGGAACGCGGGCAGATTCTGGAGGAGGGCAGCCATAACCAGCTGATGGCTGCGGGTGGACGTTATGCCGAGCTGTTCGACGTTCAGGCGCGGGGCTATCGCTAGAAGACCCACCGTCGCGTATCTGCCGATCCCTCCAAATGACCTGTACAGATCGCTATTTGGCAGGGCTGGATTTGAATACGCCGCTGAGGACAAACGCATAGCGTTCCGGACGGATAAAGAAGGTGGTGCGGTCGCAGCAACGGCCGTCGGCAAAGTAAGAGCTGCGTTCCATCACCAGCAATGCGGCACCGCGTTTGACGTGCAGGGCACTGGCCAGGCTTGCATCGGCTGCTTGCGCACGAATGGCCAGGTCGGCACGGGTGACGGCCTGGCCGGTGATCGACTCCAGGATCGAGTAGATCGGTTGATGCTCGACGTCCGTCCAGACCACGCCGGCCAACTCGGCCGGTAGATGGCTGCGGCCCAGGGCGATAGGTTCGTCATCCACGAAATGCAGGCGCTCCAGCAGCAGGCAATCGTGGGCGCCTTCAAACAACTCCTTCAAGGCTTCCGGAACGGGCTGCAGCGTGTGGCTGATCACCTGCATGCTCGGTTTGAGCCCTTGCAATAACAAGGCTTCATGGAAACTGCGCAACGCATCCAGGCCATGCCGAACCTGCTTCGCGGCGACGAACGTGCCCTTGCCTTGCTTGCGCTCCACCACGCCGTCGTCGCTGAGCTTGCCCACTGCCAGGCGCACCGTGACGCGACTCACGCCAAAGCGTTCGCCCAGTTCGGCTTCTGACGGCAGTTTGCCGGTGGGTTCGAAATCGCCGCGCTGAATCTCTTCCAGCAAACGATGGGCGATCTGTTCGTAGAGCGAGGTGGTGCTGTCGCGCAGAATGGACGTGGACACGGTCGGCTTCCAGGGGCCTCGGAGTGGGGCGTTGCGCCTTCACTTCTAAGGTTATAAAAATAGGTTATTGGGACAACTTGTATTAATACGTATTATGTCAGGCATTCCCATTGTAAACGACCTGACGATACTTGCCATGCCCGACTCCTTGCCTTACGCACCAACGCAAGCCGACGCCCTGACGGTCGATCACATCAGTTTCAGCTACCCCAACGGCCATCGGGTGTTCAACGCGTTCAGCCTGAACGCCAAACCGGGCGAATTCGTCGCGATCCTCGGGCCGTCCGGCTGCGGGAAAACCACGCTGCTGAATCTGTTGTCGGGCTTTCAGCAACCCCAGAGCGGCCGGATCAGCATCAACCAGACCGCCGTGCGCCCTGAGCGCTCGGAGTTGGGGTATGTGTTTCAGGCGCCGCAGCTGTTTCCCTGGTTGAGCGCGCTGGAAAACGTGCGTTTCGGCCTGCGGATGACGGCGCAGCTCAGCGAGGCGCAACAGCGTGCCCAGGCGTTGCAGTATTTGCGCCTGGTCGGCCTGGAGAACGCGGCACAGCGCTTGCCCCATCAGTTGTCAGGCGGCATGCAGCAGCGCGTCTCCCTGGCCAGGACCTTGGCATTGGAGCCCAGCGTATTGCTGATGGACGAACCCTTCGCCGCGCTGGACGCCATCAGCCGCAACAGCATGAATGAAGAGACGCTGCGGATCTGGGCCGAGCTGGGTCAGACGGTGCTGTTCATTACCCACGACATCGACGAAGCGGTGTTCCTGGCCGACCGGGTCATCGTGCTCAACATCGCCCCCGGCGGTATCCATAGCGAACTGGATATTCATTTGCCGCGCCCGCGTTCCAACCTGAAAACCCGTCGCCTGCCGGCCTTTCTCGATTACCGCAATGAGCTGATGGAGCGCATTTCCCAGGTCATGGGCGCGGCCGAAGCCATCGCTAACCCCACCCGCCAACCCGAGTTAACCCCATGATCAAACGTTCGCTGCTTGCTCTTTCCTTGTCTGTTGCCGCCTTGGCAAGCAGCACAGGTGCCGTGGCCGCTGAAGAGAAACCCCTGCGTGTGGGGTATGTGTTCGCCATGGCCAACGCCCCGGCGCTGATCGCCGACAAGCAGGGTTACTACCGCGAGGAAGGCTTGAATGTTGACCTCAAGGCCTTGGGCGATGGCCCGGTGATCCAGCAGGCGCTGGCCGCCAATGAGCTGGACGTGGCCTATGTGGGCACGCCGCCGGTGTACCAATGGTTTTCCCGAGGTTTGCAAAGCCGGATTCTGGCCAAGGTCAATTACGGCCAGGCGGCGGTGATTGTCGATGCAAAAAGCCCGATCAACAGCCTGGAGCAGCTCAAGGGCAAAAAGCTCGCCGGGGTCAAGAAGGGCAGTGGCATGGACGTGCTGTTGCGCGGCTATGTGCTGAAAGAAAAAGCCGGGCTCAACCCGGACAAGGACCTGGACATCATCGACATGCCACCCGGCAACATGAACGCGGCGCTGGAGCGCGGCATCGTCGACGCGGCGTTTTCCTGGGAACCCTTTGTCAGCCAATCGTTGCTGCGCGGGTCGAGCCGGATTCTGCTCGACGTCAACCAGGCACTGCCGAACTACCCGTGGTACGTGGTGATCGCGCTGCCCAAAACCTTGCAGGAACGACCGGACGACGTGGTCAAGCTGCTGCGTGCGCACCGCAAGGCGATCGCGTTTCTCAACGAGCATCCCGACGAGTCGAATCGCATCATCGCCGAGGCGTTCAAGCTTGAAGCGGTCCAGGGTCCTGACGGCAAGACCATTGCCCCGGAGGCCATCGTCGCCCAGGCGCGCACGCGATTGGGCTGGTCGGCGGACTTGCAGCCTGCGGATATCCAATTCATCCAGCGCCTGATGAATTACTCCCACGACCTGGGCTTTATCGACACCACGCTCAAGACCGAGCAGATCGTGGATACCGCCTACCTGGAAAAAGCCTCGCGCTGAGTCTGAGCCTGTCATGTCCTTGCCAAAACCGAATTGGGGATGGGCTTCGCTGCCATTCCTGCTGTTGATCTGGATGGCCCTGGCCAGCCGCTTTCCCACCTACATCCTGCCGCAGCCCTGGGATGTGGCGCGCGAAGCGCTGCGTTGGCTCAGCGACAGTTCGCTGTGGCAGCACCTCAGGGCGAGCGTCCTGGAGGAAGTCGGCGGCTTCTGTGCGGCGGTGCTTGTCGCGATCGTGCTGGGCACGGCCGGCGGCTTGTCTTCGCGCTTTCGCGATTTCATCTCGCCGCTCAACAGCCTGTTCATGGCGATCCCGCCGATAGCCTGGGCGCCGCTGATCATGATCATTTTCGGCCTGGGTTATGTCTCCATTGTGCTGGTGATTTTCATTGCCGCGATGTTCCCCATGGCGGTGACCATCCAGGAAGGCGTACAGAGCATTCGCGGTGGCGAAGTCCGCGCGGCGCGCACCTTGGGCGCCAACCCCTGGCAATTGCTGGCCCACGTTTACCTGCCGGCCTCATTGCCCTTCGTGACGGCGGCCTTGCGCATCGGTTTCAGCCAGGGCTGGCGGGCACTGGTCGCCGCAGAAATGATCGGCGCCTCCCAGGGCATCGGCTGGATGGTCTCCACCGGCGGGCAGATCGGCAACAGCAGCCAGGTGCTGCTGGGCATCGTGCTGATCGGCCTGATTGCCTGGCTGATGGAGAGTTTTGTGTTCCGGCGCATCGAGCGCCACTACCAGAAATGGCGCGTGCAGTAAGCATCGTCCTTTGCTTTCGAACCCTTTCAAACCTTCAGTGGACCACTGCACGAGGTGTCATGTGAGTAACGTATTCGATCCCCGCGAAGCCGGGCATTACATCGCCCCCCAAGGCCTCTACGAGCGCAACAAGAAACGCCCGTTCCTCGGTAGCATCGACTGTGACCGAGACACGCTGATTGCCGGGCAATGGGATGAAATCACCCTGGTCTACGAGGTCGGCGGCAGCGGCCTGGCGGATGGCGCCTGGTTGAAACTGGCGTTCAAGTTCTACTCCGATTGGGCGCTGTTCCAGACCTCGAACCCGGCCGGTCCCAACTACGTCAGCGCCGAGTACCAGGCGGGCGAGTTGGTCCCCGGGCAGAGCCAGGCCACCGTGCAGCACCTGAAAGTGCGCTTCGACCAGAAGGGCCACGAACGGCCGTTCCAGAAAGCGATCATCATCGACATCATCGACGGCTACCTGAATCCCGGCGACAAGATCACTATTCGCCTGGGCGACCGTCGCCAGGGCGGGGCGGGCACGCGGGTGCAGAGTTTCGTCGAGAAAGACTTCCGTTTCCGGCTGTTTATCGACCCCTTGGGCAGCTCGAAATTTGCCGAGGTGCCAGGCGATCCGTTGCTGAACATCGTGCCGGGACCGGCGCAGCGTGTGCAGCTGATTGTGCCGCGCCTGATCAGCGCCGGTGAGGCGTTCGATGTGCTGCTGCGGGTCGACGATGCCTGGGGCAACACGTGCCGCAACCTGCCGCTCAACGGGGTGCTGACCCTGGTTGATCCGGAAGGCGGCGAGCGCCAGCAAGCGTTTACCCTGGCCAATGAAGGGTGGTCGACGGTGCGGCTCGAGGGGTTTGACCTCGGGGCGGTGGGCGAGTGGCGTTTGTCCGCCGAGGTGCAGGCGCCCGGCGTGCGTGGCGCCCAGGCGTTTGTCACGGTTGACCCGGCCGGCAGCGCATTGCGCCCGCTGTACGCCGACCTGCATGTGCACTCCGATGACACCGTGGGCACCAACGACACGCTCTACAACCTCAGCTATGGCCGCGATGTCGCCGGCCTCGATGTGCTCGGCTACACCGCCAACGACTTCAATATCACCGAGCAACGCTGGGATCAGGCGGTGAAGCTGATTCACGAACTCAACGAGCCCGGCCGCTTCGTCTGCTACCCCGGCACCGAGTGGTGCGGCAACTCCTGCGCGGGCGGCGACCGCAACGTGGTGTTCCTGCATGATCGCAAGCCCGAGTTTCCGTTCGATAACCAAGGGCGCCTGGTGCGCTCGTTCGAGTGGAACGAGTTCACTGCGGGCACCATCAAACCGGGGGCCTGGCCGGTGGACGAATTGTACGCGGCCTATGCAAAAGACCCGGAAGGTCACCTGATGATGCCCCATGTCGGCGGGCGCCGTTGCAACCTCGACTGGCACCATCCGGAGCTGGAACGCTTGATCGAAGTCGGCTCTGCCTGGGGCCAGTTCCATTGGGTCTACGCCGAAGCCCTTCAGCGCGGCTATCGGGTCGGCGCCGCGGCGAACAGTGATGAGCATCAAGGCCGTTGCGGCGGCGGGGTTCCGGCCACGGCGGTGTTTGGCTCTCGCGGCGGGCTGACCGGTGTGATTGCCGAGTCTTTCGATCGTTCGAGTGTCGGCAAGGCCCTTCGCGCCCGTCGCACCTTTGCCACGACGGGCGAGCGTGCGTTTGCCAGCCTGCGCCAGGGCCAGCATTTCATGGGCGAGGTCTTCACGGCCGATTCGAATGCCACCCTGGACTATCGATTGCTGGGTGAGGCGGGCTGGGAGCAGGTGGACCTGTTCGACGGCGATAAACTGATCTGGTCGCGCAACCTGCATCAGGAGCTGGGGTTTTCCGCCCAACGCATCCGGCTGCGCCTGGGCGGCGCACGCATCAAGGACCGTTATCGCGGCGCGTACTGGACCGGCGAAATCCGGGTGACGGGCGCGGTCATCAATGGTTTTCGCGCCCTGGGCCTCGATCATCCGGAGCAAACCGTATGGCGCAAGGACGCCACGACCCTGGCCTTTCGCACCGACACCAACGGCGACACCGACAGCATCGAAATCGACCTGTCGCAATTGGCCGGCGCGAGGTTGCAGGTCCGCAGCCGCATCGACAACTACATCAAGGTCGGCGATCCATCCGAACCGCAGCCCTACGTGCATGCACCGACGGTGCTGATGGAACTGTCCGGCGAAGAACTGCTGGCGCAATCCCAGGTGATCGAAGAGCTGCCCGGGGCTGAACTGAAAGTCTCCCTGGAAAGGACCACCGCCGAAGCGCTGCCCCGTGAACTGCAGGGGCAGATCGAGCTGGCACCACTCAATCTGCAAGCGGGTCGCGAGCATCCATTGTTCATCTGCGCGCGTCAACGCGACCAGTCCCGGGTCTGGACCTCGGCGCTGTTCCTCACGCTTGCTTAAGGCCGCCGTGTTCGAACCCGTTCGAGAGCGCGCAAAGAACCCTGTGGCGAGCGGGCTTGTTGTGGCGAGCGGGCTTGCCCCGCGTTGGGCTGCGCAGCAGCCCCAAAACCAGGCGCAGAGGCGTGCCTGATACACCGCATTCGTCTTCATCAGGGGCTGCTTCGCACCCCAACGCGGGGCAAGCCCGCTCGCCACAGGAGGCCGATTCAATCCAGGCATTGCGCCCCGGCTAGATTGCTGTGGGCTTCGGTGCGTGCAGCCGCAAGGATTCTGCAGTACCTGGTGAGGGCAACGCGGCCTCGACCAGTTCGATCCAGTGCCTGACCGGGGTGCGTCCTGCGCCGTCGAGGTGGGACTGGCAGCCAATATTGGCGGTGACGATGACGTCGGGGTGGCCGCTTTCCAACGCATTCAGCTTGTTATCGCGCAGTTGCCGCGACAATTCGGGCTGGGTCAGCGAATAGGTGCCCGCCGAGCCGCAGCACAGGTGGCCGTCGGGAACCGCGGTCAGGTTGAAGCCCAGGCTTGTCAGCATGGTTTCAACGGCGCCGCCGAGTTTTTGCGCGTGCTGCAAGGTGCAGGGGCAGTGGAACGCCAGGCGCTGGTCGCTGTGTACGCCGAGCTTATCCAGCGGCTCGCCACGCAGCACTTCAACCAGGTCCCTGGCCAGGGCACTGACCCTGTGCGCCTTGTCGGCATACGCCGGGTCGGTGCTGAGCAGGTGGCCATACTCCTTGATAAAGGCACCGCAGCCGCTGGCGGTTTGCACAATCGCCTCGGCCCCGTTTTCAATGCTCGGCCACCATGCATCGATGTTGCGCCGGGCACGCTCAAGGCCGGCCGCCTGAGCGTCGAGGTGATAATCCACCGCACCGCAGCAGCCTGCCTCGCGGGTGGATATGACGCTGATCCCCAGGCGATCCAGCACCCGTGCCGTGGCGGCGTTGGTATTGGGGGACAGACTCGGTTGCACGCAGCCCTCAAGCATCAATACCTGGCGGGCGTGGCGCGTGGTCGGGCGCGGTTTGGGCGGGTAGACGCGGCGAGGCAACTTGGCCTGCAAGGTGTTGGGCAATAAAGCTCGAAATAGCTGGCCACTGCCGATCAGCAGGTTGAACAGCGCGGGATTCGGAACGACGCTGCGCAACCCTTCGCGCAGCAAACGCTGACTGAGCGGGCGTTGCACTGCCGCGTCGACCACCGCCCGGCCGATGTCGAGCAAGTTGTGATAGTCGACGCCGGAGGGGCAGGTGGTTTCGCAGTTACGGCAAGACAGGCAACGGTCCAGATGCTCCTGGGTCTTGCGCGTGACTTCATTGCCTTCGAGCACCTGCTTGATCAGGTAGATACGCCCCCTCGGGCCATCCAGTTCATCGCCCAGCAGTTGATAGGTCGGGCAGGTGGCATTGCAAAAACCGCAGTGCACGCAACTACGCAGGATGCTTTCGGCTTCTTCGGCGCGAGGCAGTCGGCGGGCGTCTTCGCTCAAGGTGGTCTGCATGGTTCAAAGCTCCGCGTACAGGCGACCGGGATTGAAGATGCCCCGGGGATCGAGTTGCTGCTTCAGGTTCCGGTGGTAGCGCATCAACGTGTCGGGCAGCGGTTGGAAGGGACTGTCGATCAGGCCCGGGTGGTAGCAGGTCCCATGCCCGCCGGCTTTTTCGACCACCGCGCGAATGACGCTCGCGTCGGCGTCGGATTTGAGCCAGCGCTGGGCGCCACCCCAGTCGATCAATTGGGTACCTGGCAGCGACAATCGGGGTGTGTTGTGCGGCAAGGACAGGCGCCAAAGGGGCTGATCCTCATCGAAAAAAACCAACCGGTGTTCGTTCAGGTCTTGCCAGTAGGTCGCGTCCAGCAACTCGCCGCCCAAGCGCTCATGGGCCGCCGCCACCGAGCCTTCACCCCCTTCGAGCCGTAGGTGCAGGCGCTGGCCATCGTGACACGCGGCGCTGATCGGCAGCGGTTGCTGCCCCCATTCCGCCAGGCGCAGCAAGGCACGGTCGGTGTCCATTTCCAGGCTGATACTCAAGGTTTGCCGTGGTTTGGGCAGGACCTTGAGGGACACTTCGGTCACCACCCCAAGCGCGCCGTAACTGCCGGCCATCAAGCGCGACAGATCGTAGCCGGCGACGTTCTTCATCACCTCGCCGCCGAAGCGCAAATGCTTACCCTGTCCGGTGATGACCCGCGTCCCGAGGACAAAGTCGCGGACCGATCCTGACCAGGGACGCCGCGGCCCCGAGAGTCCGCAGGCAATCATGCCGCCGACGGTGGCGTGCTCACCGAAGGAGGGTGGTTCGCAAGGCAGCATCTGTTGCGCGGCGTCCAGCACTTCTGCCAACTCCGCCAATGGCGTGCCGCAACGGGCGGTGATCACCAGTTCCGTCGGGTCGTAGCTGACGATGCCCCGGTGGGCGCGGGTGTCGAGGACTTCCCCGGTGACTGCGCGGCCGAGGAACGCCTTGCTGTTGCAGCCCTGGATACGCAGCGGCGTGGCGTCGTTCAGCGCCTGGTTGACCTGCTCCAGCAGCGCTGCGCTGGCGTCGATAGGGTGTTCGCTGCGCATCAGAAACGCTCCAGGTCGGGGAAGGGCATCTGACCCAGATGAACGTGCATGGCGCCAAACTCGGCGCATCGATGCAACGTCGGGATGTTCTTGCCGGGGTTGAGCAATCCGCCCGGGTCGAAGGCGGCTTTGACGGCGTGGAACACGGTCAGCTCATCGCTATTGAACTGGGCACACATCTGATTGATCTTCTCGCGGCCCACACCGTGTTCACCGGTAATGCTGCCGCCGACCTTCACACACAATTCGAGGATCTTGCCGCCCAGGGCTTCGGCGCGGTCGAGTTCGCCCGGTTGATTGGCATCGAACAGGATCAGCGGGTGCATGTTGCCGTCGCCGGCGTGGAAAACATTCGCCACCCGCAGGCCGTACTCGCTGGATAACGCCGCGATAGCGTGCAGCACCCCAGGCAGTTCGCGACGCGGGATCGTCCCGTCCATGCAGTAATAATCCGGTGAGAGGCGGCCCACCGCCGGAAACGCATTCTTGCGCCCGGCCCAGAAACCCACGCGTTCGGCCTCATCCCGAGCCTGGCGCACTTCGGTGGCGCCGGCCTGTTCCAGCACCTGGCGCACGCGGTGGCAGTCGTCGTGGACGTCGGCTTCCACGCCATCGAGTTCACACAACAGAATCGCTTTGGCGTCCACCGGGTAGCCGGCGTGAATGAAGTCTTCGGCGGCGCGAATGGCCAGGTTGTCCATCATCTCCAGGCCGCCCGGGATGATGCCGGCGGCAATGATGTCGCCCACCGCACGGCCAGCCTTTTCGACGCAATCGAAGGCGGCCAGCAGCACTTTGGCGGTTTGTGGTTTGGGCAGCAGCTTGACCGTGACCTCGGTGATCACCCCGAGCATGCCTTCGGAGCCGGTGAACAATGCCAGCAGATCGAAACCCGGAGAGTCGAGGGCCTGGGAACCCAGGCTCACGTGTTCGCCGTCGACGGTCAGGATGTCGACCTTGAGCAGGTTGTGCACGGTCAGCCCGTACTTCAGGCAATGCACGCCACCGGCGTTTTCCGCCACGTTACCGCCGATGGAACAGGCGATCTGCGAGGAAGGGTCAGGCGCGTAATACAAGCCAAACGGCGCAGCCGCCTGGGAAATCGCCAGGTTGCGTACCCCCGGCTGAACCCGGGCGGTGCGGGCGGCGGGGTCGATGTGCAGAATGTTGTTGAAGCGCGCCATCACCAGCAGCACGCCTTTTTCCAGCGGCAGCGCACCGCCGGACAACCCGGTGCCCGCGCCGCGAGCCACCACCGGTACACGCCGCTCATGGCAGACTCGAAGCACGCCCTGGACCTGATCGATGTGGCGCGGCAGCACTACCAGCATGGGCGTGGTGCGATAAGCCGAGAGTCCGTCGCATTCGTACGGCTTGAGCGCTTCGCGCTGGTGCAGGATTTCCAGGTCAGGCAAGCGAGTCTGCAGGGCGTGCAGGAGTGCCTGTTTGTCGACGTCAGGCAGGACGCCGTCGACGCGTTCATCGTAGAGAATGTTCATAGTCGGTAGGCAACCCTCCGTTGTTTTTATTCGAGGTCTGTTCCGATGCAGCTGGCTTGCATCATTTGCCTGGATCACTTATTCATTTTAGGAATAAGCATAATAAAATATATTCCTTGATCGTATTAGTCATCATGCTACCTTGCTGTCACCGGACCGCCGGATATGTTCAATCCTATTGTTATGGTACGACTATGTCCGGCGCCCGAATCTTCCAAATCAGCCTTGAGGCTCTGTCACATGACGGCGCCCATGTCGCGATTTCTCACGCCGACAATATCAGCACCCGTCCTTTTTCCTCCATTGCCGTTCCATCCGTTACCGGCAAACCTCTCCCTTGTCAGGCCAACAGCGAAGCCTGCAGTGCAATCAGCGAAGGCTTGGCGTTTCTTCTCTACGCCATGTGAATCGTCGTTGTGGGGCACTTCCATACCGTTAGTCCAGCCAATCATCTTCAGGTAATCCCGGTTTATGGGTTGCAGCTTGAAGTGTGAGTGATTGGGCGCCCGTTCCGAGCACGTTCTATCGCGACTGACAACAATGCCAAACTATTTGGATGACGCTCATCGAGCGGAAATCGTCAAGCTGAGCACTACCCTGACCAGTAAAACCGAATGGCCCACCTGGCTTTTGTTAGTCGGGTTTTATCTGGCCTGGGCGTTTATTGTTTTTTATGGGCAAGTACTTGGCGAAGTATTCAGCCTTGTCCTGCTGGTGCCACTGGTTGTGCTGTGGATGTCGATTCAGCATGAGCTTATCCATGGTCATCCAACCCGTTGGCCCGCCATAAACAAGGCCTTGGGATTTCTGCCATTTGCCGTGTGGTACCCCTACGACATTTATAGGGACACCCATTTGGCACATCACAACGACGAAGTGCTGACGGTACCCGGGCAAGATCCGGAAAGTCGTTATGTCAGCGGTGCTTTTTGGTTGCGCTCGCCTCGATATATCAGAACGTTGTTATGGGTAAACAAGACCGTGGGCGGTCGCTTGCTTATGGGCGCGCCATTGGCGGTGACGGCCCTTGTGGGTAGCGAAATCAGAGGGCTGTTTCATACCGGTCGAATCGCTTGGCGGATGTGGGCCGCGCATCTACTCAGTGTTGGCGTAGTGCTGGCTTTGGTTGAGGAATACAGCGCCATCAGTGCCATACAGTACTTATTCCTGGTTTCGTTGCCGGCTTTGTCGATTGCCATGATCAGGTCGTTTTACGAACATCGTCCGTCAACGTATCCGGAACACCGCACGGTTATCAATGAATCGTCGGGGCTGTTGAGTTGGCTGTTTCTCAACCTCAATCTTCACCTGGTTCATCACGATCTTCCCGGTTTGCCCTGGTTTTACTTACCCAGGGTGTATAGAGCCAGGCGTGAACAATGGATCGCGCGAAACAATGGCTATGTCATTCATGGCTACTTCCAGTTATTGCAGAAACATCTGGTCAGTCCCGTGGATTGTCCTCGCCATCCTGCTGAGCACTAACACTAGGCAAGCTAATATGGGCGTCGGAAAATGATACGTTTTGAAGCCATCAGGAAAACTCATAAAGGCAGCCCGCGAATGGCCGTGAGCGATTTAACGCTTCACGTCCGGGAGGGGGAGATCTGTGTATTTGTCGGGCCGAGTGGCTGCGGCAAAACCACCATTTTGCGCATGATCAACCGGCTGGATACCCAGGACAGTGGCCGCATCTGTGTCAACGGCGTGGCGACCGATGAACTTGACGTCGTTACGCTACGCCGCGGCATTGGTTTCATGATGCAGAGCGCCGCCTTGTTTCCTCACCAGACGGTTGCCGAAAATATTGGCGCAGTCCCACGGCTGCTGGGCTGGAGCCAACATAAAATCCGCCAGCGCGTGAGCGAGCTCATTTCCCTGGTTGGGCTTCAGCCGGAATTTCTGGACCGCTACCCTAATCAGCTCTCGGGCGGGCAGCAAAGTCGTGTCGCCCTGGCAAGGGCATTGGCCTCGGACCCACCGGTTGTATTGATGGACGAACCCTTTGCCGCGCTTGATCCGGTGATACGCGAGCGACTGCAGGATGAACTGGTTGCGCTTCAGAGACGTTTGCATAAAACCATTATCCTGGTGACCCATGATATGGAGGAGGCCATCAAGATTGGTGATCGGATTGCGATCTTCGAGGGCGAAGGGAAACTTGTTCAGTTCGATACCCCTCACAACATCCTTGCCCATCCTGCCAGCGAGTTTGTGAGGAACTTTATCGGCAAAGATCCGCTGTTAAAAAGACTTTCGCTGATGAAGGTTTCTGATCTTCCGGTGGATGAGGTCAGTTGTGAATTCAAACTTCTACTGGATGACAAGTCCAACCCGTTGAAGTGGGTCAGTGACTCGGACATGCCTGTTCCGGAGCTGACAACAGTGTCGAGTCACGACTCGTTGCATCACGCACTGGTTAAGATGCTAACGGCGCCTATGGGTGTGGTTGTTCGCGTGGACGAGGCCGGCGGTTACGAAGGTTGCCTGTCGATTGCCAGCCTTCACAGCGCACTTAATGAACGCCGCTTCGGAAGTGCGCAATGATTGACTGGTCCTGGATCGTTGAAAACTGGCAGCAGATCGGCCAGCTGTTAGTCGATCATATTCAACTGGTGACCCTGGGCCTGTGTATAGGGATGCTGTTAGCGGGTGCAATGGTGCTCTTGACGTTGTGGCAGCCAGGATTGGCGCGGCCGATGATTTATGTCTGCGGCCTACTTTTTACCATTCCGTCCCTGGCACTGTTTATTTTGATAATGCCTTTTACCGGGTTATCCAAGACCACGGCGGTCATTGGTTTGAGCCTGTATGCCTTGCTTATTGTGTTGCAGAACACCTTGGCGGGACTTGCGAGTAACCCTGCGGACGTATTGGAGGAAGCCCGTGCGCTCGGGTATACGCGCATGCAGAGATTCCTCGGGGTTGAACTTCCACTGGCGCTGCCTGCGTTATTGGCGGGCTTACGAACAACCTCGGTTACTTTGGTGGGACTGGTGACTGTTACTGCCTTGATTGGTCAAGGTGGACTGGGCCAGCTGTTCATTACCGGGCTGGCTCAAAGTTTCACCACACCTGTGGCGGTCAGCCTGGTCCTGACCGTGATGTTGGCGTTATGTTTTGATTTTCTGTTTTATTCAATCAATAAATGGCTGGTGCCTTGGGTGCGCTGATGAACATGATCGCGGGTGTCTACCTTTGGTTTTCTCTACCTGATAATTGGTTGGGTGAAAACGGCATACTGACTCGGCTGGCAGAGCATATTTATTATGTGTCCTTGAGCCTGGTTATCGCTTGTGCAATAGCGTTGCCGCTCGGCGTACTGTTGGCTAACTACCGAAAAGGCGCGCAGGTGGCGATAGGGCTGTTCAATATTGGGCGAGCATTACCGTCCCTGGGTATTGTGATACTTGCAATCATGCTTATTGGCTATGAAACCAGCACGGTGATTATCGCGTTGGTGACCATGAGTATCCCGCCGATATTAACCAATACCTATGTTGGCATCGATCAGGTGGATACATCCCTGAAGCAGGCTGCCAGATCGATGGGCATGCGCAGAGGGCAGATGTTTTTTCAGCTCGAGTTGCCGCTGGCTTTTCCGTTGATCTTTGCAGGGTTCCGATCAGCCCTGGTGCAACTTATCGCCACGGCCACCATCGCCGCGTATGCAGGCTTCGGCGGGCTGGGCAGGTTTCTGATTGATGGACTGGGCCGAAATGATACGCCGCAAATCATTGGCGGCGCACTGATGGTGTCGGCACTGGCGATTGTCAGTGAGTGGGTTTGTTCAATGATAGAAACATTCATGGTTAGAAAATGGCGGGCGGGAAAAATCGAACTAAGCGCTACATGACCTGAGGCATTTGAAAGTGTGTATTAACTCTGCAGAGGTGCAAACCCACATGAAAAACAAACAACGTTCGAAGGCTCGCTCAGCGCACGCGGTTTCATTGTTGCTGGGGTTAGGCTTGCTGGTGGGCAGCGCGTTTGCCAGCGCTCAGTCCATCACCATTGGAGGGGCCAATTTTTCCGAGCAGACGATTCTCGCCAACATCTATGCGTCAGCCTTGAAAAATCAAGGGATAGACGTCAAGACCCGACTCAATCTGGGCAACCGCCAGATCATCGCCCAGGCCCTGGAAAACGGCGATATAGACGTCGTCCCCGAATACCTGGGGTCACTGTTGAGTTTCTATGACGACAAGACCGCCCTGACCAGCCAAAAGGAGATCCTCAGCGCTTTGCAACAGAAGTTGCCGGCGGACCTCCAGTTGCTTGAACCTTCGTCCGCGGGCTCCATTACCGCTTGGGCCGTCACCCAAAAGACCGCAGAAAAGTACAACCTGCGTATCTTGTCCGACCTGGCGCCCGTCTCGGGTGATTTCACCCTGGGCGGGCCTCCCGAAGTCGCCACGGCTGCGTTAGGCCTGCCCGGCTTGAAGGCGGTCTACGGCATTAATTTCAAGAGCATCAAGTCGCTGGACATGGGCGGGCCCTTGTCGCGGCTGGCGTTGAACTCCGGTGCTATCGACGTGGCCACGGTGGTCTCCACGCAAGGCATCCTGGCGAAAGAGCCTTGGGTTGTCCTCGAGGACGACAAGCACCAACAGCCCCTGCAAAACATCACGCCACTGGGTCGCAAGGCGTTGCTGACCCCGGAAGTCACCCAGGTGCTCAACGAGGTCTCTGCAAAACTGACCGATGACGACCTCAAGCAACTCAATCGCCTGGTTGATATCGATCACAAGGACCCCGCGAAAGTCGCGGCGCAGTGGGTTGCCGAACATACCGTCAAGACGGCCCAGTGAAAATCAATGCGACGTGGGTAAGGTCGCGGAGGCGTTATGTCGAATAAAAGTATGATTTTGAATTTGTTCTTTTTTAACCCCCAGGGCGATCATCGTTTTTCCTGGCGCCACCCGCTGGCACCGACCCAAGAGATATTGACCCTGGGTTACTACGTAAAACTGGTGCAGGCGGCGGAGGCGGCGAAGTTTGATGCGGTTTTTGTTGCGGATCACGTCGCAGTCTGGGACTCCGTGGCCAGCGGGTTGAGGCACTATGCCAACGCCCGCCTGGAACCGATTACGCTGTTGTCCGCACTGGCTGCGGTTACCGAGCACATCGGGCTGATGGGCACGGCTTCGACTTCCTATAACGAGCCCTTCAACCTCGCGCGCTATTTTGCTTCGCTGGACTACCTCAGCGCAGGGCGAGCCAGTTGGAATATCGTGACGTCCTGGCTGGAAGAAGAGGCTTCGAATTTCGGATTGTCAGGCGTGACGAAACACGGCGATCGTTATCAGCGGGCCGAGGAATTCATCCAGGTCGTCAAGCAGCTTTGGGACTCCTGGGAGGAGGGTGCGCTTGAATTTGACAAGGGCACCGGCGCCTTTGCCGACCCCTCGAAAATTCACCCGATCAATCACAAAGGCGCACATTTCAGCGTACGTGGGCCGCTTAACGTGCCGCGTCCACCCCAGGGCCACCCGGTCCTTGCCCAGGCGGGGTCTTCTGAAGCCGGCAAGAACCTGGCCGCCGCCCATGGGGACGTACACTTCTGTTTTATCAATTCGGTCGAGGAGGGAGTGGCGTACAGGGCCGATTTGAATCGCCGACTCGAGTTGAAGGGCAGGCATTCCAGTGATCTGAAAATCATCACCGGCGTGCTGCCGGTGGTGCTCGGGGATGAGACTGAGGAGGAACGACGTCGGCACCTGGAGGACAGCCTGATTATCGATGCGGTGGCGATTGACCTGGTCTCCAGCTACACCCGCCTGGACCTGACAGGACTATCGCCGGACGGACCATTGCCAGCGTTGCCGGATGAGTCCGAGTTTGATGGCATTCGAACTGAGCTGGCGTTGCTCAAGCAGTACGACACCTCCCTGTCCATCCGCGAGATAGGGCGCCGGTTGGTCAAGAGTTCAAGTACCTGGCTGCTGATCGGAACGGCGGAGCATATTGCCGATAAGCTTGCAGCGTTATACGAGTCGAATGCCGTCGATGGCTACAACCTCATGTTTCCGTTTTTGCCCACTGACTTCGAAACATTCACCCGTGGCGTGGTGCCTCTGCTCCAAGCCAGAGGGGTGTTCCGCCAGGAATATGAGCCCGGGACACTGAGGGATCGTTTGGGCTTGAAGACGCCGGCCAACCGTTTCCTGCTGTGAGCAGTATCAATCGCACCCTCTGAATGGATGTCATATGACCAGCGATCTATCCATGTACCTCGCTCCCGCCAGGGTTCTACACGCACAGGATGCCTGGCTTGAGCGCATCCTGGCGATTCTCGGCGAGCGCCGTGGGCAAACACAGATCGTTGATCTTGCGGCGCACTGGCTTTCCCCGGATCTGTTGTTATCCCAGACCTGCGGCTATCCATTCGTTACGTCGCTGCGGGGAAAGGTAAAGCTGGTAGGGCGCCCGAGCTATGAGCTTACCCATGGCTCTGGAGGGGACCATTGCAGTGTGCTGCTCTGCAGGGCTGATTCGGCCGTGACTGACCTGGCGGGTTTCCAGGGCCGCCATGGCCTGATCAACGCCCCGGATTCCAACTCTGGAATGAATTTATTTCGCCACACGCTGGCCGGGATCAGCGACCGAGGTTTCTTCTCGAAACTCACCTTCACCGGATCCCACAGGGAGAGCCTGCGAAGGCTTAGAGAAGGCGAGGGTGATTTGGCTTCCATCGATAGCATCACCTACGACTATCTTGCGAGAGATAACAGTGCCGAGATCGAAGGCCTCAGGATCTTGACACGAAGTGTGCGCAGTCCCTGCCTGCCTTACATCACCTCGATTGGTCAGGACGCCGCTTCAATCAGGAACGCAATGAACGAAGCCTTGGAGCAGCTTCCTGAGGTGTCCCGTGACCTGGCGATCAAGGAAGTCCTGCCCGCCAGTGAGGCTGACTATGAGTGTCTCCTGGAATATGAGCGCAGTGCGGCCAGTCGCGGCTTTTCGTTTGTAGCGTCCTGAGCGGCCCCATCTCAAACACCTGCTATGCAAAGGCCAACCCTTGATCTGCGTGCACACAGCCTGGGTGGAAATACCGTAGCGATCGTGCAACGACGGAAGCGCACCCGCATCGAAAAACGCGTCCGGCAACAGCTGACAGGGATTGACAGGGGAGACGCCCACGCTCGGTGGCGCGGGGTGTTTTTGGCCGGTCAGATTGAAGCCCCTTGGCTTGGAGGCCGCCGTTAGTGAGCTAGAGAGTTCGATGGCGGGGTACGGCGTTTGCACAACACGTCGAAAAAACTGATTGGGGGAGGTGTTTGACCCTCCGCGTAGAGACAATTGACCTGAAACCAACCCTGATCATTGCGAGCTTGTGACAAAAGTATAATTTGGTCACTCGTTGTCAAGCGCTTTTCGGATGCGTAAGCTAGCTCGTATGAACAAGACATCCATAGCTTCCCCCAGCATCCGTGGCCCTGCCGATCATGAGATCCGGAATCAGATCGTCGCGGCGGCCAATCAGCACTTCAGTCAATACGGCTATAGCAAAACTACGGTTTCCGACCTGGCGAAAGCGATCGGGTTTTCCAAGGCGTACATCTACAAGTTTTTTGATTCCAAGCAGGCGATTGGTGAGGCTATCTGTGGCAATTGCCTGGCGGAAATCATCGCGGCCGTAGAACAGGCCATTAATGCAGAGGACATCTCGCCGACCGAGCGTTTTCGACGTTTGGTGAAAACGCTGATCGCTACCGGGGTGAATTTGTTCTTCAGTGATCGAAAGCTCTATGACATCGCCGCATTTGCAGCGTCTGAGAACTGGCCCTGCGCTCAGCAATATGATGCGTTGGTCAGGGGCTTCGTGGTGCAGATTGTGCGTGAAGGCCGAGAGATCGGCGAATTTGAACGCAAAACACCCTTGGACGAAACAGTCGATTCGATCCACCTTGCGCTGCGCCCTTTCGTCAATCCGTTGCTTTTGCAATACAACCTTGACTTCGTCGAGCTGGCTCCGGTCCTCACCTCCAATCTCATTCTGCGTAGCTTGATGCCGTGAGCCTGCGTTAATCATCTCTATCACTTTGCTCTGATATCAACGCTTGGATGATGGTGAACACCGATCCAGGTGGACACCATTTTCCGGGGCGCGGTATTAATTCCAATCCGGGGCCTGATCCCCACATTCACAGCCATGTATCAACCCTCACTACGTAACTGAGTGGATTATCCGCGCAGCATTTGCCGCGTAGCCATGCATGCTCATTTGCTGAATTTGTGACGATTGACATAAATGGTCACATGAATAAATATGCTGTACCTATCCTGGAGGAATCGACGTGGCGCGCACGATCTTCGTAAATCTGCGCTGCGGCCCCTCCCGGTAGCCCGCGCTCAGCGTGACGCTCTCTACCGCTTTATCCCGATGATCTATCGAGTCCTAATAATGAAAAAAATACTGCGCAGGACCCCGCTTGGCCTTGCTGTTGCCCTCTCGTCGACTCAATTGTTCGCGAGCGGTTTCGCTCTCAATGAACAAAGCATCAGTGGGATGGGCTCCGGATTTGCCGGCCGTTCTTCATCTGCAGAAGACGCGAGTACCGTCTTCGGTAATCCGGCCGGTATGTCTCGCTTGAAAAAAGAGCAGGCCAGCGTCGGGGCGGCAACGCTTTTCGCAAAGGCCAATATAAGCCAGACGCGCAGCACATTCGGGGGGCAGGAGGACGGTGACATGGTGCCGACCACCACAGTGCCCATGGGTTACTACGTCAAACCCATCGATGAGCACTGGGCGTTCGGTGTGGGTTTCTATGTGCCGTTTGGGCTAATGACCGATTATGGCAGTGGGTTCGCCGGCCGCTACTACGCCAACAAAAGTGAGGTCACGACCCTTACGTTTCAGCCCACCATCAGCTATGCGTTCAACGACAAGGTCTCGATCGGTTTCGGACCGACCATCAACCGTATCAGTGGTGAGCTTTCCGGGATGGTGCTCAATCCACTCAGCCCGGGCCGCAATGACGGAAAACTCAAAAGCACCGGCGATGACACGGCGCTTGGGTTTAACGCGGGTATTCTAGTGCAAGCGACAGATCGAACTCGGTTGGGTCTGACCTATCACTCCAAGGTCAGCTACCAGTTGGATGCCAAGACCAAGCTCACCGACGGCATCTTCAGTGTGCTGGGTGTAAGCGGTACGAGCTATGACGCTTCCTTGGATGTGGACACCCCGGAATCAGTCGATTTTTCCGTGACTCATCAACTCAACAGTGACTGGACGCTCTACCTGGGCAGTACGTGGACGCGCTGGAGTCGCTTCAAGGAGTTGGTGTTCGAAAACAGTGGTTTGCCTGCGGCGTTGAGCGGAACACTGAGTCGCATCACCGAGGAGCAGAACTGGCACGACACGTGGGCGCACGCTATCGGCACGGCGTATAAGCTGAACAATCAGTGGGTTCTTCGCGCCGGCTTCTCGGTTGACCAGTCCCCCGCCAACAACGTCAACCGTGGGCCGCGAATCCCTACCGGTGACCGGAAAGTCATCAGTGTGGGGGCAGGGTGGACGCCGGCAGAGAATGTCACGATCGATGTGGCGTATTCCTACCTATGGGAGGAAAGCGTACAGGTCAATGACGTATCCGCCTCAAGAGGCGCCTACAGCTCGAAGTATAAAAATAGCGCGAGCGGTTTGGGGACTTCTGTCAGCTATCGATTCTGACTCACTGCGGGGCCTGAGAGCGGATACCTAGTGGATCAGGTATCCGTCGTCGGAGGCATTGCCTGGCCCGCTCAAACACCCATTACTCGCGACATCAGGCCCTGATGAAGTCGACGGGGTGTGGCCCAGGTCAAGACCGCAATAGCCTTGTTGCCAAAGCCCGGCACGACGCTCATGCGGCCTGCGTGCAACGCTTGTATCCCCGCTCGCACTACAGGCTCGGGTTGCATCATGACCCTCTTCAAGACCGGTGTTATCTTTTGTTTGGCACTTGCTGCAAACCCGGTATCCGACATGCCTGGACAAAGCGCTGTGACCACCACACCGTCTTGTTTGAGTTCACGATGCAGGGCGTCGGAAAATCTGAGTACGTAAGCCTTGGCGGCAGAGTAAACCGCAAAATTCTTCACGCCCTGGTAGGACAGCAGGCTGGCAGTCATCAAGATATGCCCTTTGTGCCTGGCCCGCATATCCTCTGCAAACAGACGAGTGATGGCGGTCAGGCTGGCGACGTCCAGGTCGATCATCGCCAGGGAACTTTCCAGGGGCTCATCCAGGAATGCTCCCTGCAAGCCGTAACCCGCATTGTTGATCAGGACATCGACCACCGTATTGCTGTCACGCAGGCGCCGATGCAGATCGATAATCACATTTATCGATGAAAGATCTGCTTGCTGCACCATCACGTCGACGTCGAAACGACTACGCAATTCGTCCGCGAGTGCTTCAAGCTCGTTCAGCCTGCGGGCTACCAGAATCAGCGATTTCCCTTTTGCGGCGTACTGTCGGGCAAATTCCTTGCCGAATCCGCTGGAGGCTCCAGTAATGAGCACCCATGAATTTTCTCTCACTGTCATCTTGCATACCCCTTGTTTGAATCTCGAAAACCACCCGTGTCATCGGCTCGTCAGTCGGCTATCCGAGGGCTGCCAGCCGCCGCCCAGCGCCTTGAACGCGGCGACTGCCGCGCGTGCCGATTCGGTTTGTGCCTGCGCCCGAGCGTCGGAAGCCTGAAGCAGGGTCTCGTCAGCGTGCAGAACGTCAATCAAGCTGGCCGTGCCTTTCTCATAAGCAGTGAACGACGATTGGCGCGCTTGCGTCAGAGACGTCTCGCCTCCAACGAGGGTGGTCGCTTGGGCGTCCCGATTCACCAGTGAGGAGAGCGCGTTCTCGACATCCTCGGTGGCGCGCAGCACAGACTGACGGTAAGCGGCCAGGGATTCGGCTTCCTGTCCCTTGGCTTGGTCGATTTGGGCGTTGATGCGGCCAAAGTCGAAGAGTCGCCAGCGCAGTCCCAGTACGCCCGACGATTGACTGGCGCCGCCGGAAAAAAGATTGCCTGCCGATACAGCCGTTGCACTCCCCAGTAATGCGCTCAGAGAGAACTTCGGGTAGTACTCGGCAATCGCCTCTCCGATGCGTGCGTTTGAGGCGGCAAGGCGGCGCTCGGCCACTATGAGGTCAGGCCTGCGGCGCAGTAAGTCGGCTGGCGTTCCCATGGCCTTTAACTGCGGCGCTGCCGGAATGCTTGCGACCATGGCAAGTTGCGTGCGATGAGTACCGGGTGGCGTGCCGAGCATGACATCGAGTGAATTCATGGCCGCATCCAGACCGGTCTGCAGGACCGGTACGGTGGCTTGGACCTGTGCTAAAGCCCCCTCGGTCTGACGAACCTCATGGCTGGCGGCAAGTCCCTTGCTGTAGAGCAATTGGACTTTCTCCAGCAGCCCCTGCTGGGTTTTGACTTGTCGATTCGCGATGTCCAGCCGAGCCTGCAGTCCGCGGACAGTGATGTAGATATCCGCAGTCTGTGCAGCGATGGCCAATCGCGTGGCTGCGGCGCCAGCCTCGGACGCTTGGTACTCGGCCAGTGCCGCCTCGCGTCCGCGTCGCAGGCCGCCAAAGACATCCACTTCCCAGCTGGCATTGAGGTCGGCCTCGTAGGAACTGCTATAGCGATCATAGCCGGGGGTTGAGTTCAGCACCTGGCCGAGTGGCGTCTCGACTGATTGGTAGGCGCGGGCGGCCTGACCGCTGATGTTTCCCGAGGGCCATAAAGCGGCATTGGCGGCGCCTAGTCCTGCCCGCGCCTGCGCGACTCGTGCCTGGGCCTGTGCCAGATCAAGGTTCTGTTCAAGCGCCTTGGCGACGAAGTCGGCGAGCAGTGGATCACCGAAGCCCTCCCACCAGATGACGAGGCTGGCAGGCGTCGCCCCTGGTCTCTGCTCGACAGAAGGCTGGCCCAGGTAACGGTCCGGGAGCGGGGTGTCCGGACGGCGATAGTCCGGACCGACCGCACAACCTGTCATCAAGCTGGCGCTGATCAAAAAAGCAGCGGGGCGGAGGGCGTGCATTGAGATTCCTTGAATCGAACATTGTTGGTGACCATAGTACTGTATGGTCACTCCCTGTCAATTGAGGCCTCTGGGCTAAATTCAGGCATGACTGAAAAATATCGTTCATCTCCGTCATGTGCTCCTTTGGAATATGCAGTCCTGCATTCGTCGGGTCTTGTTTCAAGGGGGGTATGAGCGATTGCGTTGCGGGGGAGCGCATCCCTCTGCGTTATTTGAGATCTCGATTGTGACCATTGACAATAATAGTCACCGGTCTGAATATACGATCCCTGTTCTTTCTATTCAATAAGGGAACCTATGCTCCGGCTCCGACCCATCCCCCTTGCAGCCTGCTTGCTGCCTCTCGTCCTGACGGCGTGTGGTGACTCATCCAACATTGACGATCCGCGTACGCAGGCTCCTCTGGTAAGGCCCGGAACGGTTGAGGGTTCCTCAGAGACGTCACGTTCATTCACGGGGGTAGTGGCGGCCCGCGTGCAGGGTGATCTTGGCTTTCGGGTCTCCGGCAAGATCCTCGAGCGGCTGGTCGATACCGGCCAGAGCGTTAAACGCGGTCAGCCGCTTATGCGCCTTGACCCTATCGACCTGGGGTTGCAGGCGCGAGCACAGCAAGAGTCGGTCACCGCCGCCAGGGCCCGCGCCAGGCAGACCGCCGATGACGAGGCGCGATATCGCGACCTCGTCGCCGCAGGGGCTGTTTCTGCATCGGCCTACGACCAGGTCAAGGCCGCAGCGGATAGCGCAAAGGCGCAGCTCAGCGCCGCACAAGCCCAGGCCGATGTCGCCCGTAACGCTTCCGGCTACGCGGTGTTATTTGCGGATTCCGACGGTGTCGTGGTGGAAACACTCGCAGAGCCCGGGCAAGTCGTCAGCCCGGGGCAGCCCGTGGTTCGACTGGCCCGCGCAGGCCAGCGCGAAGCCATCGTGCATCTGCCCGAGACGTTGCGTCCCGCAGCCGGATCCACCGCGCAAGCGACGCTTTACGGCAGTACCGCAGGGGCTGTTACAGCGAAGCTCAGGCTGCTTTCTGATTCTGCCGACCCAGTGACGCGCACGTTCGAGGCGCGGTATGTGCTTGAGGGCGCGCTGGCCAATGCCCCGATAGGCTCGACGGTCACGCTGCGGATCGCAGAAGGCGCCGCGCACGGGCAGGTGCTGCAAGTCCCCATCGCAGCCCTTTATGACCCAGGCAATGGCACCGGTGTGTGGGTGATCGCAGGCTCGCCGGCAAAGGTGAGCTGGCGTCCTGTTCAGGTGCTGGGATTGAGCGACGATGCCGCACGCGTGGCAGGCGATCTCAAGGTCGGTGAGCAGATCGTCGCGTTAGGCGCCCATCTGCTGCGCGATGGAGAAGACGTGAGAGTGCCCCGGCAGGATGAAGCCAATGTTGCCGGGAGTCATCCATGAGCGAAGGCCGCTTTAATATTTCTGCGATCGCCGTTCGTGAGCGATCCATTACGGTATTCCTGATCTTTCTGATCGCGGTTGCGGGCACCCTGGCGTTCTTCCAGCTGGGGCGTGCGGAGGATCCACCGTTTACGGTCAAGCAGTTGACGGTCATTACTGCCTGGCCGGGGGCTACCGCGCAGGAAATGCAGGACCAGGTCGCAGAGCCACTTGAAAAACGCCTGCAGGAATTGAAATGGTACGACCGCTCGGAAACCTATACGCGGCCCGGTCTCGCTTTCACCATGGTGTCGTTGTTGGACCGCACGCCACCCTCACAGGTGCAGGAAGAGTTTTATCAGGCACGCAAAAAGCTCGACGACGAAGCCACCAAGCTACCGGCGGGTGTAATCGGGCCCTTGGTCAACGACGAATATTCGGACGTGACGTTTGCGCTGTTCGCCCTCAAAGCCAAAGGCGAGCCGCAGCGGCTGCTGGTGCGTGATGCTGAGTCGTTGCGCCAGCAACTGTTGCATGTGCCGGGCGTGAAGAAGGTCAACATCATCGGTGAGCAGGCCGAGCGAATATTTGTTTCGTTCTCCCATGATCGGTTGGCCACCCTGGGCATTGCGCCTCAGGACATCTTTGCCGCGCTGAATAATCAGAACGTGCTCACGCCCGCCGGTTCGATTGAAACAAATGGGCCGCAAGTCTTCCTCCGCCTGGACGGCGCCTTGGACAAGCTGGAGAAGATTCGTGACACGCCGATTGTGGTTCAGGGGCGCACGCTCAAGCTCTCCGACGTGGCCACTGTCGAACGTGGCTATGAAGACCCGGCAACCTTTCTGGTGCGCAGTAACGGAGAAGAGGCCCTGCTGCTGGGGGTCATCATGCGCGAAGGCTGGAACGGCCTGGACCTGGGCAAGGCGCTGGACGCCGAGACGACCAAGATCAATGAAGGCATGCCACTGGGCATGACGCTGACCAAGGTGACCGATCAAGCCGTCAACATCGACTCGGCCGTTGGCGAGTTCATGGTCAAGTTTTTTGTCGCGCTGCTCGTGGTGATGCTTGTGTGCTTTCTCAGCATGGGCTGGCGTGTAGGCGTCGTGGTCGCAGCTGCCGTGCCATTGACACTGGCGATCGTGTTTGTGGTGATGGCGGCCACCGGAAAGAACTTTGACCGTATTACCCTCGGTTCATTGATCCTGGCGCTCGGGTTGCTGGTAGATGACGCGATCATCGCGATCGAAATGATGGTCGTGAAAATGGAGGAGGGCTACGACCGCATCAAAGCCTCCGCGTATGCCTGGAGTCATACGGCCGCGCCGATGCTCTCTGGCACACTGGTAACAGCGGTTGGCTTCATGCCAAACGGTTTCGCCCAGTCCACTGCCGGCGAGTACACCAGCAACATGTTCTGGATCGTGGGCATTGCTCTGATCGCTTCCTGGGTTGTCGCAGTGGCTTTCACCCCTTACCTGGGCGTGAAGTTGCTGCCAGACATCAAGCAGGTAGAGGGTGGGCATGCGGCTATCTACAATACCCCGCGCTACAACCGCTTCCGCCGGGTCCTGACCCGGGTCATCGAGCTCAAGTGGCTGGTGGCTGGCACGGTTATCACGCTGTTTGTCGTGGCCGTCCTGGGCATGGGCCTGGTGAAGAAGCAGTTCTTCCCGACGTCAGACCGTCCCGAGGTGATGGTCGAGGTGCAAATGCCCTACGGAACCTCCATCGAGCAGACCAGTGCCACTGCGAAAAAGGTCGAGGCCTGGCTGCAAAAGCAGGAAGAGGCAAAAATCGTCACGGCCTATATCGGGCAGGGTGCGCCGCGTTTCTTCCTGGCGATGGCGCCAGAACTGCCGGATCCGTCATTCGCCAAGATCGTGGTGCTGACGTCCAGCCAGGAGGCACGTGAAACCCTCAAGCTGCGTTTTCGCGAGGCGGTCGCTGCCGGGCTTGCCCCCGAGGCCCGTGTCAGGGCGACTCAAATTGTGTTTGGGCCGTATTCACCCTATCCCGTCGCCTACAGGGTAATGGGGCCTGACCCGACGAAGCTGCGCGAGATTGCGGGTCGTGTACAAGCGGTCATGCAAGCGAGTCCGTTGATGAGGACCGTCAACAGCGACTGGGGCCCTCTGGCGCCGACTCTGCATTTCAGCCTGGATCAGGATCGCTTGCAGGCGGTTGGACTGACCTCCAGCGCCGTCGCCCAGCAGTTGCAATTCCTGCTGACGGGCGTGCCGATCACGTCGGTTCGTGAAGACATTCGTTCAGTGCAGGTGGTTGGGCGCGCCGCAGGCGATATACGTCTGGACCCTGCGCGGATTGAAGGGTTTACATTGGTGGGCGCCGCGGGCCAGCGGATCCCGCTGTCCCAGGTCGGAGAGGTGGATGTGCGTATGGAGGATCCGATCCTCAGGCGCCGTGACCGTACACCGACGATCACCGTGCGTGGCGATATTGACGAAGGCCTTCAACCACCTGATGTATCGGGTGTGATCATCAAGCAACTGCAGCCGATTATCGACACGCTCCCCGCCGGCTATCGGATCGAGCAAGCGGGTGCAATCGAGGAGTCGGGCAAGGCAGGCCAGGCGATAGTGCCGCTGGTTCCGATCATGATTGCACTGACGCTGCTGATCATCATCGTCCAGGTGCGTTCGATCTCGGCAATGATCATGGTGTTTTTCACCGCACCGCTGGGACTTATTGGCGTGGTGCCGACGCTGCTGATGTTTCATCAGCCGTTTGGTATCAACGCCCTGGTTGGGTTGATCGCGCTGTCGGGCATCCTGATGCGCAACACGCTGATTCTGATCGGGCAGATCCATCACAACGCCCAGGAAGGCCTGGATCCCTTTCACGCCGTCATCGAAGCCACGGTACAGAGGGCCCGCCCGGTACTGCTGACGGCGATGGCGGCCATCCTGGCATTCATCCCGCTGACCCATTCTGTTTTTTGGGGCACGCTGGCCTACACACTGATCGGCGGTACTTTGGTCGGCACCATCATGACGTTGGTGTTCCTGCCGGCGATGTACGCCATCTGGTTCAAAATCCGCCCAGGCAACGCGAGCAAGGCTCAAGCAGTGCGACCTGCCTGAGCAAGGGGTGTTCGAGGGGAGGGCGCCGGTGTCCTCTCGTCGGTCAATTCGCCAAAGCTGCTGCTTCTGTAGGCGCGGACTGAACAAGGACGAGGATTCAAATGGTTACAGTGAAGTAAGCTGCTGCATGAGCTAACGTTCATGCATGCGCTTTTCCTATAACTCGCTGGATCCTGCCCCGATGAGAGACCTGCCGCCTACCGCGACCTTGCGCGCCTTTGAAGTTGCCACCCGCCACCCGACGTTTACTGCAGCCGCACAGGAACTGCATGTGACTCAAAGCGCGGTCAGCCACCAGCTCAAGCACCTTGAGGCGCTTTGGGGGCTGCCGCTGTTTGAACGTGGCAAGGCGTTACGCCTCACGGCAGCGGGGGCTGCGCTGGCGCCCATCGTGCGGGAGTTTTTCATCAGCCTGGAGGCGACTTTGGGTGACCTGCGCGAGCAAAAGGGCCGGGTTCGGCTCAGCGTCAGCACCACCTATTCCTTTGCGCTCAAATGGCTGCTGCCACGCTTGCCGCGTCTGTCTCGCCAGCACCCCGAGCTGCTGGTCTCGCTGGACACCACGGATAAAATCATCCACTTCTCGCACGGCCAGGCTGATGTTGCGATCAGGCTCGGCAAGGGCAATTACCCAGGCCTGTATTCGGAGTTCCTGTTTGGGGAGCAGGTATTTCCCGTGGCCAGTCCCGAACTGCTGCGGCGCGTTGGCACACCGCAAAGCCCGGCAGACTTGTTGCATTTCCCGCTCCTGACTCGGGATGGCGCCGAGTTGGTGCCAAAGTGGGAGGTGTGGTTTCAAGCCGTCGGGTTGGCCTATTTGCCGCTCCAGGAAAGCGTCAGGTTTGGCGATACCAACATGACGGTCGAGGCGGCTTTGCTCGGCCAGGGCGTTGCATTGGTGCGCAGCGGGCATGTGGAGAACGAAATCAGCGATGGCCGTTTGGTGCGGCTGTTCGACGTACCGCTTCCATCGCCGCTTGCTTACTACTTCGTCTGCCCCAAGGGCATCGAATCCCAGCCGCACATCGCCAGCTTTCGCCAATGGCTGGTCAGCGAGGCACTGAAAGTCCAGCGACCGGATGAATGAGTCATGAGTTTCCGCTCATGCTGCGCTGAGGAGACTTCGCTTTAGCCCCGGCGCCGGATTGCCTACAGTGGGGCATGCCTACTCATCTCATCCTCCTCGTGCTTTTCGCCGCGCTGCTGCATGCCAGCTGGAATGCGCTGCTGCGTAGCGGCGCCGACCGGCTGTGGTCCATGACGGTGATGTGCATTGCCATCGCCATCGCCAGTGTCGTCGCCGCAGCGTTCATGGTGCCCCCCGCGATTGAAAGCTGGGGCTACGCGGTGCTGTCGGGGTTGCTGCATGTGGGCTACAACCTGTTTCTGGTGCGCAGCTACCGCGTCGGCGACCTGGGGCAGATCTATCCGATTTCACGTGGATCGTCGCCGGTGCTGATCACCTTGGGTGCCGCCGTGTTTGCCGGGGAAAGCATCACGCCTGGCGAGTTGCTCGGTATTGCGCTGGTGTCCGGCGGGATTATTTCGCTGGCCTTCAGAGGGCGCAGTCTGTCGGTTCCCAGCCTGCCCTATGCGCTGGGAACGGGCGGCTTTATCGCGGCCTACAGCGTGGTCGACGGCATCGGCGCCAGGCTCTCCGGTGCGCCGCTTGCCTACACGGTGTGGATGTGCGCGCTGTGGGGCGTGCTGATGCCGGTGGTCTACATCGGCCTGCGCGACACCCGCAGCTTGTTCCGCGTCCGGCCTGGAACAGTGACCGCGTTGGTCGGCGGGCTGGTCTCTTTGCTCGCCTATGGAATGGTCATTTACGCCATGAACGAAGCGCCACTGGGCGCGGTATCCGCATTGCGCGAAACCAGCGTGCTGTTTGCGGCGTTGATCGGCTATGTGTTCCTCGGCGAGACGCTTACCGCACGCCGGATACTGGCATGCGTAGTGATCGCCAGCGGCACCCTCATCATCGGCTGATACAGCCAACGGCTCAGGAGCAATGTTTAATGGTCAATGTCTTGCAGGCACCGCTGATTCTAATCACGGGTGGAAGTCGTGGAGTGGGGGCGGCAACCGCCCGGCTGGCCGCCGAAAGAGGTTATGACGTCGCGATCAGCTACGTTGCCAACCAGTCCGCAGCGCTGGCGGTGGTGGCGGATGTAGAAGCATTGGGGCGCCGGGCTTTGGCGATGCGGGCCGACAGTGCGGACCCGCAACAGGTGGCCGATATGTTCGCGGCCATCGACCGCACGTTCGGTCGCATCGACGTACTGGTCAATAACGCCGGGATGCTCGCACCTCAGTCACGCCTTGAGGACCTTGGCTTCGAGCGGATGCAGCGCATCTTTGCGGTCAATGCCATCGGGCCGATACTCTGTGCCCAGCAGGCGGTTAAGCGCATGTCTTACCGCTACAACGGCCCAGGCGGGGTGGTGATCAATGTCTCTTCGGCGTCGGCACGCCTCGGCAGCCCCAATGAGTACGTCGACTATGCGGCGTCAAAGGGCGCGCTGGAGACTTTCACCATCGGGTTTGCCAAGGAGGTGGCCCGGGAAGGCATACGCGTTAACTGTATTCGCCCCGGACATATCTATACCGACATGCACGCCAGCGGCGGTGAGCCGGGGCGGGTGGATCGTGTCAAGGATTCGATCCCCATGGGGCGGGGCGGTCAGCCGGAGGAAGTGGCGCGCGCGATTCTATGGCTGGCGAGCGCGGAGGCATCCTTCGTTACCGGTACATTCCTCGACGTAACGGGGGGTAAATGAGTCAAAGGCTCGGATCATCGGCTACCTGCGCTCGGCCTCACGTAACAGCGTGCGGCCTCACCTTGCGACTCAAACCCGGTGTCTTGCCCGTAATGCGCTTGAATGCGCGGCTGAAAGCGGCCTGGGAGGTATAGCCCAAGCGCTGCGCCACCTCTTCAATCGGCAGCCTTTCGAGCGTCAGCCACTGGCTTGCCAGCCGCATTCGCAGTTCGGTGACGTAGCGCAGCGGGGTCATGCCAATCGTCACTTGAAAGCGGTCCGCGAAGGCCGAACGCGAGGTATTGCAGTGCTCGGCCAGCTGCGCAACGGTCCAGTCGCGGCCCGGTTGTTGATGGAGCGCCAGCAGGGCACCGGCCAAGCGTGGATCGCGCAAGGCGGCGACCAGGCCAGAGGCATTCCCGCAGGCGCACTCCACCCACCCGCGAACGACCATGGCGGCCACCACGTCGGCCAACCGCGCGAGGATACCGGCGAAGCCGATACGCGCGGCGCTGACCTCGCGCTCCATGGTGGTCAGGATCGGCACCAGTCCGGGGTAACGCTGGCCGCCGGCATCAATCAGCATCAGTCCCGGCATCAGCCGGCCAAGGCCATGGATACTGCCTAGTTCGAACTCCATGCAACCACTGAACAAAATAGTGCTCGGCGTGGGGCTGGCATCGGTTCCGGTATCCACCGCGCTGACGGTGTCACCTAAGGGCGCGCCGTCCAGGCGGTCGATGTCTTGAACAGGTGCGTCCGGATCGGAAAACAGTTGGTGGGCCGCGCCGTGGGAAATGAACACGGCGTTGCCGGCAGATAAAGCGTAGGTGCTGCCGTCCTCCATTCGCAGCACTGCGTTGCCCACGGCAATGAAGTGGAACCAGGCGTGCCCAGGTTTTTCCGCGAAGCTCAAACCAAAGGTTGGACCTGCCTGGATACGCCGGTATTCGACGCCACGCAGGCGCATGCCGCGCAACAGCTCGTTGATGAGGTCCGAGGAAAGAGCAAATTGATCTGCTGGCATTATTCAGGTGTTTTAGTCAAAAAGGAGAGATTTTTGATCATAGATCATCCAGCTTCCCGCGCCTAGACTTCGGCTCGCCATGAAGATTGGGAGATCCGTGCAATGACTGACTGTGTATGTAACACCGTATCCGACCGCCATTCCGGCGTCGGTGCGGACGTAGAGCCTGCGACGCCCGCGTGGATGGCAGTATTTTCGTTGGCAATGGGCGTATTCGGATTACTGACCGCTGAGTACCTTCCGGCCAGTTTGTTGACGCTGATGGCTAACGATCTGGGGGTGTCCGAAGCGTTGGCTGGCCAGGCGGTGACGGTGACAGCGGTGGTTGCGCTGTTCGCTGGCTTGCTGGTGCCAGGCCTGACCCGCGGCATCGACCGACGCTGGGTGCTGCTGGGTTTTTCCACGTTGATGGTCGCCTCCAATCTGTTGGTCGCCGTTTCCTCCAGCTTCGCGGTGCTGTTGGTGATGCGCATCTTGCTGGGCATTGCCCTTGGCGGGTTCTGGAGCATGGCGGCGGCGGTGGCGATGCGCTTGGTGCCGAGTGCGTTGTTGCCCCGGGCGCTGTCGATCATTTTCAGTGGCATTGCCGTCGGGACGGTCGTTGCAGTACCGCTGGGCAGCTATCTTGGCGGGCTGTACGGCTGGCGCAGCGCGTTCTTTGCCGCAGCGGCGGTAGGCATGGTGACCCTGGCTTTCCAGTCGTTCACGCTGCCGCGCCTGGCGCCGCGCCGGCCGGCACGTCTGCGCACTGTGCTCGAGGTGTTGCAGCGCCCGGGCATCGCCATGGGGATGTTCGGTTGTGTGCTGGTGCACAGCGGCCACTTTGCGATGTTCACTTATGTTCGGCCATTCCTTGAAGGGACGACTGGCATCGGCCCGCAGGGGCTGTCGTTGATGTTGCTGGGTTTTGGCGTGGCGAACTTCGCCGGCACGCTGTTGGCCGGCAGGCTGCTGGAGCGCCACCCGCTGGCCACGCTGGTGTTGATGCCGGCGCTGGTCGGCGTTGCAGCCCTGGCGTTGGTGCTGTTGCCGGCCTCGGTGCCGGGGCAGGCGCTACTGCTGGCGGTCTGGGGCTTGGCCTTTGGTGGTGTGCCGGTGGCGTGGTCGAACTGGGTCGCCAGCGCGGTACCTGACCAGGCGGAAAGTGCCGGAGGGATGGTAGTGGCCTCTGTGCAGTCGGCCATCGCCACGGGCGCTGCCGCTGGCGGTGCAGTGTTCAGCGTCGGTGGCAGCGCAGGCGTATTCGTAGCGGCGGCCGTACTGATGCTGCTGGCCGCGCTGCTGATTGCGCTGCGTGTCCGCGTCCCTTCTGCCCAGGGCGTACGTCAGCCCAAGCCCGCGTTGCACCTTTGATCCGGTTTGCCAAACCGCTTCGATCCCGTTCGTCACCAGGAGATACCCCATGAACAATACGACGTCTCACCAAGGACGCCTCAAATCGTTGCGCGCAGCCGGTATCGGCAATGCGCTCGAATGGTTCGACTGGACCCTGTACGCCACCTTTTCGGTGTACCTGGCAAGCAACCTGTTCGACAAGACCGATGCGCGCTCGGCGATGCTCGCGACCCTTGCGGTGTTTGCGGTTGGCTTTGTCGCACGCCCTGTCGGCGGCTGGTTGTTTGGCCGGCTGAGCGACCGACTGGGGCGCCGGGCCATCATGGTGCTCACCATGCTGCTGCTTGCGATCAGCAGCCTGGGCATCGCGCTTATCCCTGACTACCAGAGCATTGGCCTGTATGCGTCGGGCGCGCTGCTGTTTTTCCGGCTGATGCAGGGGCTCGCCCATGGTGGCGAGACAGGGGTGTCCTACACCTATGTCGCCGAGATCGCCCCAAGCAAGCACCGTGGCCTATGGTCAAGTTCCGTCTACGTGGGGGTGACGCTCGGGGTGATGGCGGCAACGGCCGTGGCGGCGACGCTGACCTGGCTGCTGGGTGCCCAGGCCATGGGTGACTACGGCTGGCGGGTCGGCTTCGCCATTGGTGGAGTGCTCGGTATTTACGCGCTGTTTTTGCGCCGTGGTGCGCAGGAATCTCATGTGTTCGTAGAGCAGCAAGGGCAAGCGCGGCCGCCGCGCAAGCTGTCCAGGGGGGAGATGCTACGGGTGGCGCGCAACATCGTCATGCTTGCTGCGGCCGCCAATGTCACTTACTACGCGTGGGTCACGTTTGGCGCTTCGACGGCGATTGCCCAGGGCATGGACGCCACGGGTGCCTATGTGGCCAGTCTGCTCGCGCAGCTCCTCTGTGTGTGCTGGTTGCCGGTCTGCGGGATGGTGTCCGATCGGGTAGGGCGCCGGCCCATGGTTATTGCCTGGGGCCTGGGCGTGATCGTGCTGACCTATCCCCTTTCGATAATGGTGACCACTGAACCCTGGACGCTGTTCCTGGCCCAGGTGCTGGGGCTGGGCGCCTGGTCGCTGATCGCGGCGATTTTCCCTGCTGTGCTGTCCGAGCAGGTGCCGACCCAGGCACGGGCCCAGGGCGTCGGTTTGGTCTCGTCGGTTTCAGTGGCGATCTTTGGCGGCACCGCCCCTTATCTACACAACTATCTCAGCGGCGCCGACCTTGGCTATCTGTACGTCAGCTATGTGATCGGGTTGGGCGTTGTCACCGTCCTGGCAGGGTTTCTTATCGACGAAACAGCGGGCATCGACCTTGCGCACATCAAGGCGCCTGGCGCTCGAGTCAGCGTAAATACATTGGCTGGTCGAGCTGCAGAATCAGCCGATCAAAGGAGTACGACTCAATGAATTCCACAGACCTCAAAAACGCCGCTGCGCGAGGCGAACGCCCGGGCGCCAACGTGACCGTCAGCCAGACTTCGGGCCCACGTCAGGCCGCACGCGAGACCTGGGTCGAAGTCCCTTGCGAGTCGGGCCCGGCGGCCGCCTGGTGCTATTCGGACCGCCGCGCCTATAGCCCGGGTGATTCGGTTTGCCTGTATCTGTCGTCGAACCGCCCGCACGTGCGGCTGCGGATCTATCGTGATGGCGCCATCGCCCGCACGCTGCATACCACCGACAGCCTTGACGCTCGATTCCACCCCATACCCGAACGTGCCTATGAGCATGGCTGCCAATGGCCTGTCTTCATGCAATGGTCAATTCCGGCGGATGCCGAGCAGGGTGGCTACATAGTGGAAGTGCGGGACGGCGACGACAGCGTCCTCGGGCATCATCTGTTTATCGTCAAGGCGCTGCGCAAGCGTGCCGATGCCTTGGTGCTCGTTGCGGCCACCTCGACGTGGGCTGCTTATAACGACTGGGGCGGAGCCAATCATTACTTTGGCGTTCATCCCGGCACGCCACGTGGCCGCTCACCGTTGCTGTCGGCACAGCGCCCCTGGGCGCGAGGGCAGGTGTGGCTGCCAACCGATGCGCCACGTTGCGTCAACGCGAGCCGGCCCCGCACGCCAGGGCCGGCGCGCTATGAGTTCATCGAATGGGCCTCCCTTAATGGCTACGCCAAGTACTACGCGCTGGCGGGGTGGGCTTCCTTCGAGAGACCTTTTGTAGTCTGGGCCGAGCAGCAAGGTTATACGGTGCATATCGTGACCCAGGACGATTTGCATCACGACCCCCACGCGCTTGAGGGCTACGCCTGCGCCGTCTTCATCGGGCACGACGAGTACTGGACGCGGGAAATGCGCGACCATGTCGACGCCTTTGTCGAGGAGGGCGGCAAGGTCGCGCGCTTCGCCGGCAATTTCATGTGGCAGATTCGCCTGGAGGATGAAGGCCGGCGGCAGGTGGCCTACAAGTACGACGCCGGTGCGCTCGATCCTGTGGCCGCTACCGAGCCTCATCGGCTAACGGGGGCATGGGAAGATCCGAGGGTGAATCACCCCGGGGCAACGACGTTCGGGGTGAATGCTCTGCGAGGGATTTACGCCAGCTTTGGAGGCATGGCGCCGCGCAGCCCGCGCGGCTACACAGTCTTCAGGCCCAAGCACTGGGCGTTCCTGGGGACGGGCCTGGGTTACGCGGATATGTTCGCGGACGAAGCCAACATCTTCGGCTATGAGGTGGATGGCCTGGAATACACCTTCGTCGACGGCCTCCCGGAACCGCTCTACACAGACGGGGCGCCCTGCGGATTGCAAATTCTCGCCATGGGCTGGGCGACCAATGCCGAGCATGGTCGGTCCGAGGATGCCTATTCATTCATGCTCGGCGATGGCGATGCACGGTTTCGTGCTTCCATCCTGGCGCCCGACCTCAGCGACGCCAGCATCGATTTGCATAGCCGCGGGGCCGGCATGGTGGTGCACTTCCACAAAGGTCGAGGCGAGGTGTTTACCGCCGCCACGTGCGAATGGGTGCATGGGCTCATGCAGGCGGACATTTACACGGTGATGATCACAAAAAATGTGCTTGAGCGTTTCTTGCGCAATACGTAACTATTGAGAGCTAGGTCCGCCGCGTGCTTAACCACCGTTGGCGCCGTTGACCTGCCGATGTTTGGAACGACCGTCAATGCCTGTCAGTCTATCTATACCTACTCATTTGGTAAGGTATAGCGCCATGGATAAGACCATCACCGTGGATCAATTGGATACTACCGACCTTGGATCAATCAACGAGATATGGCTCGGCGCAACTCATGCCCAACTGTGCCTATGGCGTGGCGAGCAGGTCTTCACTCACGAGATGATGAGCGAGGGCACCCACGATCAGAATGTCCGACGCCTGTGCGTGCAGTTGGTCAATCCTGATGATCAAGCCGCAGTGGCCCGGGTTGAGATAATGGTGCGCGAACGGCTGAAAAAGAGTGGGAAGGCTGGCGAGTTTTATCCCGCTGAGGAGGCGGACTCTCATCAATAGTAAAAGGAGTATTGGGCAGGCAGAGAGGTCCTTGGGATTACCCACTTATTTCAGTAACAAGACGGAGCAGACCACTGTTTATGGATATCGAATTTCGCGGTAATGGCATGCGTGAGAACCCGTCTGTAGGTACATGCGATGAGTACGGCGTAAGCGGGATTACCCGCTTTGACGATCTGGCTGAAGCCCATCGTAGGATTGCTGAGTTGCACCCAGGCTTTAAACCTCTGTTCTCGCTCGATGACTTGCACCAAGCCCGCTACACCTCGGGGCATGCGCGCAACAATTCAGGAATGGACGATGCATCGGAGCAGGACATCGCGGCGTTACCGCCGGAGTGCTTTGAGAATGGTGAATACATTGGCTATCCGACAACGAAAGCGGAATTTGCAATGTGCTTTCGCAATTTCATGAACCTGGTTGCATTCACCTCTTTCGAAGATGCTTGCGCCCATGGCTTGACGCTTGATGAGCAGGCCCTACAGGAGTGGATCGCTTACCAGAACGACCCTGTCTCTCTTCTAGATCAGCCCCTTTCAGCGCTCTTGGTACCCGTTCAGCAGTCGTGCGAGGCACTGGCGGCTTTTCCGAACGGCTATTTCACTTCAGATCTTGATCCTGCAAAGAACTTTGCGGTGGCGCATCATTTTTTACTGGCGCATGGTTATGAACTGATGGGAGTAGGTGCCTCTTACATCGGCTTCATTCGTGCTGAGCCGCCTGACCTGGCCCTGGCTAATCTGGTTGCCAAAGACATTTGTGCGCTCTACAACACTAGCGATGAATACCTGCAAGCACGCCACCTCGCAGTCGCCCAGGCGATCTCCGGTCGGACCCATCTTTGGCTGCGTTATGTGGAATGACCGCGATCGTGGCACGTACTTGGCCTTAGTTTGCATTGCTGCAAAATGGCCACGCCTGGCGAGTTGACTGGTATTTCCAACTTGCTCCCTTGCGTGGGATTCAATTTATCAGTCAGGGCGCACGTCGACAGATCCGGAGCAGCTGCGTGGGCACTGGCTAGTCAGATGTTTCCCGGCCTAGCCGCGTGATGCAGGGGGCCTATCGACGAGTTTTGGCCCAAAGCGTATGTGGTCGCAGGCCGGAGCGGTTTTGGGCTGCTGCGCCAGGTATTAAATGTCGAGTTCAAGGTGTCGATGCAGTTTATTGCCGATAGCAGGCAAGATGAGGTTACTCAGCGCACCACTAGACCCTGTAATGGATTTGGTCACCCGTTCGGCAGACTTAAATGCTAGCCATTGCTTGGCGACATACTCGAAGGTGCGCTCTTCATTGAGCAACTGTGCCTCGAAGTTGGCGGTCTTGGCCTTGAGCGGGGCGATGTGGTTGACCACGTCGCAGCGTGCTTGTCGGGTTCATAATGTTTTATATCCGTTTATAGAGCCTGGTAGAGTTTTTTTACAAACTCTCGGGGTCCCCAAAGAACATTTTGACTAGGCTCTAGGACAGTAGTTTCAGCTTGAAAAAAGCGAATTATGCCCCCATTTATGCCCCCAATTGCACAGGGTGTGCGAGCGATCGCGAATGGCGATTTCTGACATGGATCTGGGTGGCCGTCACTGGTATTCAGTGCGCCTCCGTATACTGGATGAGCAACCCGTATCTGGCAAATCCTTGGTCGCTCGGAAGAGGATTTGGGTAATGAGTCGACATCCTTAAGTGGAGTTGTCGGGTCTGTCTCTCTGCACCTATCCTGAAATTGACCCGCGAGATGCTCGTGCTCTGCGTGATGTTGCCAGGGCTCTGGTCGTGGGTCTCGATAGCCCGGTGGACACCGAACCTCCCGCCTCAATTGGCCGCCAAGTCGGCTGACAACGAGGGCGCTCAGGTTGAGATATAGAGGGGACGCCTTACCTTCGCTATTCCTGGCCAGTTAAGCCGTTGGGCCAGGTCGCTGATCAGTCGTTAGGTAAGTGCAACTGCACTTCCATGGCGTCATGAAGGAGTCGGACGACCTCGATCACGTCGTCATTTGCCAAACGATAAAATACGACGTGGCGTGGGCTTTTGACCGTTCCATGGGGATGTCTGGCCTGCTGGCGTGAATAGGTGAGATGATAGCTGCGAAGGCCCGGTGCAAGCTCATCGCGGTCATGGCTGCCAATGCAATAAGGCGTGTCGGCAAGCGCTTGCAGCGCCGCGAGGATCAGCGCCTGGTAGCGCTGGCGTGCTTGATCGCCGAACTGCGCTTGGGAGAGCCTGAGGATGTCGACAATGTCGGCACGCGCCGCGTTGGAAATCCGATACTGCGGCATGCTCAGTGTTTCTCTCGCGCGGGGAGGGTGGCCTCCAGGCTCAAGCCCTCGAGGTAGTGCTCCAGATCTCCTTCGTTCACCTGAGTAAAGCGCCCGTGCTCAAGGTCCATGATGCCGATCGAGGTCGCCTGACGCAGGGCCTCAATTTTGGCGGTATCTTCGGCGACGCGTTGCTCCAATAGCCTTAAGCCTTCTCGCATTACTTCGCTGGCATTTTGATAACGGCCGGACTGGACCAGGTCCTGGATAACCTGTTCTTGGTGAGGGGTGAGCACAACGTTTCGCGTCGCCATCATTAGCTCCAACTCTGGGCAAACATATTGTTTCGAACGTTGGCATATTATGCCATTTTACATAAAAGCAGGGAGTTTAGGATTTGTACCTGACGAACTGTAAAGTGTGGGGTCATCCTTTGCGCCGAACAGATGGCCCGGACTGTAAGCGCACAAAGTCCAAGCAAGGCTGTCGCATGCGGGACGTCGTGGACAGCTTAATTAGTGTGGGCCTCGGGCCTTCAGTTTTGCCAAACCTTGTTTGATGTGTCCGGCGTTCTCTCCAATCGTTTGTAGCGCGCCGCGGATATTGTCGCCTGTGTCCGTCGTACCCTTGCGCTCAATCCACAACGTCAACTCCATCACCGCCGCCTCTAAGGCGAGCTGGTTTTGGTACAGACGCTCAAGGACATCAGGCAGTGAATATTCAGTGGGCATTGTTTCGACTCCAATGAAGGAGCCGAAAGCGTAGCAGCGGGGGAGGCGGATGTCCTGAGCCACCCGTGAGTTAAGTGCATGAAACGGTTTAGAGTGAGGGCCAGCATTCGCCAAAAACTGCCGTTGCGACAGGCAGCAGACGGCCAGAAGTGGCCATTCAGCTTTCACAATCCGGGCCAGTCAACTGCGCTGAATTGAAGCCTCATGCGAAGGACGACACACGCACACCGCAATGGCGCACTGGTTTCTAACCACCAAGTCTTTTCGCAGGGGCACCACGCAGCAGCTTCAAGCGTGCGCAGCGATACTGGCTTTGCTTTGGAACATGTCGGTGTCAGCCTTGAAAATCAAATCGTCGAGGCCTTCACCATCTTCCGGATACCACGCCACCCCTAGGCTAGCGCTAACCTTGATCTGGCTGTTTTCCCATGGAATGGGCAAGGCGACGGCTTCGCAGATTTCACCTGTGATGCGCTGGATATCGCTTCTGCGATGCGCGCCGTCGAGCAGCAAGATAAATTCATCACCGCCCATGCGGGCAGCTATTTCGAACTCGCAAATATTGGATTTGATCGCCGAGGCTGCGTGGATCAGCATGGCATCGCCCGCCTGGTGGCCATAACGATCATTGATCTGCTTGAAGTGGTTCAAGTCGATATAGCACAGGGCCAGATGCTCTCCACGATTCTTTGCATCGAGCAGCCTCTGACTAGCGAAGGGAATAAAACTATTGCGATTGGGTAAGCCAGTCAGGCTGTCATAGAAAGCCAGCTTGTGTACTTCCTCTTCGGCGAGTTTGCGCAACTTGATCTCGTTGCGTAGATGGCGCTGGGAATTCAACAGAACCAGAGCGAACATCAGGACAAGCACAGCGCCGATGCTGATCAGAACAATGGTCTTGCGCAGTCGCTCAACGAGTTGCGGCGGGTTGGGATCGTAAATGAAGTTTTCCAGCCCGGCGATAGTGTCGACCATACCCAGTTCGAGGAAAGTTTCAGCCATACGTTGCCAACGCCCTGGGTTCATATGACCGATCTCGATCAGGTCAGATACCACCAGCGGACGCATGGCCTGAGCTTCGAACTGCAAGTGCGCGCGACTTTTGTCCACCGAATACTGATTGAGCAGCAGGTCTATGATTTGCTCGGGGTTATCCATCGCGTAGCGCCAGCCGCGCAGGGTAGCGCGGCGGAAGGCCTCGACGCGCTGTGGATGCTCGTCAATCTCGGCCTGGCTGGTGAACAGGATGTCGCTGTAGAAGTCGATCCCGTAGGTGACGGGCGAGATGATGTTGTATTCCACGCCCCGCTGTTGCAGGTAGAAGGGCTCGTTGGTCAGGTACGAGTTGAACGCCGTCACTTTACCGCTGGCCAGATCCCCAATTTGAAAACTGCTGGGTAGCAGTTGTAGTTTTTCGAGGGGTATACCCTCGCTACGGAACATCGCCAGAAAATCGGCATCTGTCTGCGCATCCATCAGCATCAACGGCTTGCCGATCAGGTCGTGCGCAGTGCGAACACCCTGGTCTGTGCGAGCCACGAGCACGGAAGGTGAGTGCTGAAAAATCACCGCCAGCGCTACCAAGGGCTTTCCATGCAGGCGTGCGTAGAGCAATTCGCTATTAGCTTCGCCGTATTGGGCACGCCCAGAGAGCACTTCTTCGACCGGTGTGACATTGGGGCCACCTTCGTGCAAGCGCACGTCCAGTCCTTCTTCACGGTAATAGCCCTGAGCGATGGCGGCATAGTAGCCCGCGAACTGAAACTGATGCCGCCAACGTAGCTGTACATCAATAACCTGCTCAGCACTATTCTGTTTAGTGACCGGACTCGCCCACGCAGCCTGAGCCGAGAGCAACACGAAACACAGTAGTCGACGCAGCCGAACCAACAGAAGTCTCTCCGGCCGGTCGAGCGCGTTAGAACAGCAACAGCGGCTGGGCATCGTGAGAGTCCATGGATCGCGCTCGTGGTTGAGCGTGCAAGGCGTGGCGCGACATTGTGACATCACTCATACAGGGCCAGCAATCGCGCGCCACGCCGCAAGCGGCCGCTATACTCGCTTGCGGCGTGGCTGGCGTTTGCTTCCCTGGAACAGACAGCTCCCGGCCATTTCCGGACATTGGAGAAACTTAGGTGTGCGAGTATTAAGTAAGCGTCCGGAAACTCACTCTCCGGACGGTGAGTAGCAGTGGGAAGTTGCTAGCTGGCCCTGTTTTTGTTGCTGGCGCTTGCTGCACCGTATGCCTACACTCCAAAAACCTATAATACCAGTGCAGAACGGCGGACAAGCTCGTGCAAGGGCGTTCACAAGGATATGTGGAGTTGGATAGTGAGCAATTACCTACCAGCAGGAGCATTTTGAAAACAGAGCCGCGCTTGGGAGCGTTGCTTGCACTGGTAAGCTTGTTGGTGTTGGGCATGCCATGCGTGGAAGCACGTACGCTGTCCCAGATTCGGGAAAGCGGCGTCCTGCGCATATGCGTGGCTGGCTCAAGCGCTTCTTTCTACCGGACTAACGCGGAGGCGTTCGCGCGGTCACTCGGTTTACGCCCACAGGTAACGGAACTGCCGAGTTTCGATGCGCAGTTTCACGACGATCGGGGCGAGACCGTACGCGAGGCAAGCTACGACCCGAAGCTACTCGCCGAAGGCCGCTGTGATCTTTATCCAAATGACTTGCAGATCGTCCCTTGGCGCGAAACGAAGATGTTGCTCGTGCCCTATTACCGGGTACGCAACCTGGTCATCGCCCATCGCTCCAACCAGTCCCTTGGCAACGAGGTGTCTGATCTGCTCGGTCTGACGGCGGCAGTGCAGAAGGGTACGGGCTACGAGCAGTGGATCGATGAAGCCAACCGCGGTCCTCTATCCAGTCAGCCGGTCAGAATCGTCTATGCGCCAACCGAGCAGGCGGTGAAACTGGTAGCCGATGCGAAGGTGGACTTCACGGTGTTGGGTAGTGAAAGCGCGCTGCGCTGGGCTCGTGAAGATCCCGAACGTCTCTCCATTGCGTTTCCGGTCAGCGAAGCGACCAGCGTTGGGTGGGGTGTTGCGCGCAACGCGCCGGATCTCGCACGAGCGCTGGAGCAGTTCTTCCAGTCCAGCAATCGCATTGATTCGCCGCTCGATGCGAGCTGGCGGCGGTACTATCGCGTATCGCTCATGGAATACCGGCTGTTCGAGGAGTCCCTCAACGAGGACGGCCTCGATATTAAAACCGTAATGAGCTGGGCGATACCGAGCTTGGTCGCGGTCCTGCTGTTGCTCGGCGCCATGCTGGCCTGGAACCGACGCCTCAACCGGGAAGTAGACGAGCGCAAGCGCGTTGCCGCAGAGCTAGCCGAGCGCGAGGCTTTCACCCGCGCGCTCATGGATACCAGCCCCGCCAGCCTGGTGCTGGCAGATCGGAACGGAGCTGTCAGGGAAGTAAGCCAACGCTTTTCACAGGCGACCGGTTATGTCAGCGAGGACCTGCTCGGGCGCAACGCCACGAGCCTGTATTTCGACCCTGAGGAGCGCGAACGCTTCCTCGAACTGCTGACACGAAACGGCAAGGTCGAAAACTTCGAGACCCGCCTGCTGCACAAAAATAGATCAATTCTCTGGGTTCTGGTCGGTGCATCATTCGTGACAATCCACGGTGAGACCCTGGTCGCCAGTTGGGTGCGCGATGTCACGGATCATCATGCGGCAGCAGTGGCGCTTAGCGAAGAACGCGCGCGGCTGCAGGCAATCCTCGATACGAGTCCAATCAACATAGCCTTTTCTACCCAGGGCGTGATCCGCTTCGCCAACCCCCGCTTCTGTGAAACGTTCGGCGTAGGCGTCGGTGACGCTGCTTCGCAGATTTACGCGAATGGGCATGATCGCGAAGCCATCGTCGAACGCCTCACGGACGACGGCATCGCAAAGGACCAGGAAGTGCCGATGCGTGACCGGCAGGGGCGCGAACGCACCATGCTTGTCACCTACCTGCCAATCCAGATCCAGGGGGAGCAAGGGCTGCTCGGCTGGCTGCAGGACATCACCGAGCGCAAGGCAGCAGAGCACGCGCAGCAGCGGGCGAAGGAGATTGCTGAAGAGGCGACGCGGGCAAAAAGCGACTTCCTTGCAAACATGAGTCACGAAATCCGCACGCCCATGAATGCGATCATCGGCATGTCTTACCTTGCGCTGAAGACTTCTCTGGACCAGCGGCAGCGCGATTATGTCTCGAAGATCCACAACGCGGGCACTTCGCTGCTTGGCATCATCAACGACATCCTCGACTTCTCCAAGATCGAGGCCGGCAAGCTTAGCGTCGAGGCAGTGCCATTTGAGATAGACGCAGTGCTCGACAACGTGTCCTCGCTGATTGCGCAAAAGGCCTACGACAGGGGCATTGAGCTGCTGTTCGACCGGGCGTCGGACGTTCCCGATACGCTGCTTGGAGATCCGCTGCGTCTGGGCCAGGTCATCCTGAACCTGGTAGGCAACGCAGTGAAATTTACCGAACAGGGGCAGGTGACGGTCGTGGTTCGCAACCTGGGCCGCACCGGCGACAAAGTTCAACTGCAGGTTCGTGTCCGCGATACCGGTATCGGCATGACTCCCGAGCAAACCGGGCGACTCTTTGAGGCCTTTGCCCAAGCCGATAGCTCCACAACGCGACAATTCGGCGGTACCGGCCTGGGCCTTGCCATCTCGAAGCGCATCGTCGAGCTGATGGGCGGAACGATCGCGGTTGACTCAGAACCGGGCAACGGCAGCACTTTCTCTTTCAGCGTCTGGCTTGGTCTTGACCAGCACATGCGTACGCAGCGCCAGATTGTCCCTGCGGAGCTCGCCGGAGCGCGCGTCCTGGTCGTCGATGACAATGCCGACGCGCGCCAGATCCTTTCCGACATGCTTCGCGTAGCGGGGCTTTCGCCGGTCGCGGTGGCGTCAGGCGAGGCTGCTCTGGAGAGCCTTCGCGGTGCTTCGGCCGACCACCCATTCCTGGCGCTATTGGTGGATTGGCAAATGCCAGAGATGGATGGCATCGAGACGACGCGCCGGGCGCTTGGCCTGCAGCCTGCACTGTACGCCGTCATGGTCAGTGCATTTGGGCATGACGAAATGCACGCCGCTGCGCAAGCGGCCGGCATTCGCGCGTTCCTGGTCAAGCCGGTCAACCAGTCCTCGCTGGTAGAGGTACTGATCAACTTATTCGCGCCGCAAACGGGCGTGGTGGCGCTAACCGTACCCATTGCGCAGGCGAAGGTGCTCGCCGGAGTGCGCCTGCTCGTCGCGGAGGACAACGAAATCAACCAACAGATTGCCAGGGAGCTTCTCGAGGCTGCCGGTGCCCTGGTGGAAGTTGCCGGCAACGGCTGCGAGGCGCTGTCGATGTTGGCTGCAGCGCAATACGACGCGGTGCTGATGGACGTACAGATGCCGCAGATGGATGGTCTCGAGACGACCCGGCGTATTCGCGTCGGGCCTCACTGCGCACAGATCCCGGTGATTGCTATGACCGCACATGCCAGGGTCGAGGACCGGGAGCGCTGCATCGAGGCGGGCATGGTCGACCATGTGACCAAGCCCGTGGATCCGCAAGCACTCATCGCCACGGTTCTGCGCTGGGTCGTACCTCGGTCGGCGGCAGTGGAGCCGTCCAGCGCCGCATCGGGCGAGGAGCGCCTACCGGACATTCCAGGGCTAGATAGCGCCGACGGACTGAGGCGAGTGGCGGGCAATCGCCAGCTATACATCAAGCTGCTGGGTCAATTTGCCGACCGCAGGGCTATGGAAGGGCAAGCGCTGGGGAACGCGCTACGCGCGGGTGATCGGGCGACGGCCGAGCGAATGGCCCACACCGTGAAAGGCGTTGCAGGCAACCTCGGTTTCAGCGGCCTGCAAGCCATGGCCGGTAAGCTGGAAACCGCGATCAGGGCACACGCTGAGTCGGACGCATTGGTGAATGAATTGATCGAGGCGCTCTCGCTGGCCGTGCATGCAATCCGTCAAGCGCTGGGTAGCGGCCAGGCAGCACCGGCGGTGGTATCGAGCGTCGACTGGGCACAGCATGCCATAGCGCTCATCCACCTGCTGGAGGCCAATGACGGAGCAGCGCCGGATTATATGGAACAGTATGCGGATTCGTTGCGCGGAGCACTCGGCCAGGACAGTTTCGAGCAGTTGATGAATGAGGTGAACAACTTTGACTTCGAGGCCGCACGGCTAACCCTCAAACGTGCATCGACGAACCGCGATACCCCGTGCTGGAGGGAGCATCATGAGTGAAACGCTAAACTACTCACTTCGCCCGATCATCCTCATTGTCGATGATACGCCGGAGAACATTACGCTGATCAATGGCCTGCTGAAGGACATCTACCGCACGCGGGTTGCCATCAGCGGTGAGCGCGCGCTGAAGGCAGCGGTGCAGGAGCCTCGCCCGGATCTGATTCTGCTCGACATCATGATGCCTGATCTGTCGGGGTATGAGGTGGCAGAGCAGCTCAAGCGCGATCCGCGCACCGCTCATATTCCGATAATCTTCATCACCGCCATGGCAACAATGGAAGACGAGATCCTGGGTTTGCAGATGGGCGCCGTGGACTACATCACCAAGCCGATCAACCCACCCATCGTGCTGGCACGGGTGGAAACCCAATTGAAGATCAAGGCGGCCGCCGACTTTTTGCGTGATCAGAAGGCTTACCTTGAGCAGGAAGTCCAGCGCCGCACCGCCGAGGTCATCGCCATCCAGGATGTGACCATTCAGGCCATGACCTCGCTGGCCGAAACCCGCGACAATGAGACGGGTAACCACATTCGACGAACTCAGCACTACGTCAGACTACTGGCCGAGATGCTTCGCGAACATCCGAGGTTCCAGCAGTTTCTCAATGACGAAAGTATCCGCCTGCTGTTTAAGTCAGCTCCGTTGCATGACATCGGCAAGATCGGCATCCCCGATGACATACTGCTCAAGCCGGGGCGCCTCACGCCGGAAGAGTTCGAGACGATGAAGACCCATACGGTACTGGGACGCGATGCAATCCGGCATGCCGAAGAGCAGTTGGGCACCTCGGTGGGATTTCTGCGCCTGGCCAAGGAGATCGCCTACAGCCACCACGAGAAGTGGGATGGTACCGGTTATCCCGATGGGCTGAGTGCCGATGACATCCCCATCAGCGCCAGGCTCATGGCATTGGCGGATGTCTATGACGCGCTGATTAGCCGACGCGTATACAAGAAAGGCATGTCACACGATCAGGCGCTGGAGATAATCCGCCAGGGATGTGCTACGCATTTCGATCCAGATATTTGCGAGGTTTTCCTGGCCAACCATGAGCAATTCCAGGCTATCGCGGTGCGTTTTGCTGATCGCGGTCAGGATGGCTAATGAACGCGTCGCCGTGAAATCAATGCCATGTACGGGACAACCACCGTTTCGCGGATCGCGTGCTGGCTGACCAGGGCGCTCAAGGTGTCTGACTGGATCGCTTCACCATTCATGGCGCCAGATCCCGCCGGCGGCGTGCTGCGGCGTCTTCAACAGCGATAAACAACCGCTCAATCGTAGCGGGGGTTAGCGCACGTGCGGCTTCCACCCCCTCCACAAAACCTTCTGCGCGCTCTTCGGCCAGTGCCAAGGCAGGCACATCTGCTGCGCGGCCGAGGCGTGCCAGGTGATTGGCGAGTTTGGTGCGGACCAGATCGGGCATGCTGACACCATTGCGCGAGAATACGACGCTCATTCTTTCACCCATTATTGTTGAGGTGAGGGATAACGCCAGGAAGGCGCTTCCTGATCGAATTAGCGGTCACTGCGTAAAACCACCGCTGTGGGGGTTGGTCTACCAGCGCAGGGGGGGCTGGTTTTCACCGGCCCACAAAAAAGCCCCCACACTGGCTTCAAGTGTAGGGGCCTTTTGAACATAAGCGGCGTTATTGGTAATCAGGTACGGCTGGCCCGACCGATCAAGGCATACAGCGGCTCTAACTTCGCCTGCACACTGGTCTTGTTTGCCACGCTGATCAGGTACTGCTGGGCAGCTACGCCTCCGGCTTCCGCCAGGGCCGCATAAATGGGCTGGAGCTTTGCGTCCACGCTAGTTTTATTCGCCTGTTCGATCAGGTAAGTAACGCCTGGGTTTGCTTCTACTGACATGCTCGTACTCCGGGTATCAGTCGTACTCATGGTGGGGGTTGCTTTCTACAGGCTCTGCGCGGCCGTGCGCGCCTCGGCAATCATTCCGGCAAGCTCGGCACCGTCCTCGGTGTTTAGCGTCACCTGCCAGAACTGATTATCGCCAGCCTCGCCGCTCACCTTGCACACCGCAACCCCACCAAAGGTAGCGGACTCGATACGCACTCGCTCAAACGGGGCACGTAGGCTGATATCTGGATTGCGCACGTCGAATTGCACAAAGTTGATGGCTACCGTGACCGTAACCGGCAGCGCGCCGGGCACTTGGGCCAAGGGGTGATATGTGCGGGTCATCATCATTTCTAAGGGTCCTTTCTGTTTGTCATGCGCGTCATTGGAATGCTTGCCATAGCTGATAGCAGAAAAAACCCACTAAAAGAAAGCCAGCACTAAGCCCACTAATCAAAGATGGGATTAAGAAAATCCACCATACCCGCTGGGAACGAATTTGAAATTTTTTCGTAGATGCAAGAAACAGTTGTAGAAGTTTAGGCCCTCTCATGCTCTCAATCATCGCGTTTGTTCTGGCCATATGGATACTTCCCCAGATCATTTTGATGATTTCCCATGATATGAAGAGCATCAAGGACAGTAAGCCGAGGAGCCCGCAAAGCGCGTAAAGCATGGGTGGGAGTTTCGTGGACAAAGTGGACCAAAAACCAAACAGGCCCGCATACCCAGCGACCAATAGGAGATTTGTGTAATTGGTTGCGCCCGCCATCTGCTTTTCATTCAGTTGCATCAACAGGTCAGCATCTTTATCTCTTTCGAGATGAAGCTGAAATTCCTTTAACTCCTGAATCTCTTTGGCGTGCGCATTCACTACATCGCTTGCCCGCTCATTCCATTGCTGCTGATCCATTCTTCTCCGCTCCGTTGAGAGTTGGGTTATAGGAAATTCTGATCGGTCCAAAGCGCGAATATGCCCTGGTAAGCGTCATCAGTGAGCCACATTTTTTCGCACCAAAACAGCGCGCCAGTCCCATGGCGGTCCCATGAGGCTATTTTTTGGACGCCAAAAAGCACAAACCCCCGACTTTCTCTAGGAAAATCAGGGGCTTGCGTTTTTTCAATTTGGCGGTGAAGGAGAGATTCGAATCCTCATCACCTCACGTGTCCACAGCCTCCGATTCAGCGCCTAAGCAATGACTGCTATTGGCCGATTTCTGCCTGTCGCGACCGGCTGAAACCGACCCATAGCTGTCGGTTGCGCCAGACAATAAAACGGCCGCAAGCAGACGTTCACCGCCGCATAATTCAGGAAAATGCAGCTTCTACAAATGCCTCTAACGCCATGTCTTCCAGGATTTCGATAGAGAAGTGCCCAAAGCGCTTGGGCAACCAGATAATGCGTGTCCCGGATGGGGATTGCAGGTTCGCACGGGCCAATGGCTTTCCGTTTTCGTCTTCTGGCTGAACACCGGCGACCATCAGTTCGTCGTATGCCTTCTCGATGTCCGGCGTCGAATAGCAGTGGCGATAAATCATCCCTTCTCCCGAGGAGTCTAATAGCTCCCGCAGGTTTCCCGCCAATGGCTGTACCAACATGAAACGCTCTTGACCGATCAGCGCTATCGCGTAGCGCACGTGCAGGCCACCTCGTTCCCAAACGAGCGTTTTGGATATCCTGGCATTAAGTATCTGTGCGTAGTAAGCACAGGCTTCTTCGAGATTATTGACAAGTACATCTACGTGACTGAACTTCAGATCCATTGCAGCCTTCCTGTTGAACCGACGTCCATGTTAAGCCGGAGACTCTCAGAATTCCAAGGGCTTCATGAATCTATATTGTTGGTGTAGAAGTGCGCCAATTCAGCGGTAAACCAGCGTTCAAACTGAGGTAAGCGAGGGGTTGTCCATCGCTTGAGACGAACAAAAGTGACTGTCCGCTTCTGGCCGAGAGCTGTCAGTCATAGCTGCTCCATGTTGACAGAGCTTCCGAAAAACATTTTGACTAGGCTCTAGGAAGGCGTTTTCAGGTCGATAATGCTGTTATTTGCCCCCCCTTTTGCCCCCAATCGCATTGAGTGTGCGAGTGATCTTGAATGGTGACCTGCGACTGACTCCAGTATGGCAGTACCTGGTATTCGGTGCACGCAAGCTAAAGCGGCGCTCCCGAGCAACGCAATCAGCGTGAGCGAGGATCTTTATTTGATCCGAAACACACTGGTTTTATGCTTGCCTCTCATTCAGCCCTGATTGTTTCGTGAAATATTTCTGCATAAAGCCGAGCGACGGTCGGTGTGAGGTTGTGTACTGAAGGAATCAGAAAATTTGAGTTGGGGGCGAGTCGTTTTGCGTAGATGACTTCGTAAACCCTGCGAACGATTCCTGGCTCTGTTTCCTCTTGGTCGAAGCCAGGCATTATTCCTACGGCTTTGTAACCCGCATGCTCCAGTGCTTGTTGCATATACGGAGCGCTGGTTGTCGCCATACCATAGATCAAGCCCGCTCCCATGAACCTTCCCATTTTTTCTCCGAGGTCTTGGGCAGCTACGGCCAGTTTGGTTTGTCTATGATGTTTGGCTACCGCGCCCACTCGCCCGAAGATGACATCAGCGCCGTCAATTTTTTCCCACGTTGCTATCGCGACGATTTCATGATTTCGGCGGACCACTATAGCGAACATCGCCCGCTCCAGATCGTCTTCGAGCACCACGTTGTCTTCATAAAATTGCTGGTTCAGAAAAGGGCTCCCTAACCCCACCGTAATGGAGGGAAACCACGTCTGGAAAAAAATTATCGCTACATCGATCTCCTCGCGTTTCAGGTAATCCCATGTGTAGCCAGAGGGTAAAACAGTGAAACTGCGAATCTGATCGATCATTGGCCATTTCATGCGGTTCTGCTCGTCTTGATAGTCTAATTGCCTTTCAGGAATCGGTCGGAGAAAGGGGCTTATTCAGTCGCTTCTCTATCGAGTTGTCTGCGATCTATCAGCAATTCCCGGGCGTCTAGTGAGGGGAGGCGGCGGGTTAGACGGCGGTGTTTTCAGGTTTGAGGACAGCGCCCTCGCAGAGTCCTGGGTTATGCCTGGCCGCAAATTGTCTGTGGCGGTCGACCACTTCACCGATGACAAACTGCATCAGCTTCTGGACGAAGGCCGTATCGAGGTTGGCCTCCTGGGCGAGGGCTGTCAGACGTTCGTATTGATGCTGCTCTCTCTTCTTGTCCACCGCTGGCAATTGATGTCGGGCTTTAAGCAAGCCGACCTCATCAGTACAGCGGAACCGTTCAGCAAGCATGTGGATGAGCGCGGCGTCGATATTGTCGATGGTTTGTCTGAATGCCGAGAGTTGACGCGTGATGTCGGAATTGTCCATGGATAACCTCGTGGCAGTTGTTCTAAGGGGCTTGTCTGTACCCTTCCTTGGTCCTTCCATGATTGGACGGAGAACCTGAGCAGGCGCTTTACGCGGGATCGGGCATGTTCAACGATTCCTCCAGCCACTGCATGACTACCTTGAAAGCCGAGTCTGAATTGCGTTCATAGATCAATCCGTGGCCGTTGCCGTGAATACCCAGTGCCGGTAGATCCAGGTGGTGAATGTTGGCACCGGCATTTCGCAGGAAAGGGACAATGCTGGATGCGTAAGAAGCAAACGCTGATGTCTCACCTGTCATCAGCGCTACCGGAACGCCCTGCAATCCGGGAATTTTCAGGGTTGATGGTTCTGCTGTGCGGACTTGCTCCGCCGTCTCGCGAGGCGGATCAAAGGTCAAAGGGGCGGCGGTCAGTCCCCATTCGAGGCTGCCTATACCCGGCGTATGGCCAAATACCGGCCCCATAGGCTCCACTGCCACAATCCCTGCGATCAGGTCGGGTCGACGATCGGCGACCAACCAGCCACTGGGCCCGGAAGCGGAATGCGTAACGATGATGGCCTTACCGATTCTGTCGAGCAGTTCGGCCAGTCGGTCCGCGTCCAGGGTCTGCGAGGCCGCAAGGTCAGCCGGCATGGGGCCGTAAGCTGCAATGAAGGCGTCAAACGCTGCTTCGTCATCCGACTCAAACGGCCACTGCGTTTCTCCACCTCCCTCTGGAAAGTAAACTTCGCGGGCGCGTTCATAGGAGAACGCTGGCCCCATCGGTCCCATGATGTCGGGGTGATACGGCGATCGCCCGTGGCCGGGTCTGTCGACGCGAAAGACTACGAAGCCCGCTTCGAGGAACCGCTGCGCCCATCCCGGGCGACCATCGGGTGTATCCAGCCATTCGGTGCCCTGCAGCGTGCCGCCGTGCACCAGCACCACGGGATAGGCTTGAGTGATGTGCTCAGGGGATTCCCAGGCTACGTACATCGGACCCTTCTGGAAATTTTTACCGTTCTGGGTAACACGGGCGCCGGTCACCCAGAAGTTGCCACGCCGCGTACGTTTTATCGGTGCGCTTCGCCAGGGTTGCTGGGCATGATCGGCTGATTGGGTAAGTGTCTGCGTAGCGAAGACCGACCAGTCCTTGTGCCCGTCTCCCCGGGCAACTGCCGACGTCATTTTCGATCGCACTGCATCCGCAGCAGGCAGTTCCAGGTCCTTGAGACGGCCCGCATCAATAGCCAGATTTATATCCTTGAGGCCAAGAGACAGTTTGAAACCCGGTTCAAAGCTGTTGTTGGCGATGTTCTGCCCATACCGTTGATAACTGGGGCAGGCGAACAGGGTCTGGGTCATGAGGTTGACGAAAATCGAAGGGGTCAGTCCGTGGCGTTGAACGAGTCCGCTTGCTTCGCCCAGCGACTGGATGGCTTGAGTGATCATCATGTTGCCGGCGATTTTCGCGATACACGCGTGTTCAGGCTGATCGCCCAGATACCAGGTTTTTTTCCCGAGCAGGTCAAACAGCGGTTGAACCGTCGAGACAGCTAGCTGCGATCCGGCCGCCAGGATGTTCAACTCGCCGCTCGCGGCCACGGCGGGCACGCCGAAAACCGGTGCCGCGACCAATGCCATGCCGACTGCATCATGCATGCCCTGCAACTCGACCATGAGTGAAGGCGACAAAGTCGACATCACGACATGCACGCAGGCCTTGTCTGCATTTTCCAGAGCAGCGCTGGACAGCAGCACTTCCCTGACGGCGGCATCATCGGCCAGCAGGCTGATGACGACCTCTTGCTGAAAGGCCGAGGACGGGGATTCGAGAACGCTTACTCCTTCGAGATCCATAATCGCAGCGTGACTACGGTTCCATGCCGATACGTGATGGCCGGCCCGGATGAGCAACGGAATGATCGCTCTGGTCATGCTTCCCACACCGATAAAGCCAATCTTCATTTGCAGTCCCTCGGTTGGTGTTTCGACGAAGGTGTATGCAGAGAAGTATGTCGAGCCTGGGATTGCTACGGCACTGCCATTACTGCACTCTCACTGTTCATTTTTGTACGGGGTAGAGTATGGACTGGAGTGATGTGCGGATCTTTCTCGCGATTGCCCGCAGTGGGTCATTGGGCGCTGCTGCCAAGCTGTTGGGTGTTAGCCATCCGACCGTGGGGCGGCGCTTGCAGGTGCTTGAGCAGTCCAGTGGCCAGCCCATTTTCCTGCGTACCACCCAAGGTTTGGTACTGACCGACAGCGGAGAGAAGCTGCTCAGCCTAGCGCAGGAAATGGAGCAGAGTGCGTTGGCCATCGAAAGGCGCCTGGCGGGCGACAGCGCCCAGCCAGAAGGTGTGTTGCGCATTTCTTGCGCTGACTGGTTTGCCTGTTATGTGCTGGCCCCCGTCCTCAGTGAACTGGGGCGACGTTACCCTCTGATTGTGCCTGAGGTTATCGCCGGGCATCGATTGTTTGACCTGGCTCGTCGCGACGCCGATATCGCGTTTCGAATCGTCCCTTTCACCGAACCCGATATTGTTCACCGCAAGCTGATCTCCCTGAGCTATGGGTTATACACGGCCGTCGGATCTGCTGATCCCGAGCCACAGGGCGAGGGGGTTGGTTTGATTACCATGAGTGTTGCCCAGTCTCATTATCCCGATGTGCAGTGGCTGCAGCAGCGTTACCCTCTGGCGCGTACCTTGTTCACCAGTAGCAGCCGCACAGTCCAGGCGCAAATGTGCACGCAGGGGCAGGGCGTTGCCGTATTGCCCCGCGCCTTGGGTGACCAATTAACGGCGCTGCGGTTGATTGATCCGCACGAGCCGCCACCGGGTCGCGACATATGGATGGGCTACCACCAGGACATGCGCCAGATGGACAGCCTTCGTGCTCTTGCCGATCTTGCTTCCATCATGATCGGCAATCAGGCATGCGGTTGACTCACTCTGCTGGGTGCATGGCCGCCGTTTGCGGATCAGTAGCAGGTTGGCGCGTCAGGGTAAGGCTCAATCCCGCGCCTACCGCCAGGCATGCTGCGATGCAGAGTATGGAGACGGTGAAAGCGTGGGTGATGGCAGCCGCGTCCGTATCCGTGCCTAGAAGGGTGTAGAAAATGCCGCCTATTATTGCCACGCTCAGTGACGTGCTGATTTGCAGGGTGGAGCTGGTAATGCCTGCAATCATGCCGGAGTATGCGGGTGCCACACGTCCTGTGATCATGCGCATCAATGTCGGAAGGGCTAATCCTTGTCCGAAACCGATCAGAAACAGAATGACGGCAAGGGGCAGCGCAGCGGGGCTGGCGGACATCGGCGTGTGCGCCACGAGCCAGGCCAAGAGCACAAATCCCAACACTTCAAGCCCCATTCCGACGGGATTGACGTATGCCCCCAGAAAACGCCTGAACTGAGGGGTGGAAAGCGGTCCCAGCAAAAATCCCGCGCCGAAAGGAAGGAAGACGAGGCCTGCATTGAGTGGGCTCGTGTGCAGCGCTCCCTGTAGATAAATGGAAAGCAGCAGGAAAAACACGCCGATCGCGTAAAAGGTGAGGGCGACGAGCAGTGCCCGGGCAAGACCGGGCGCGCGCAGTGCGGCAGGATTCAGCAACGGAGCACCTTGCGCTTGATGCAGGCGGGCTTCGTAGCGCCAGAACAGCCAGGCCAGCAGCGGCACCGCTGCAAGCGACAGCCAGGCCCACAAAGGCCAACCCGATTCACGCCCCTCGATCAGAGGAATGATCAGAGCCGCAAGCGTCACCATCGACAATAGCGTTCCGCCCAGATCCAGCTTGCTTGTCTGTGGTGCGTGGGTTTCCTTGACCACTGGAATGGCGACAAGGATGACCAGTAACGCAATCGGTAAATTCACCAGAAATATCGCCCGCCAGCCCAGGTTCATCAGGTTGAGCGATATCAATATTCCGCCAAGTGCCTGGCCGACTACCGAAGCCAGACCAAAGACCGCGCCATACAGGCTCAGTGCCAAGGGCTTTTCGGAGTCGGGGAATATCGCCTGCACTGATGCGAGTGCCTGAGGTGCCATGATGGCTGCCGTCACGCCTTGCAGCGAACGTCCGGCGATCAACACCCAGGGTGACTCGGCTACACCGCAGATCAGTGAGGCAACGGCAAAGCCAACCAGACCAACGAAGAACATTCTCATGCGGCCATAGATGTCACCCAGCCGTCCACCGGTAATCAGTGTCACGGCATAAAGCGCCGCATACGAGGAGATGATCAACTGTTCGGCGGAGGAGGCCGTGCCTAGCGATTGCTGAATTGAAGGCAGCGCTACGTTGACGATGAAAAAATCCAGCGGCGGTAAAAATGCACCGACCAACAAGATGGTGAACATCAACCAACGCCGCGGTTCCGGGGGGGCGACTTTTGTCTTAGGCATAAGGTCTCCTTCCTGGAACCCCTCGGTTCCAGAATATTCTCGATTGCAGGTCATGCTCTGAATCAGCTGACTCCAATCTAAACGATCAAACCTTCCCTTACGCCTCACATAAATGAACGGCCAATGTTCATTTATGGCAGTGCCGCTCAGCCCCTGACTCCTCTCAAAATGGCCGCACTGTGGTTCCAGTCGAGCCACACAATCGAGACTGAGGAGTCAGATATGTCAGGCAAATTCGCTAATCAGGTTGCAGTCGTCACCGGGGCATCCACAGGGATCGGGTTTGCAATTGCGCAAGGTTTGATTGCCGAGGGAGCCAAGCGTGTTTACATCACGGGTCGTTCTGCAGCCACGCTGGAGGCGGCGGTGGCGAAGCTAGGCGACAGAGTCGTAGCGGTCATTTCCGATGTCGCCAGCCAGGCTGATCTCGATAAACTCAAAGCTACAATTGAGGCGCGCGACGATCAGCTGGACTCAGTGTTTGCCAACGCGGGTATTTGCGAAAAGAACCCGCTGGGCGAGACCACCGAGGCGGCTTATTTCAACATGTTCGACATTAACGTGAAGGGGGTTTTTTTTACCGTTCAAACGTTGATGCCATTGTTGAAAAACGGTGCGTCGATCGTGTTGACGGCCTCTATCTGTTCCAGCAATGGGATGGAAGGACTGAGCCTCTACAACGCATCCAAGGCCGCAGTACGGTCCTTCGCCAGGACTTGGGCCAACGAACTCAAAGGTCGCAAGATTCGAGCGAATGTCCTGAGCCCTGGCTTCACCCGCACGCCTCTGATGGATAACGGCTTGAAGATGAGCGAGAGCGACATTGCCGCGCTGCGCCAACACGTCGAGCAGATCACTCCGCTGGGGTATATGGCCCAACCTGAAGAAATCGCCTCGTCGGCGCTGTTCCTTGCATCTGCCGATGCGAAATATGTCAACGGTGTGGAGCTGATGGTCGACGGCGGCCTGTCGCAGATCTGAACACGTGCTCAACCGTAGCGCAGCCCTCGCGGAGGGCTGCCTTCGTCGCTTATGCGAAGCCTCAGCAGGAAACCCCATCATGAACATGGAACAACTGACCGCCCGACTGGACGCCCTGGAAAGTCGCGCCGCCATCGAGTCGCTGATAAACGCCTACGCCAATGCCTTCGACCGCATCGACGCCTCGCTCCTGAGCGGTATCTGGCACGAAGAATCAACACTGGATCTACCGGGTTTTGGCCAAGCCGGAAACCGTGACGAAATCCTCGCGATGGCGCAAAACAGCTGGCGCCAGATGCCACATATGCATCACTGGATGGCCAACCCGCTGATCGATATTAAGGGTGACAGCGCGGTGGGTACGGTGGCTGCGGATTGCCTGTTTCACGACATTGAAAAAGGCCCGGTGCAAGTCAGCGGGCTGTACCACGACAGGTTTGAACGTCGGGACGGAAGATGGGCGTTCTTGTCACGTCGTTTTGAACTGCACTTTCTTACACCTTTGAAGGACTGGGTACCCGTTGCTGGCGAAGAAAAGTATGCGCCGGTCGAGCACCAGAGCCTGGGCAAGCCCTCAGACAGTTGACCTGCGCGCATGAGTTTCAGTTGGGGGCAGCGAACGACAAGCACTGTCCGCCGACGTCGTTCAAGCTCCAGGGAATGACAGCGAAAAACAGATAACCCCGGGCTTTGGCTGTTCGACACGCACGTGACCTTCATGCAGTTGCATGATTGCCACGACGATGGCGAGGCCAAGGCCGTAGGAGTCAGAGTTCTGGTGGCGAGACGCATCGCCGCGGTAAAAGCGGTCGAAGAGTTTGCCCACGGTTTCATCACTCAGCACAGGCCCTTGGTTCTTCACTTCAATGCGGGCTCCGCCGGGGGTTTCCATCACCCGGATCTGAATCTCGGTGCCCTCGTAGGCATAGCGAACGGCGTTTGCCACCAGGTTGCTCAAGGCTCTGCGCAGCAGCAAAGGGTCAGCGAGCACGTTTCCATCGCCTGTTATCTGTACGGTCATTCGCCGCTCTTCAGCCAAGCCTTCAAAATAGTCGGCAATGCGCTGCGATTCGTCATGCAGCGATAGTTGCTGGCGCTCCACCAGTGCGTGCGCTTCATCGGCGCGCGCAAGGAACAGAATGCTTTCGACGATGCGCGAGATCCGTTCGAGCTCTTCAAGGTTCGAAGCGATCAGTGCCTGATAGTCATCCTCGCTGCGGCGCTGGCGAAGGGCGACCTGGCAATGCCCCATCAGCGACCCCACCGGCGTGCGGATTTCATGGGCAAGGTCAGCGGAAAATTGCGTCAATCGTTGATAACCCCGGGCAAGACGATCGAGCATCGCGTTATAGGCGTCACTCAGCTGTTGCAGTTCAACCGGCGTATCGGAGCTGTCCATACGGCTGTGCAGACGCTCGGGTGTTATCGCTGCCGCATGCGCGGCCATCTTGCGTAACGGACGCAGCCCTCGACGCAGTACCAGGTAACCCAGCAACGCGGTGGCCAGAAACGCAAGGGCAACGGCCAGGTAGATACGTTCGCGATACGCCGCGAGCATAGCCATTTCCTTGCCCATGAGGTGCGCGGCGGTCAGGCGCACTTCACGTCCCCCCGACGTCGTGACGACGGAGGCGGCGCGCAGCATTGTTCCCGAGTCGGTCACGCCGCTACGCAGGTCACTGACGCTCAGCTTTGTATCCTGGCCGATCACGGGCAGTTCAGGCAACGTGACGTTCAGTGGATTTACCTGGATTACCGGTTGCTGTCCGGGCTCTTCAATGATGAAGATGTCGTCTTCGCTGTCGAGCATGTTCTTGAAAATCTGCGGGCTGTCGCGCAGCTTTTCGATGGCGAGCTCGTAGTGCAGCAGCTTGCGAAAATGTTCCAGGCGGCCCATGACCGCATGATCGCTGTACACCAATACCGAGGCTTTCATCGTCTGATACAGATAAACGCCTGCACCGGCCACGGCCAGCATCGCTACCATGGAAAACGCCACGGTCGATCGCAGGGTCAGAGAGGGTTGGCGTCGGGACCGCATGGCCTCACCTCGCAGACATAGCCGATACCGCGAATGGTATGGATCAGCTTGATAGGGTAGGGCTGATCGACCTTGCTGCGCAGGCGCTTGACCGCTACGTCCACCACGTTGGTATCGCTGTCAAAATTCATGTCCCAGACTTCCGAAGCGATCTGTGTCCTGGACAGCACATCGCCTGCCCGGCGCAGAAATAGATGCAGCAGGGCGAACTCCTTGTTGGTCAGCACGATCACCTGCTGCTGGCGTGTAACGCGGCGCCGGACCAGATCCAGCTCGAGGTCGGCGAGGTGGAAATGGTCGGCTTCGCGCACGACACCACGACGCAAGATGGTGCGGATGCGTAACAGCAGTTCAGTAAACGAAAAAGGTTTGACCAAGTAGTCATCGGCGCCCAGTTCCAAGCCGCGAATGCGGTCCTGCAACTGGTCGCGCGCGGTCAGGAACAGCACGGGGACGTCTTGTCTGGCGCGCAAAAGCTCGATGATCTGAAACCCGTCAATCCCGGGCAACATCACGTCCAGCACGATCAGATCGTAGGTCGTATGCAAGGCCATGTGCAGGCCGTCGGCGCCGTGCTGGGTCCAGTCGACGTTGTAACCGGACTCGCCGAGCCCCTTTTTGAGGTACTCACCTGTTTTGGTGTCATCTTCGATTAGCAGGATATGCATCGTGAGGCGCGCTCGGGTCTCTTCATGACAGGATTCAGCCCGCGACATCGGTATCTCGGCTGTGCAGTGTAACGGGATGAGCGGGCGCAGTCGGTTACATTTCTGTCATTCATGGGCAGGGCTGACGAATGACAAAAATGTCATTCGGCGGTCATCGTGACGTCCCGGTCTGCGGTCGAGGATGGCGGCACATCACCCCATGAGGAATCGTCACCATGCAACTAAAAAACGCCTTGTCTACCACATTCGGTTTGTTGATGCTCAGTGCTGCCGTCATTGCTACCGCGGCTGACATGCCGGTGATCAAACCGCTGCGTGGCACGGTGGAAAGCGTCAGCAACAATACGCTGACATTCACTGTCCGCTCCGGCGCCCAGCAGACTATCGGACTGACTGACAAGACCGGTATCAACCGGGTATCGAAGGCCAATATCGAATCGATCAAATCCGACAGCTTCATTGGCTCGGCGGCCATCCCGCAGGCCAACGGAACATTGAAGGCGCTGGAGGTGACGGTTTTTGACGCCAGCCTGAAGGGCAGCGGCGAAGGTCATTATGGCTGGCAGAACGCGGATGGCAGCACAGGCACCATGACCAACGGTACAGTGGGGAAACTGTCCAAAGCTGACGGCCGCACATTGACCGTCAACTACAAGGGTGGCGAGAAACAAATCGTCGTACCGGACGATGTGCCAATTGCCTACGTCGAGCCAGGCAAAGCCGATGAACTGGTCAAAGGTACGAAAATTGTCGTGTTCCCCGCCGCAGATGGAACCACCGCGCGCGGCATTGCAGTTGGCAAGGATGGCTTCCAGCCACCGATGTAATCACCTGAAAAGGCAGGGGCGCTGCCGCTTGGCAACGCTCCGCTACATGGCTGGTTTCGAGGGGGAAACACGTGAGACAGAAAAAGCTTCATCCCTGGCCGGTTCGCCTCACCCACTGGCTCAACGCCGCCTGCATGGTCTGCATGTTCATGAGCGGTTGGGCCATTTACAACGCCTCGCCACTGTTCGGCTTCAGGTTTCCAGTGTCGGTAACCGTGGGCGGGTGGTTGGGTGGGGCGCTGGCCTGGCACTTTGCATTCATGTGGCTGCTGCTGATCAACGGCGCAATCTATGTGCTGTATGGCGTCGTCAGTCGCCATTTCAAACGTGAGTTGCTGCCCATTGGGCTTGTCGCATTGAAGCGTGATTTTACGGACGCTTTGCGCTTCCGGCTCGTGCATGAAAAGGGTGTCTATAACGCTGTGCAGCGCCTGATGTACTGGATGGTGCTGGCAGCAGGCGCACTCGTCGTCATTTCGGGTGTGGCGATCTGGAAACCCATTCAACTTCAAGAGCTGGTCGCGCTACTGGGCGGCTATGACGTCGCTCGCTACGTACATTTTGCGGCGATGGCGGTAATTGCTGCATTCGTCGTGATTCATCTTGGGTTGGTAATGCTGGTACCCAAAACCCTGCTGCCAATGATTTCAGGTGGGGTGCGGTCGCTTGATATCAGGAGAAATGGCCATGACTGAATCCAGAAAAGGAACTGTTCAGCGCGTCAGGCTTGAACCTGCGCAACAGCTTGAGTTGGAGAATATCCAGCGCCGGCATTTCCTTCGTGCCGGCTTGACCGTGGGTGCGATGTCGATGCTGACCGGCTGCAACCTGCAGGACGGCGATCAGGTTGACAAGGTCCTTTGGGCCATGTCGCGCTGGAACGATAGGGTCCAGGCATGGCTGTTCAGCGGACAGAAACTGGCGCCGACCTTCACCCGCGCGCAGATCACTACGCCATTTCCGTTCAACGCATTCTATGGCCAGGACGATATCCCTGAAGTGGACCTCGCCAGTTACTCGCTCGCCGTCTCCGGCCGGGTCAGGGACAAGGCTCCATGGACACTCGAAAGCTTGCGCAAACTGCCGCAACGTAGCGATATCACCCGTTTGATCTGTGTTGAAGGTTGGAGCGCCATAGGACAATGGGGAGGTGTACCGCTCAAAACCTTTCTGGAACACATCGGTGCCGATACCACAGCGAAATTCGTCGGTTTCAAATGTGCTGATCGCTATTACTCCAGTCTGGACATGCCGACGGCCTTGCACCCACAGACACTGCTGGCGCTGGATTACGCTGATGTCGCGTTGCCGCCCGAGTACGGCTATCCGCTGCGGGTTCGAGTACCCACCAAATTGGGCTTCAAAAACCCCAAGCATGTTGTCGAGATTTTCGTGAGCAACGACAACCCGGGCGGGTATTGGGAAGACCAGGGATACAACTGGTTCAGCGGGATCTGATGGCGCAAAAACTGAACAGCCACGCCAGGAATGCTGGCGAGACTCATGACACCAGACCTGATATGAGGCGTCCCCATGACCTATATATCTGCGGTACCGCCAGCTTCATCAGTGTTACCGACTTCAGAAAACAAGAAGCGGGCAACGACCCATAGTGCAGATTTCCAATCCCAATTGCAGGCTCAGTCCAGATCACCTGTGCAGGAGCCGGATACAACCCGCGCTCATCTGTTATCGGAATCGACCACAAACCTGTCATGCCGGCCGGAGATGCGAGCGCTGCTTCAATTGTTGCCATGGCGAAGGAACGCCGACGGTTCTTTCAGCAGACCGGGCCGATCAGTGCCAGGTACGCGAGCCAGTGGCTTGGATATTGCGGACTTCAACTTCCCTGATCGAAACATTCTGGATAGCAGTGAGATTATCAAACACACCTGCGGAAATGAGGAGGGTAGACGGCCCTACTCAAAGTCCTTTGATGAGCGAATCGTGTGTACTTTCAATGGCGAGGAAAGCGAATTCTCTTCTGATGTGATCTGCAAAGAGGGATTGAATGCGTTCGCTACCGCAGTGGCTCTTTCCCCGATAACCCTCACCTGGTTACCGATTGAGATTGTTAGAGCACCGCTACGGTCGCCTGGCGTACGGATTTTTCGCCGTCGCAAGTCCTCTTCAGTCGAGAGCCACCTTCTCGACAAGTCAATTTCAGAGTAAGGGCGTTAAACGGGCGGATCTCGATAGCTCTTTCGCCGCGGGGCTAGTATTTCTATCGAGAAAGCAGCTACGCCAATGCGCGTCTTTATTTATTAGTGGTCTGTCGTTCGCTTACTGGCCGGGGTTTCTAGAGTGGCGAATGCGGTTTTATGAGGCTGAGTCCCAGTGACCCGATTGGACGCCGTTCTGGCACGTGAGTTAGCTTTCGTATCCGTTTATATTTTGGGCTCCACAACCATGACTGATCGTCAGATCATTGTTCCAGATGGCATGAGATTGCTCTGCGAGCATGCTGGTTATGCACCAGCTGTAAAGGTAGGAAAGACTCTTTACTGCGCTGGTCAGGTAGGCCGGACGCCGGAATTATCAGTTATCGAAGACCCAGAGCAGCAGTTTTTGGCAGCTTGGGACAATCTCCGGCTCGTCTTGGAAGCCGGCGGGTGCGAATTTGAAGATGTCGTCGAAATGACAACTTATCACGTCGATATGCACCGCCACATGCCAATTTTTAGACGCGTGAAGGATAAAGTCTTTCCTCGGAGTACTTGTGCATGGACATGCATAGGTGTCGGTGAACTGGCTCGCCCCGGCCTTCTCGTGGAGATCAAATGCATCGCCGTAGAGCGATAGCTTTTCTGATAGGCCCCTGAATATACAAATCCTGGATGGGTGTTTATCTATGCGGCAGCAGATGTGACACTTCACTCGCCCGTTGTGTCGGCAGGCACGCCATCCGCACGTTCCCACGCCTACTGGCGACGGGCAAGACAGGATTGTTTGAAACTCAGTGTGATGACACGAAGGGCGACGGGGTTGTCGGTGCCGGCAACGTATAAGCCTGCTTCATCCGCGCCACCTCCGCTATTGGCGTGCGTCCGAAGAGGCGCTTGAAATCGCGGCTAAATTGCGAAGCACTTTCATAACCCACCAGAAATGCCGACTTGGCCGCTGTCAGGTCGTTACGCAGCATCAGTAATCGCGCTTGATGCAACCGCGTCGACTTGAGGTACTGCATAGGCGAGGAATCGGTCACCTTGCGAAAATGCAGATGAAAGTTAGGCACGCTCATCTGCGCTTCCTGGGCGAGGATTTCTACATCCAGATGCTCGTGGTAACAGCGGTGGATTTTGTGAATGGCGCGCGTCACCTTGCCGAACTGACCCTGCTGGGCGATAGCCGCGCGTAGGGTACCGCCTTGTTCGCCAGTGAGAATGCGGTAGTAGAGTTCGCGCAACATCGCTGGTCCGAGGATTTGCGCGTCGGTGCAGTCGCCCATGACTTCCAGAAAACGCAGGGTCGACTGGCGCAGCGGTTCGTCCATGGGCGAGGCGTACATACCCATAGGCTGAGCCACGCGGATGTTCCATACCTCATCTACCTGCTGAATCAGCTCGCCGGCCAGATTGAAATCCAGACGTATGTACACCGCCAGCATTGGCTCCGCCTCGCTAGCGTCGGTCTCCATTGTAAAAGGCACTGGCACTGACACCACCAGATAATGCTGGGCGTCATAGATGTAAATTTCATCACCCAGATAGCCGCGTTTCTGCCCCTGACAGAGGATGACGATGCCCGGCTCATATAGAACCGGGGTGCGCTTCAGCGGCCGGTTGGAACGCAGAAAACGCACATCATCCAGCGGACTCAGGTTGTAACCCTCCAGCGGTGCAAGCTGGCCCATCAACTGCACCATACGCGCAGTGCTCGGGTCCTTGGATTTCGGCATCGATTGTACGTTCTCCACTTTTATGCTCAGCCGTCCGTGGAACAGCTCAGCGCTTCCCATTGCTCAATACTCTCCGCCGTCCGCTGCAGCTTGTCACGCACCAGAGCCAGGGCGTCGCTGCCCAGCAGCAGTTGAGCCGGCGGATTAGGGCTGGTGATAATAGTCATCATGGCGCGTGCGGCTTTCTGCGGGTCGCCCAGTTGAAGGCCGCTTTTTTCCTCACGGGCTTTTCGCACCGGGTCGAAAGTCGCATCGTAGTCACTGATGCTGCGCGGCGTACGCTGCATCGAACGACCTGCCCAGTCCGTTCGGAAAGACCCCGGCGCCACGGCCGTTACAAAAATATTGAAGGGCGCAAGCTCTTTGTTCAACGTATCAGAGATGCCCTCCAGGGCAAATTTGCTGCCGCAGTAGTAAGCAATACCTGGCATGGTGATATAGCCACCCATGGACGTGATATTGAGGATACGTCCCGCCCGCCGCTGGCGAAAAAAGGGCACAAACGCCTTGGTCATCGCCACCGCGCCGAATACATTGACGTCGAACTGACGGCGCATTTCCTCCAGCGACGACTCCTCGAAAACCCCTTCGTGGCCATAACCCGCGTTGTTAACCAGCACGTCCACCGGGCCATACTGACCCTCAATAGCGGCGACGACGGCGTCGATGGCATTAAAGTGGGTAACGTCCAGCACCACGCCATGGGCTCTCTCAGGCAAGAGCGCCTGGAACGTTGCCAGAGAGGATTCGCTGCGAACAGTGCCGATCACTCGATGGCCCTGAGCGAGAGCTTCCTTAGCCAGGGCCTGGCCAAAGCCGCTACTAACGCCCGTGATAAAAATGGTTTTTTCTGCACGCATGGGGCGCACTCCTGAATATATAAGGTCAGGCTATGCTAGGGCGGAGAGTGGCTGGGAACTATGCCTGATTCGATTTTAGTATTGCCTGATTCTATCGGAGTGCTCGGTGAGCAACCTGAAATCTGCTGGCAAAAAACGAGGCCAAAGGAAGAAAAACGACGGGCTTATTTACCTGCTCTAATGTCTGCTTCGTGTCGCAAGTCGTTTTTCGGTAACGCTGATGTGCATGCGGTCTGGCCGAAGGTGTCGCACCTGCGCTCCAAGGTTTTCGCATTGGCAGTAAAGGCTGCGCGCGCAGTTAATCGCCGAACAGATCGAACATCAGGTGCCTGAACCATTTATTGACGGGGCGCGGTTGTATTTGCTGGGCCAGAATAAATTGATGGCGATTTCGGTGAGGCAACGGGACTGGCGGGCTTGCAAATGAATGGATCTCCATGCCCATGAAAAGCCAGAAATGCTCAGCTAAACAGCCTGCCAGACGAAGCCTAAAGGCTCTCAGGGGCGCCGAAGAACATTTTGACTGGGCTCTAGCGCAGTATTTTCAGGTCGGAAAAACTAAAGTATGCCCCCAGTTTTGCCCCCAGTTGCGCGGGGCACGCGGGCGATCGCGATTGGCGATTTCTGAGGCGTAGCAGGGTGGTCGTTGATGGCTTTCAGTGTACGTCAGGCTCGACTTGTAGGGGAGGTGCCCGGCCGTTGGTGATCAAGTCTTTCGAGGAAGCTTACAGACTCATTACACGGCCTTCGAGATCGGTAAGATCACCGCCATTCCCTTCGGTTTCGCTGCGGTGAGGATGCTGCGGCGCGCACTCTATACCGGAAGGTCAGGCATCGAGGCCTGGCATATCGCGCTGCCCCGGTGGCATGCGCGGTGTCCATCGGCTTTGCATTGGCGCTGCCTTCTTCAGTGCTGATCATGGTGGCTTTTCGCGATCGCTTGCGCGGCCTGCTTTTCTTCGATGGAGTCGTTCTGGCGATTACCCCGCAGATTGCTGTCGGGCAGGGCCGCCGAGGCGGCTATCGGTTTGATCGCGGCGTTGGGGGCATCAGCCCGTTTCTTGCAGCACTATCTAATCGGCTGGGTCAAAGACCGTAGTGGCTTATTCGAACCGGCTTTCCTGAGCGTTGGCGTTGTCATACTGGTTGGGACAGCGCCGGTGATGCTCTTGGATAGAAATCCATCACCGAGTGTAAACAAACGGGCAACATGAAGATTCGTTCATCTAACTGCGCGCATAAAATTCAAATGCGCCCCTTAAGCTAGAGTGGTAGCGTGACCGGCTATTTCCAGTCGCGCAAGGAAGCATGGGGTGAATACCGCTCGTCTCATTCAAGATCTCGAGAAGAAACTCGATTTTTACGAACATCCGGACCGGGGCGGCCCCGACGTCATCACACCCCTGCATGGCTATCTCGCTGAGTTGCTGGCGGCCGGCACTATTTTTCCTCGCGTGCTGAACCGCGACACGGTGCTCGATCTTTTGCAAGAGCAGGCGACTTGGTTGCATTACGAGGACTGGCAAGCGTTGAAAGACCCTGTGCCGCTGGCAGAGCTTGAACAGCAGCGTGTGGTGACCTTTAAAAGTGGGCTGCTGGAGGTGGTCAGACCGATTCCCGTCGCCGACGACATGCCGCAAAAGCTGAGGCAACAGCTTGCGACAGTGGCTTCTCTTTATGACATCAAACACGGTGGCGAGGGCTGGGTGGCGCCGCATGTGCGGGTCGATGAGTGCTGTGTCACCGAAGTGGGCTACCTGCAAGCATGCCACAAGTTGTCTGCGTCATACGGTGGTTACAAGATCTCCTTTGAGGACGAAGATCTTGTCGGGGTCGGCACGCTGCTTTGGGAGCAGTTGAGGGCGTCAAGGGCGGACCAGGAGGTGGCATTCAAGGAATGGTGGTTGAAAATGGTGCTGGCTTACAGGCGGCCGTATGTTTTTCACCTGAAGTTCCGCTCTGCGCAGTTGCGCGAGGACTTCCTAGCGGGTGCATTTCATTACGTGATGGCTGATGACTCCCTACATGACAGTTGGGAAGAATGTGCGGCCGATATCGCGTTGTCCGAGAATCGAGTGAATGCGATCGTGCGACCTGCACGGCGGGATTCAGATGAGGTGCGTACCGGCTTCGTTGCGAGCGAGCAGGAGCCCTATTGCTCAGCACTGGATCTGTCCCAACTGGACGACGTGATCGAGCACTATCGGCGCCTGCGGAACGAGCGCGTTTTTGATTGTTTCCAGTGGTGGAAAGAGGCGAGGAACTATTACGACTACGAGACGACCCATCATCTCGTGGCAGGCATAGTGAAGTACGAATGCGAAGAGGGTGTAGGGCGAGACAGTTCTCCTTACACGCACCTTTTGTTGCAGCACTCGGCGCAGGCGCCGCATCTGGCAGAAATCCTGTTCAGGAAAATCCAATCTTCACGTTATGCGTGCCTGCTGCTGCGCGACAGGGCCACCAGTCATATCGGATTGATCAAGATCCATGAGTGGCTGCACCGTGCCGCTCAGCGGTTGTCGGAACGCTATGACTACGACTGGGCCTGGCAGCAATTGGTGTTCGCCCAAGCCCTGGAGCTGTATACCATCATCAATGATGAGCCGACTGATACCGAGTCGGCCAGAGACACTGTGCTGGCGATTGCCGAGGTTTTCGCCTGGATGGCGGCGCGTGAGACCGAATCTCATGCCGAGGGCAAGGAGTTGCTACCGGACTTGAAGCAGGCAGTCGAGCGTATGGAGTATCGTAGGCCTGAAGACGGCAAAGCCTCGCTCCTGTTTAAAGACCACTGCCTCCTGGCTGCTGATTTTCTGATCGCCAGGCGCAAGCGGCTGAGGGGGCGATTTGACGAGCTACCGGTTGCTGAATGGATGTTTTCGTTCTGGTGCATCGAGGCGTTGTCAGAGGGATACAAAGGCATCGATGCGCGAAAAATAGCGGGTGTCGAACACGTTGCCACGTTATTGGCAACGGACTACTTGAGGCATCTAAAACAGTGCTTCACCAGCGTGCATATCGGCATAGATGACGGTCCCGTGTTCGACAGCTTTGACTGGAGTGGGCTGCTGCGCTGTTGCAATGAGCGCCTGCGCCGCAGAGTGATTCATGCCTTTGATGATCTACTCGCACATGACACTGAGGCCACTGAAGAAAGTCACAGGGGGTTATTTGGCGCAGTAAGGACTCATTTGCGCTTTCTGCTACGGCTTGTCGCTGATACTGAACCAAAATCTAAGAAAGATGTGTTCGACGCCTTGCTGAGCTTGATTCAGGATTTTGGATTTGCCGCAGATCGCTTAGCCGGGGTATTTGAAGTCTTCAACGATAGCGTCGGCCACAGCAAGGTTCAGCTGTGGGCGCGGGTGTGCCAGGCAAGCAACGTGTTCAAGATGGATGATTTCAAGAAGTTCCTCTGCGTACTGCAGGAGGGGCCAACGCCCCTTGGCGGATGGCTTGAGCTGTATGAGGCGACGCGATCGTCTGCAAGGAGGTCGCGTATTCTAGAGCAGTTGGCCACGCTGGACTTCGATGCTGAAAGGATTGTCTGGATTCCAGAGATATCCCGGGTGGCCGTGATGGCGGCCAACGCCGGCCAGTTAAAGCTTGCACAGCGTCTGGTGAAGTATGGCGCTTCCTGTAAACGCAGCCATTCTTCTGTTTCATTTGAGCCGTTGGACGAGTTGATTGCGCTTAAAGCGATTGCCGACGATGCGGCCCTCAACGATAAGGAACGGATTGCCAAGCTGGACGCGTTCCTCGACGACGCCAGGGATATCAGTGATGAGGTCTCTCGGTATGCCCGGCAGTTAATGGCGAACTGTTATTTGAGGGTCGATGCCCAGCGGGCGTTCTACCTGTTTGACACCCTGCTGAAGGAGCGGCGACAGATCACCTACGCGACGGGAAGGCTCAAGGCGAGTCGTGCCCTCGCAGAACGAGAGGGGGTGAACAAGGTAGGTAGCGAGAGCTGGCAACGCTATGAACAGTGGCGCGAGGTCTATCGTGCTGTTGAGTCGCAGCACGTGGGTGTCTTGGATTTCGAGGAGGCACTGTGGCTTCTGTTGGAATGCAAGCAGTGGCAAGAGTTTGATCGTATCTGGTGTGAAGTGCCAGAGCGCTATCTGCTCTCTTGCGAGCTCATGCATGTCCGTTGCGCGTACCTCCAAGAACAAGAGCGGGTTGAGGAGGCACTGACGTATTTGCATGAGGTCGAAAAGTTGCATCTCGAATTACCTGCCGAGCAGAAGCAGGCATTCGAAGAGCTGGTAAGGGATCTCAGGAAGAACAACGTCTTGCGCTTGAAGCGCTCTCCTTATGTGATTGACCTGTACATTAAGCCCAATCACACGCAGGCGAGGGTCATGTGGCAGGAAATCCGCGCATTGTCACCGCACGAGAAAAGCCTGGTGTTTGGTCAGGCAGAGCAGGGCGATACGTTGGAAGCTTTCCTTGCAAACAACCTGTACGGCGTGGCCCAGGAGCTTCTGACGCGAAAGAACAACTTGTACCGCCCAAGTGACGGTGACGCACCGATGTCGATAGACCACGAAAACATGATCAATGACTGGTTGACTTCGCTGCTGGGCCATCGCTTGGATTACCTGAGCTGGACGGTGAAAGACCAAGCGAGGGTGGGCAGTTCTGCCTCAAAAAAAGGGGTAGGGGAAATTGATGGTGGCATCTACGTAGGCACGAATTGCATTTCGATTGTCGAGGCTTTCCACCTGCGCAGCTTAGGACGCAATACGTTCGAGGACCATCTCGACAAGGTTGCAGGGTACAATTCGTTGGGGGTTTCCTCTATTGCCATTGTCGTCTACTCGACCGGCGACTTCCGACGTCTGTGCTCTGAATACGAGCGATGGGTCAATGAAACCATTTATGCCGGTTTCGACAGCCAGGGCACGCTCACGCTCGATAAAGAGCACCCCCATTTGAGAGGCTACCGGGAGACGCGGCCGGTGAACGGCTCGGCTGTCCATATTTACCACTATCTTCTGGATCTTCGTCTGGACCCGGCTGACGACAGCCATGAAGCGCCTGCCGCTACCCCATAGTGGTGAGCGCCTGGGGCCGGTCATGCCTTCTGGAAAGAGAGGGGGTGGCCCCGAGGCAGCGCCACAAGGGCAGCATTCTTTACGTTTTATTAATGCCCGGCTTTACGCCGGGCGCGGATATTAGCGCCGTTTTTTCCTGCCCCCACCGCACTCGAGAGTGACGAGACGCTAGCCGTGAGCCAGACCGCAACCGTTGCAAACCACATACGCATGTGGAACGGCTACATTACTTTCAGTTCGCAAACCGAAACGCCGGTGACAGCAAGTGACCACCCCCCTGTAGCTTCATATGATCCAATGGCGTAGCGTTATTTGAAGGCCACGCGATTTTCGCGAAGCTCGCTGAGTACCCCACTTACTTTTTTGGCCTTAGGTTGATTGCATCCAGCGTCTCGAGGATCTGAACTACAGTCTCAACCACTTCGGCGTCGAAGTCGTCGCGATCCGCTTCCTCGTGGGTCCCTTTGTTTAAGTAAGTCCATACAAGGTTGTTCGAGGGTATCCCGAGGATCGTGTCGTATGCGGCTAATAATGGGGCCTTGCTCTCATGGTTGAATGTCGTGGCATCTTTGAGTTTCCTTGCAAGGGCCTCGCAGAGGTTGCGCAAGCTTGGTTCTGCACCGACTCCAGGGAGAAGCAAGCTGATCAGTCCTAGGTCGTAACTGCCAAGCCAGCGCCATGCTTTCTCTGACAACATTTCGAGCGCCTGGCGCGCCGAAGCCAACGCCTCTCGATTCTCCAGATTGTCCTTGGCCTCTCTTGCTTTGACGATGTAATTCTTGGTCGGGACGTTATTTCGGACCCTGGGGCGGTAGTCGCCGGTATGGTGTCGGAGCAGATAGACTACACAGTCGCCTCGCTGCTTTTGCGGTAGGTGTTGCTGGATGTCCTTGATGAACTCGTTGCTGTGGCACGTAACGATAAGTTGCATATCCGAGAAGTTGTCATTCTCGAAAATTGCCTCCCTGATTCCGCCGCGGTGATCGTGGTCAATCGCATTGATGGCATCGTCGAAGACGACCAAGGGGCTTTCGATACTCTTTGCCTTTGCCAATAGGATTGCCAAGCCAAGGCAGCGGACGTGCCCCTCACTTAGGACGTGCAAGGCGTCGACTCGCACCCCAGGATTACCTCGGAAGGTGATCTCGATCTTTCCGTCGCCGGTTAGAGGTAAATGCAGTTGCTCAAGTTTATCGACGTCGTGGTCATTTCGATTGAACTCGTTGTAGAGGTTCATGGCCGACTCGTTGAGGCCGGCGATAAGGGTACCGGGCAACTGCTCTCGATATTCTCTGAGTTTTCGTAGGAACAAGTCGTAGGCGACCTTGATCGGCTGATCTCGGGCGATGTCTTGTCCTTCCTTTTCAGCGTCATCAATCAATTGGGCGTTTGCTTCATCGAAGGCGGCAATTCTGGCTTTCGCTTCAGCAACATTGCCGAGAGACTGCTGTCGTTTCTGATCTTGGGTATGGACCAAGAGCTGGAGTTCGATCAGGCGATCTCGTTCTTCGATTCTCATTTGTCGGTCTTGAAGCGCGAGTCGCGATGTGGCGTCTTGCTTCTCGATGCGGACAGCGAGGGAGAGAAGGTCTGTAAGTCCCGATCCCTCTGGATGACCTTCAGCCTGAATCGGATAGAGACTCATCCACCAAGAGCCTGAGGGTTCTATTTCTAGACCAGAGAGGTAACGGCCAAGAGGGGTATCCATCTCCAGCTGGGAAGCAATGAATTTTCCCATGTCTGCAAGTTGCTGGCGTAAAGCACGTGAAGCAACTGCCATATTTGCCTTGGTGCTCTTCAGGCTTTCTTGAAGCTCGCCAAGGTCTTTTAATTGCTCCAGGCCCGCTCGCGATTTCTCGTAAGGATTGGTTACGACATGAGATGGGCCTTCAAGTGGTGTATCGCATGCCGGGCAATGGTCACCCTCAGTTTCCTGAAGCGCGATCACCGACGTGTACAGATCCTTGAACGATACTTGAGCGCTACGCTCTTCAAGTACACCTGATATTTTCTCGGCCTGTTCATGCCACCGGTGAGCCTCTTCAAAGGCTGTTAGCAGACCTGCAGACGTCAACCCTATGACTGCTGGAGGGATTGAGTTCAGGATGTTATTCAACTCGTGAAGCCGGCCTGGGGCTTCCTCGCTGCCAATCAGTCGCTTGAGCTCAACGTAACTGGTTTCTGTGAAGTAGCGATGGCCCAGTTCCATTTCTTCCGTCGCCAAATCTGCAAGAGATTGAGCCACGGCCTCAACCGTCGCCTGGTCATTCGCGAGTGCTCTGCGGCGCTCTGTCAAGACAGTCTCGTTCTTTGCTTCCAGAACGAGCTGACTGTCAATGCTCTCATTAAAATGGCTTACAAATTCATTGAACTGCTCCATACCAAACAACGTCGCGATGAGCTCAGTGCGCTGACCGGCTGGTCTTGCTGCAATCCTGGAGAAGGAGTCAATACGGTTCTTTTCAATGAAACAAAATCGAAAAGTATCGGGGTTCGAGACAATATCCACTTCTCGATTCTGGTGGTCTGTTGCTTTCAAGACTGGAGCAGAAAATTGTCCCGCGTGAAGATTTTTGAGATAGGTTTTGGCGTCGATACGCTTGTTTTCAGCTTCTTCGACCGCACCTAGTAACCCGTACTCCAATCCTTCACAAAAACTGGTCTTGCCACTGCCATTTGGGCCATAGAACAAGACGATCCGCTTCTGAAGGTCGAATGGCTCCGGAGTGCGGAAGCCCCTAAATGGCCCCAACGTTAGATGCCGGAGCCGCTTCCAGGGCCATGCGCCGTTGGCGGCCGCTGCTGGGGCTGCAGGGGGTGCATCCGATGTATGCGCCAGTGCCGGCCGGAGCAGGCCTTCTAAATAGATAGAACGCTGGCTGCGATGACGTGAAGTAGCCGCCAGAGCATCGAAGTTCGCCAACGCCAGATTGGCCAGACGTCGCACATCTGGGGGAGCTATCTCATCATGTTGGTGAAGCCATGCTACAAATCGTTCGAAGTCCTGTTTGGCGGATGCCATATCTATCCTCATTTAGCTAATCAAGGTACGGTTTTTCCTTCAACTCTGAAGGTGCGTCAAACTCAGACCGAGCCTAACGCCAAGACTACGTTGTGTCGGATATCTTTGTTTTGAACGGTTTGAAAAGGTCGTCTTTTCCTACCCTGAGCATCCGCCACGAGCCGACACCTATCAGGTATACATCGCGAAACAGGCTGCAGCGAAGTCGTCCCCATGCGTTATTGGTCGACCTTTTTTTTCCTGGGTTTTGGAGTCTTCGATGACATCGAGGACGGCGATATGAGATTGCCGGGCACTCTGAAAATAATCAGATGACGCGCGATACTGCTGCCTGTTGGCAGCACGGCGTCGTACCAGATGCATTCCTCCAGGCTTGGTGGCGGCCCTGTGCGGTCTGCAATCTCCAGCACACCTAAAAAGCCGAGCTTGACGTTTGTGTTTTGATAGCTGGCTGCCTGATTGCAGTAAGCTCTCGCAGCAGTACGATCCAAATGTCCATGATGGCGCTTCAATTCGATGACGAATCTATGGCCACCGAATCCGGTATAGAGGTCCGCTCGGCCTGTCGCAACGCCTTCTACCTCGTCAAGGACTTCACCATGGCGAAAGTTTCCAGATAACCATTGCCAAAGGTCTTGCTGAAGTTGGAACTCCGTTGCATCTCGGTCACGTAAATAGTCGCCGCGGTCACGCAACTCTTTGGTTCCCCCATCTTGACGAGTTTTACAAAAGAGGATGATCTGAGCCAAAAGCTCATTGAAATGGAATCGGACCTCCCCTGAATAGTCCAGACAGGACGCGAGATTAGATGTGGCTTCCTGAAGTAGGCGCTGTACCACAGGGTTGCTGAAATCGTGATAGGGATCGTAACGGTCCTTCAGCGTCGTTTCTAAACGGTGTAATAAGTCGGAAGCCCAGTCGGACGGAAGCTCGGGGATTCCGAGTAGCCGCTCCAGAATAGGATAATTCGTGTTAGGCGAACGCTTTCCCAAAGGAGCCCCGTTGACCTCCATTTGCGTGATGCAGGCACGAAGAGCACGTCCTGTCTCCTTGTATTTCGGTTCCCAGTCCGGCTCATCGAGCAGCTCCTCAAGAAGCGCTAACTGCCCCCTTTCTCGTACGAAACTCGCTTCTATTTTGGGGCGCAGAAGCTGGCCAAGTCCGCCTCGTGTTTCGAAGGTGCGGTCAGCGTCAAAGACCGCCAGCAGATTCTCAATGATCGCGCTCGCTTTTAGCCAGCTTGGACGCGTCAAATCGTTGCAAGCCTGCTGCACCGACCTCATCAATCGTACCCATTGAATTTCACGGTCAGCCCGTGGGAGCAGCCAGTCCGGAAGGTGCTGTTTATCTAGAACCAAAGCGCGGTCTTGAACGGCTCTGGTAAGAGCCTCTGCACGTCCGTTTATGAACGCCGGCTCTGCACCCGCATGGAATCCTCTAATGATATCGATGACTGCTGTATAAGCGGCGGCATCGGCCCGGTCTTCGTCCACTGCCTGGGCGTCGCGCAAAAGTATTCTTGCGACTTCGAGGTGCTGGTCAATTTCTTTGAGGGATCCGGCATCCAAAGCTTTCGAGAGGTTCACCAGTGCAAGTTCAAAGGCTGCTTCCCCCTCTGCGCCGTCAATTTTGCGCAGTACGTTCAAAGCATTGATCAAGTCAGATTCTTGCCAAGTGCTAAATGCAGCACCTGCTAGCTTTGCCGCATGCTGTGCATACAGGCTGTTGATGTCTGGTTTAATGCAGGCCAGGATCTTGAGCGGAATGAATCTTGTGATACAGGAGACAAAGGAAAGGCGGAAGAGCGCCTCAAGCGCGTAGGCGGCTATTAGTGCCTGTTTATCAGTATTCTGAGATTCGATGCGTCGTTCCAGTGTTGCGGCAAGTCGACCACTGATTCGCTGACGCAGAGGAAGGTCGCAGATTACGATATCTGCCGCAGCGCGAATTGCGCAAGGATCCTGGCACTTCGCAAAACCTTCGAGCAGCAGGCTGTCCATCTCTATCGCCTCATCAGGCAGCGCGCAGCCTGCAAGTTCTGCGATTACATCAAGGAACGGTGATGCCACGAGCGACTGGGCTTGCGCCATTAGGTCTGCTATCCCTCCCAATGACGCAATCGTCAGCGGCCTCGCTGATTGTAGATGTCGTTCTATAACCTCTAACAGGCAAGTCTGCTCATTACCAGGCATAGCCGCCTTCCGGCGCCACTCGGCATTGGTTCTCTCCGAGGGCATTGAGTACAGCGGGCGCATTCGCGCTCGCAATGAAGATCTGCAGCCCCTGTGTTTCATTGGCGACCCGCCGAAGCTCGGTCAGGAGCTTGGCGAGGTCTCCCTCGCTTGTTTCCTCGGATCCGGGGGAGTCGATGATCAATAGACCTGGGTGACGCCCGACCCCCAGGCTCTGGCCAACGCGCAGTAATGCGATGGCCGTCGCAATGCGTAACCTGAGACGTTCACCTGGAGTCAGCTTACTAAAGGGTGACTTCTGATTACCTTTGCCGACAGTCATTCTTGCATCCGAGCCAAGCTCAATGGACTCGAGTCCTAGCGCACCAAACTCATTTGCCAGTCTAAGGATCTCCTGGTTGAGTTTAACCATCAGATCAACCTTGCCTTCATCAAAGGCTTTTCTCGCCTCTTTTAAAGCAAAATCAATCAACCCAGCGTCCTCGGGCGGCTTAGGTGCCAGAAGGGGAGTGGTGTGTGCTTGGAGTTCGCCCTCCAGGCGCGCTACGAGAATTTCGGCAGCTCGCTGCTGCTGATAACTCATACTCTTGCTTGCGTCGGTTAGTGCTTGCTGGGCAAGAAAGAGTTGATGGGCCACGGACTTGGTCTTGGACTCAATATCCTGGTGGATCGTCTTCGCAATTTGATAGGCGGCTTGCGAAGCGGCTGCCTGCGTCTCTGCTGCGCTCAGCATCTCGGAGCTATCGTCTTGCTCGTCTACGCTAATAGGCTCTGAGCACAGCGAGCAACTCTGCTCGACGCTTTCTCGCTTGATCCGTGCCTGCGGTACTGCTTTCTCGCAACGAGGGCAGCAGCTAGGCTGCAACCCAGTGAAGAAGGCAGTAGTGACTAGATTCTCTCGCAGGTCTCGGAGTGCTCGCTGGTCGCCATCTGATGCGCTTCTAAGCGCGGCTAACTCCGCCGCTGCATGGGCTTTTGCCTGTTCGAGCTGCAGCGTCTGAGTGGTTAGCTCCCTCGTGTTTTTAGTCAACTTATCTAGGGATTCTGCAGTAATACCTGTGCTATTTAGAGAGGTGAGATCTCGACGGGCCTGCTCAAGCTGGACTGATATTCGGACTCTTGATTCTGTTGACTGATGATTTTGAGCGGTGTGAGTTCGGTTGGCATACGCCAGTTGCTGCTCGATTTCCTTCTTGGCAGTGCCTGCTTGCATCACAGTGCTCGCCCACGGCAAGCCGATATACAGTTGGAGCATGCGCGCGGGTAGTCCCGCCATCAGCACGTCGCCCAACAGAGCCTTGTGGTCCCCGCCAAAGTAAAGCGCTCCGGATAATGCTGGCCAACCATGGGAGACGGTACTACCGCCTTCAATACTATCCTTGCGGGATGGTATTGACTGAAGATCAAAGGCGCTCATCATGAAGCGCGACATCGCTGCAGCAAAACCTCCATCGCTGCTAAACCGGTCAATGGTATCAGTGACTCCATTAGGTCGGATGACGTTGAGCACCCCATTGGGCCTTTTATCATTGACATCGAACTCAATGATGTGGGGGCGATCATCAAGATTGAAGCTGAGCTGCACCCATGAAAGCCAGCTGCGGACATCCTCCTGCAGGCCTTTCACCTCACCACGTAAACACCAAAGGATGATCTCGAGAACGCTCGATTTGCCCACGAGATTAGACTTTCCAAGACTTCCGTGACTGGTGACGGCCCATACGCCAGGGCTTAAGTCTGTCCAGCTAAAATCGATAGCACCTTCGATCTTCCCGACTTTCTGCCCCTTGAATGCAATACCCGTCACGCTTAACTTGGGTGTTGGCCTTACGGGCCGATCTACGTAAACACCACGCTGTTGAAGACGCGATTCAGCGTCCGCTACTGACAACCCGGCGTCATTGGCGACTGATTCGAGCCAACTCATGGTCATGCGGCATTTCCTTGCAAAAGAGCTTCCAAACGTTGACGTACACGATCCGTAATCGGCGCAATGATGTGCTTGAGTGCGGTGTCGGCGTACTCAGCCTGAAGATACTGGCGGTCCTTCAGTGCCTTGCCTCCCGCGCCGCCGGCTATCCGGGCTACCACGCAGGCTCTATCTCTGTACCAGTTGATCTCTTCAGACATCCCCGACAGCTCGTTCATGGCTTCTCTACCTTTGAGCGTCAATAGGTAGATATGCTCTTGCACCTTACCGGGAGATCCTTGACGTTTGATCTTGATGAACTCGGCAGCGCGCAGAATCGATAATGCGTTGTCCAGCGGTTCAAAGGCGCCGAAGCGATAGCGGATCATCGGAACACGACGCAGGTCGGGCTCTCGGGAATCGAGTATCTGTTGCGCCAGAGCTAATGACGCCGGATCACCTCCTGCTTCAAACTCGGTGAGCAATTCGTTGGCAAGATAGTCTGGATTTCGCATCCAGAAATCTAGGGCTTGAAGTCGGGACTGAGCGCGCAGCACTGCTGCAATTTCGCTCCCCCACGAGTCATCGGTGACCTCTGTGGACCCAGCGTCAATGCAAGCAAGCAGTCGTACAGCGCTCTGGCGATCGCTGGCTACGTGAATAGAACTCAACGGACGGTGCCTCCCTATTACGCCAGGCGCGTCAATGCGCAGATGAAATCTTGGCTAAGGTATACTCATGGATGGCACATTAGCATCAATCTGTGGGGATTTGTCAGGATGGGAAGAATGAACGGTGGTTTTGGAATTGGTGCACGCTGTAACCAGCGCTAAAGTTCGTTCCGCGTGATCTTGCCCGTAATCAAATGGGCTCGGGATTTCCTGCTAGACAGAGGCTACAGCACGAGGGGGCTCTCCGCATGAATGTTCACACTGCCGGTTTAGAGAAGTTAGCTGCAGTTGTTTTTCCTGCCCATCGATCCGCGACGAATCACACAAATCACGTTTCTTAATGCTCTGTGTCCTGATCGGATGCTACGAAGCATACTGATAAGTGGTGGTGAGGAGCGATAAGAGCATTGAGCCGATCTTTGGTGTCGTTGGTGCTTTCGGGACATTGAGACATACCGTTACGGTGACTACATAAGGTGAAAAAATGGATGTTCATTGGAATGCGAAACGTAAGTGCCCCGGCTGTGGCCAGGAGTTTCCCTTTGCCGCGCTGAAAGCCTGGGGGCAGCACAGATTATCGTGCATTGCGTTGTCAAAACCTGCGATCCAGAAGGTTCCGCAGAAAGCGAAGAAATAGATCTTATCAAGCCGCGACGAAATGTTGAGACAGCCCTACTGGAGCCTGGCGTGGATGTTCATGCTAGCGGCATCCGGGCGACTCCTCTCGTCACTCTGCAGGGCTTGTTTCAGCTTTCGATACTCAAAATAAAACGCGGCGACGCTAGCATGGATACCAATCACGTGAAGGCCACAGCACTAGAAAAAAGGTGTGAACCGATCTCTAACGGTCAGCTCGAAATCTCTTGCAAGGTTCCAGGTCGGTGCCAAATTCGCTGTTAACTCACAGTCGTTTTCAGCACTCCCGATAACTTGCCTGCTCCTTATGCGCATTGGCTGGAGCGTTATCGCTAAAGTGTTGATTACCGTCCGATGTAATTCGTTTGCCTGGCGCAGACTGCTTCGAGCCTGCGCCAGGCATGCGCCAATTCATGCAGCGAATGCCCTGTCTCACCACCGGATATTTTGGCAGCGAGACTGCAAACGTAGGAGAGTTGTCCCAGTCGCCCACACCATTCAATCAGTGGCAAGGTGGCCCGCAGGCCATCACCTTCCGAGGCAGCCTTGAACCACTGGTTAAGTTTCAAGTCACTCGGCGTAAAGTCGGGCAACGGGGAGTGGGGGTCTTTATGCAGATAATGAGCAAAGGCTTCTCGTGAGCGCTCATCAGCGATGAACAATCGCAGCATTCGACGGGTCGCGGGTTGAAGTTCGGTCATCAGGCCAGGAAGGAAATCCTCTGGGCGGAAACCCGCAGCTTCCAAATTACTTCGAAGGTTGACCTGATCATCTTGAATGACATTTTCAACATTGCGCGCCACTTTTCCTGTCAGCATCGCGACTGGAGCGGGCAAGCGGATTTTCATTCCCAGGCGCAATTCTTGGTCTCGACGCGCATCGGGGAAGTCATCCCAGAGTCTCGCCAGTTTGCTCGACAACTTTGGGGTCAACGCCAGCGAGTCGGCGAGAATCGGAATCCTGTCATCAGGTTTTAAGTACCCAGCTTTCCAGAGCAACAACCACAGCCGAGCCTCGGCTTTGGCCTTCATCGCATCTCTTGGATGAAGTTTGAAACCCGGCCCAAGCATCTCCCGCATCGCAAGCCACCCTGGATGCTTGATCTTTCCATCAAGCAAAGCGCCCACTCCCCATGCCGCGGCAGCCCGTAAGTGAGCGGTGCCCGTACTCAATGAGCGCTTTTTTGTGAGCTCGTCATCAGCAGGGCTTTCGATTTCATGAAATTCCCCACGCCACAGGTGTAGAAAGGCGGTCACTGTTCTTGCTTCTTCAAAGCGCTCGCGACTTTGCGTGGTGGGTTCGTTGGCAGTCCTGACACGGTATTCGAGATCTAGGTAATACGGGGGGAGTCGCCATTGCACAGTGTCATGCAGCGCCGTCAGGTGCCACACGGGCACTGGTAGTTGGTCTTGGTAGAGTGCCAGCGCATCTTCGGGACGGCCCGTGTCGATGGCCGCCCAGGCGACCTCCGCGGTGGCGCTGCGTTGATAGACCTCAGGTAAAAACTTGAGGTCATCAACTGTCGGGCGCTGTCCTGAATGAAAGCGCGCCAAGGCGGCCGTGTGGGGCGGTAGTTCATCGAATTCGCCTGCCATTGTGAAGTTTACGAGAGTGTGCTCACTGGTCGGCAGATCCTCGTCGGGGGCCAACAGCATCAAACGGTGGTACACCAACTCAAGGCGCGCCCGATCAGCTGGCAAGTCAGGGTCACGGGTGTTGGTGTAATACGCGATCGCCTTCGAGTGCAATTCATCGACCAGCGGGCCCACGGCGCTGTCGTTGCGCAGCAAACGCAAGGTTATCTCCCGCAGGTCTCGGCGATGACGCACTCGGCGCTCGGACTCCTGATCCACAAGCCAGACCTGTTGAGCTAGGCGCTCAAACAGTGCGGCGTTTTCCTTTGCACCGTGCACGCTGTTTTTCAGCACGATAGGAGCCAGGACATCCCGCAACAACCCAGGCGTGATCACCCGTAATGCCAGGCCAGGATAAGCCAGCTTGCGTAACGGATCGTGGTCGCCATTACCCACGCGGTTGAGAATGCGTCGGTACAACACACCCTGGGTCAGGGCTTCGTCTACCTCGCCACCCTCAAGCAGTGCATCTCCTGAGACCTCGGGATGCTCGAGCAGGTAACGGCTGGCCAGGCGCAGGACCAGTGGATTGCCCCCCAGCGAACTGGCGACCTCTACCGCGCGCTTCTCATCCAGCCCGGATTGTTTCAGCATTCGTATGGCATTGGGCGGGGTCAATGGTCCAAGTCGGTAGATGGCGCTTTCTCCAACGCGCAACAGGTTCGCCGCTGATTCGGCTGCCCGACCAACAACGATGGCGCGAACACCGCGCATACCGACGTCTTGGGTCAGATACGCCAGCCAATCGCGCAGCGCCGTGACCGCGGTATGGCCTTGAGCAGCGGCCATTTCGAATGAGTCGAGCAAGACGAGCACGGGATGTCCGGTAAAGTCGGTATCGATGATCTCGCGACCGATCATCAAGCCGGCCTCGCCGCTGGATGACACAGCGCTCGTTTCTGCGCTCTGCTTACGGTCCGACTGGCCGCCGCCGCGCTCGAAGGTTTCGCGGATCAGGGTTCTTGCCTCGGACAGCGCATCCGCGGATTGGGGCAGGTGCTGGGCGAGTTGCCTGGTGAGCTCCAGGGTCAGGCCAGGGCCAACGGGATCAAGAGCGGGTCGGTCAAAGTCGAAATTGAGCACGGGCGTCGGGTGCTTGCGGGCCCCCAAAGCACTCGCCAGGCGGGCGACCAGCGTGGACTTTCCGATTCCGCCGGCCCCGGTAACGATCATGATGCCGCCGGCTGTCTCAGGGCTATCGACAAACGCGAGCAACTTGTGCAGGTCCGATTCGCGGCCAACCATGCCACCTGAGAGCAAACTGCGGATTTCCGCGTTACGTCCTCGGCGTGCCTGTTCGCGCTGGACCTCGCCGATCTGCGGCCATGGCAATACGTCCTGGCCATTGGCGTCTTTGGACGGCGCCAGCCCTTGCAGCCAGCCCAGGGCAATGCAAAGGATGCCAAGGCGCTCGGCTCTGAGCCGTCGCAGGTCCGGCCGCCAGCCCGCGAATAGCTTGCGCAGCACACGGCCTTGGGCGTCCTCGCGAGCCGGCGCAAAGGAGTTGAGCAGCGATTGCAGCAAGCCAGGGCGGGTGAGCAGATCTGCCAATATTCGCCGGCGCGTGGTGATCTCCAACAAGCGTCGGCGGCACCCGTTAACAGTCAGGCCTTCGGTTCTGTTGATCAGTTCTGTTACGAGCATCATCTGCTCGGATTCGCGGGCGAATCGCACCAGACGATGAACATCGAACGGCCCGCAAAGCGCGGCCAGCGCCAGAGCCCAGGCGACCGGATCCGAGGCTGGGTCACCCGGCTGATCAGTTGTGCCTATGGCCTCAAGGCCGGCTTTGAATGCGTCGAGGAGTTCGGCAGATTGAGCTTTTGATTCAGTCTCCATCATGCTTGTACTCCCAGATTCATCAACAAAAAACGGGCGTAGTCAGCCGCGATGGGCAATTGTTGCTCCGGTGGGAGGTTTTCAAGTTGCTGTTGGTTTCTGTCAAACAGAGAGCCGTAGCCATTTCGCTGGCCTTGATCGGGTATACGATCGATAAGCCCGCGTGAGTAGTCCACAAATGCACTCAGGGGCACTTCCTCAAATTTTTCGTTGGTCCAAAAGTTCTTAATTTTGTCGGGTGCCACGCTGTCGTAACCCAACAAAACAATGCGCAACCAGTCATATCCCGCCACCGACTCGTAGATTAAATCCAGGCATTCTCTTAAGCCTGTGCCCTCCGACAGCGGGACGTGACTATCGTCCGGGCGTCGCAAGTCATCCAGGATCAGCCAGAACAGGCGCCCGTCGCGAATTTTCTGCAGTTTGCGAATCAGCTCGGGGACCAAGGTGTTGCGCATGTAGGCCACGGCGGTGGTTTCGCCATCGGGAAGAGGGAGATCCCTTGGGGAGGGCGCACCGCAGGCTTCGATCAGCATTTGCACAAAGCCCAGAGGCGTTTGAGAGTGAAACCGCAGCGCGGAGAGCTTTACCACGCGATGTTCCGCGTTAGGCAGCAACGCTGAGATGAGGTCTGCTGTGAAACTCATGCCGGTCCTGCACCGTGGGGCGGGGCTGATCGCCAGGATGCGGCTGCTGTCGCCGGTGGTCGCTTGTTTCAGCCAGTCGAGCGTCCTTTCACGTTGCACGATCGGGTGAATGGTGCCCTTGGCGCACCGGAAAAAATAAGGCAGGGCAGGTTCGCCTTCCGCTATCCATCTAGTTACTTCTATGGCCGGTAGGTTGATGCCCAAGGCGACGTTCCTCGCCGGATCCGAGCCTATCGCTTCGCCAGTGTGTACCCCGACGACCTCGAAGTTGGTGTTGAAGCAAGGTGCACCGGAACTGCCCGGTTGTGAATTGACCGAATGCAGAAATACCGTTGAGCCAGTTATCGGCTCTTTGACTAGTCCATCATGGTGGCATAGGGCGCTGCCCTGGGGATGCTGGATGATCAGGAGCGGGTCATTGTGGAAGGGTGCGGCGCTTTGCATGTGAAGCGGGCGCGCATAGGGGAGTGGTGATCCGGCCAGACGGACCAGGGCATAGTCTGGCTTATCGATATCGGCAGTGGCGACACCGCCGGCGTTGCTCGGGGGAGCCTCATGGGCCAACAACCAATTTTCTACAACCTTGAATGGGCGGGGCTTGAGGCGCACTCGCACAAGATCCCTTTCGATGAAATCGAATCGATCGTCGAACAACACCTCAATTCGCTCCCATGAATGGGGCTCCACGGCACCTCCCTGGATCAGTGGGTCTTGATTGAGGAATACATGCCCGGCCGTCATCACCAAGTCGGGGGGCACGAGCAAGCCAGTGCCTGCGTGTTGTCCATCGATCACAATGCGGCAAATATAGTTTGTGACATAGATCAAACCCTTTGCATGCAAAGCGGTATGTTTGAAGGGCGAGTCTTGTTCGACCATCTTCTGCCAGCCCACCAGCCTTTGACTTGGCGTTTGCCTGGTGGCTGCTGAGATGAAGTCGCGTGACACCACGCGTTCAGACACGCATTGAGTGCAAAGCTCGGTGAGCCATTTCCCGAGGCGAGCATAGGCAAAGGCGGCAGCGATTCGCTCCTTCAACTCTTTATTCGAGGAGACGACCGCGTCATACGCAACGGTTTTGTCGCTCCCGTCCTGGGCTGCCGCGAAGCATTCAGCAAACGCAGAATCGCCCACGCAGACGTGCTCCGCCAACAGCCAGTCGTCGTCGCTGATGACCACACTCATTGAACGCACGCCAGTTCATGTGCCAGGTTTCGTACGCCTGATCGACCACCAAAATGCAGACCTATCACTTTCCAACTACCTTCCAGGTCAACGATGCATGAGCCGGAACTGCCGCCGAGGGTGGAGGCGTCATGGCTGAAGCAGCGGGGGGGATTACTGTCACCGGCCACTTGACCGTGTACCTGGTCCACCAGGCCGGGCGAGACGCGTTTTACCTCAAACACGTCCCCGAACAATCGCAGCAGAATCTGGCCACTCTCGGTGCCGGGTTGGGGCCTGGCGGGAAAGCCGACCGCAAACACGTTCTTGCCTGAATGAAGACTGGTGCTGTCCCGTTCAATCTCCAGAAAAGCCGGGAGCGCGACAGCCGCGGTGTCTGCCTGCACTTCGATTAACGCTAGGTCAAGCAAGGCCGGGTTGCTGGTTTGGCCGATCTCATCGGGTCCGCATTCAAGCACTCGGACTGGGCGTGCACGAGGTGTCAGGGGCTCCGTCCTGGCGTGCTCGGCCCCGAAATCGATGATGACATCTTCGTGGAAGCGCCACCGGCCGGGGGCCTGATCGTCCGGCAAGGCAATGTATTGCAGCACATGGCGATTGGTGATCAGTCCGCTTTCAGTCAGAAAACCGGTACCCACGGTGCGGATCGGCTGCTCCGGAGTGGCAGAAACAATGCTGATTCGGGCCACGGCCCTTATGACTTTGCGCAGTTGCACCGGCTCCTGCAAAAGCTTGACCTTCCACGACCCCAGCGTCGGATCCAGTGCGTCGATACTGTCATTGCACGTCATCACCGCAGGCCGGGATCCGTCGGCATGGATGATTGCCTCGATACCGACGCGCATGGCTCTGGTCAGCGGTACGGCGGCGCCATTGGCAATCGCATCCAGGCCACAACTTGCATCGATCAGCAACTGACGACCTGCGGTGTCACCGCCAAGCCCGCGGTCGTTTATCAGGGACGCCAATCGTTCAAGGGAGGCCTCGCGTCGCGCGGGGCTCAGGTTTGCAGTGCCGAGCTGGCTCTCCTGGCCCGTTGACAGCGCACCCGCGGCGAGGCGCTGCCGCAACTGCTCGATCTCAGTCATTTGCGGTGACCACAAACGGCAGCGCCTCCCTCAGGCTCGGTTTGCCTTCGAAAGTCAGTCGGTAAAGTCCTGCGCTTGAGGTGATATCGGCAAGCAACGTGCTAAGCCGCCGCAGGGGCGTGCCCTGGTAGGTTAGGGGCAGACGGGCGATCGTCAAAGGCACCAGGCTGACTTCGTGCAGACGCTCCAGAACCAGCTCGCCCGTGATCTTATCGATCGGCGGTGCTTCATCCGCCAGGCTGCGATTGACAACCTGCAGCGTCAATTCGACTTCTTGGCCAATGGCATAGGCTTGACGGTCCAGTGAACCCGACAGCAGGCTGCCTTCTATGTCCAGGTTGTCCAGGTTGTCCAGGTTGTCCGCGTTTTCCAGGGCCGTGCCAGCATCACCGCCCAAAAGACGAAAGAACGCGCGACGAAAAGAAGAGCCCTTGAACACCGTCGAGTGTTCATTGATAACGATCTGGCGCTGCCCTTTGCTCGGCAGCGAACTGTACAGCGGTACGGTTCCGTCGCCGGCGTCGTCCGTGAAGGTCAGCCGTGATTGCGAATGCTGAACCGCTTGCCCAGGCGTATGAACCACATTGACTCGTGTGAGGGTGCGGTGGCCGCTACCGGCAAAATAGACATATCGCACATGCTCTGGGCGTTGCTCGCGCCCCAGCACATCATGCACGGCGCGAGCTCGCTCCAGCAATTCTGGGACCAGGCCCAGGTCTTTTGCGCTATCGGTGTCGTAGGGATCTACGCTGGCCAGGTCTGGGCTTTCCATAGACCAAATGGCTGCCTCATCCGGAGCCGGGATCAGCTGGTAGGCCGAGGGGTACGCCGGATTATTGGCCAGCTTGGCAACGTCACTCGCGTTAAGCCCCGCGACGCCATCCAGACCGAAGATACGGGCCAATGCCAGCGGTGCTCCAAGGTGGGGCGTGGCCAGGGTGACCAGCAGTCGGATGCTCTTGAACCAGGGCCTTTCGTTGTATTTTCCGCCTTCCAGCAGCAGCCGGGCGACCATCCCGCCCATGGAGTGAGCCACCAGGGAAATACTGCGGGCGCCCTTTGCATACTCGGCCTCGATACGCTGCGCGAGCAGGTCGGCGGTATGAACGTTATCGAGTCGCCAGTCATAGCCAAACTCCACTCGACGCTTGGCACTGTCGTCGTTTGGATAGCCAAGATCATCCAGGTGAGTTCGCAGCAGACTGTAAAAGTTGTAACAGGCGACCTTGTGAATCGGGCTGCCGGGCTTGAGGGCGGGGTCCATCAACTTATGCAGGCGCTTGTACTTCAGGGCCGCTTCCGCCGGCGTTGGTGGCCAGACTTCTTCGTCTGTATCACCGGGATTCTTTGCCGGGAGAACCAGGCTGGTGCCCATGATGCCAGGGATCAAAAACACGACTTCCATTGTCTCTTCCTTTTGTGACTTAGCTATTAGTTTGCCGTTGTGCGAATTGAATTGCACTCATGATATCCAGTGATATCGAAGAAAAAGACTTCATAAGCAAAGTTTCCGGCAGCGGCCAATCCCACTTCTAGCGCAGCATGTTTTCTACATCGGCGAGAGTCGAATCGAGATCGCCTGGGTTCAAACCAGCTACGGAATGATCCAGCGTTTAAGTCTGTAAGCACAACTTCTTCGCTGGCCGTTCCCTCGAACACTCAAGCCGAAATGCTCCCATCTGAAACCCGCGCCCCGATGCCCCGACCGATGGCTTCACTTTTTGATCAGTAGCGGCATCAACGGAATACGTTGAGCTAAGGCGAGACATTCGCCCGCGTCAGATGACATGATTGTGTTCAGATTAAGTGATTTTCGGAGCGTTTCGATAACAATGGAGCAGGCATCTTCAGCGCTACCGGCACCTATGCGCGCCGGCGGCCGTGCCACAGAAGCTGGCATGGCTTTCCAGGCGGAGGTAGCGACCTGGTTTGCCGTTCACATACTTACGCGCATGCCAGTAGGAGGCAGGTTCGGCATCAACAATCAGGCGCTTCCGATCGCTATACGGCTCGAAACAGGGGAAGGACTTGATGACATCGAGGTGACCCAGTCGGACGGTGGTGCACTTCATATGCAGTGTAAGACCAGCGCGACCTTAGGTCTCGGGCCAAGAGCACCGCTGTCCAAAACGGTTGGACAGCTCGTGCGCTGGGTTGCCGATGCAAAAGCTATGGGCGGCCTTCCTGATCTGAATCGAAACGTCGCCCTGTTTGCGGTGCACGCCGACGCGGCGCGTACGTTGGACACTCTTGAATCAGCTTGTCGGGCGTTCGATCTGGGTGGTGCTTGGGCAGTGACGCGCACTCAACGCAATCAGGCAGAGCGGGAGGCCCTCGACATATTTGAGGCGATTGCGTCCCCGGCTTGGAGCGAATATCGAGGTGCGGCACCTGGAGATGGTGATCTTTCGGACTTAGTGAGAATTTTTCGTATCTCGCGCTTCTCCATGGATGAAGGTCACAGTAATTGGCGCGAAGCCTCACAATTATTGGGGCGTTTCCTGTTCGGTGGGGATGCTGCGGGCGAAGCGCCTCTGCGCGACCTCAAGGGCATCATGCGTGATCTGATTGCCAACGGCGCGCCTGCCGATCGTGATGGTTTGTTGCGCGCTCTGCGTCGTCGTGGTCATGTCGATGTCGGCGCACCAGGCTTTGAGCCGGATATCGCCAAACTGCGCACAGCAACCGCCAGCGAGCTTACTCGACTCGCGAGCCATGGTCAGTTGTCGGTTGGTGATGGCGTGCCAATCACGCGCGAGAGCGATGCACCGTTGTTGGCAGCCATCATGTCGGGTTCGCTGCTAGTAGTTGGCGAGCCGGGTGGGGGGAAAACAGGCGCATTGATCCATGCCGCGGCTGCAATCGCGGCTGCGGGCGACACCGTCGTATTTCTTTCACTCGATCGTTTTCCTGGCGTCACTATGGCGACTCAACTTACCTCTGAGCTTGGGCTCACGCACCCGCTCGTTGAATCCCTTGCAGCAATGCCCGGAGTCGGTCAAAAGATACTTTTCATTGACGCGCTCGATGCTGCGCGTGGCGCACCCGCAGAAGGGGTATTTGCTGCGCTGATTGAAGATGTTCGTAAACAACTCGCTGATGAGTGGATCGTCATAGCATCGATCCGTACCTTCGATCTCAGAAACGGTCGTCGTTACAAGAAAGCTTTTTTGGGCGAACCTGCCAATGCCGGATTTGCGGAATCTGGTCTTTCAAACGTACGTCACTTTCTTGTCCCACGTCTGAGTGAGGTCGATCTCGCTGCAGTAGGTATTGCATCATCGGAGTTGGGCGTATTGCTCAATTCGGCACCTCGGCCTTTGGCGGAACTTCTGTGTAACATCTTTAACTTGTCCTTGGCTGCAGAGTTACTCGCCGACGGCACCGCACCTGAATCATTCCGCGCAATTCGTACACAATCAGGACTTATTGACGTTTATGAAGATGCGCGGCTCAACACGACGCAGCTTCAACAGGCCGCAACTACAGTGGTGAGGACGATGATAAGCGGCCAACGCTTGGTAGTGCGCAAGGTGTCGGTAGAACATGCTGCTCTCGACGCGGTTATCCAGACAGGCGTTCTCACTGCCACGGGGGACTTGGTAAGCTTTGCCCACCACGTATTGTTTGATCATGTCGCCAGTCGTTTCCATCTCGCCTGGGACGACCCTGAGGCACTCCTTGCTCAGATCGCCGGTGATGCATCAACGGCGCTTTTGCTCGCGCCAGCGCTTCGATTTGCAATTGAAAGAATCTGGCGTTTCGATCAAGTGGGACGACCTACGAGCTGGAAACTGATCAGCGGGATTTACGGGACAAGTACTATTAATCCGGTGTTGGGGAGCATGGCGCTGCGGATCGCAGTCGAAAACATCGAAGATGAGAGTGATGTCGCCGGATTGATGGCGCTTACGGCTACCGCCTCAAAAGAGCCAGGATTCGCATCGCTGCTCGCGCGCCTTGCTCGTTTCGCCAAAATGGTTTCTGAATCGGTCAAAGTCATTGCAACCCCTACAGCCATCGCGTGGGGTCAGCTCGCAAATGCTCTTTTAGCAAGCGAAGAGCAGATGCTGCTGGATCCGGCTCGGTACCTGCTTCATACGCTGATTGATCATGGTGATCTCGAGGATCCAAAGCTTCTGGCAGAGTTCGGGCAGGCAGCACGAACACTCCTGGAGGTGGGTTGGACAACCTCTTCATCGCACATCGCAGATTGCGCAATTCGCTTCGTCGGCAGAAGTTTCGCCTCGGACCCGGTGGCATCACGGACACTTCTAGACCGCGTATTGCGTGAACCCCATTTTTCGAAACATGCTGACCGAGAGGCCACACGGCTCGCCGGAGAGATTGTTCCGATCACACGGGCTGATCCTGAGTTTAGTGTCGAAATCTACGCGGCCCTCTACAGCCAGCAGATTACTGACGACGCTCCCACTGCGCTCGGTGGGCAGCACAGTCGCATTATGCAGCTTACCTCTAATAGACGGCAGAACTATGAGCATTGCCGTTATCAATTGGGTGCAGCCATGGGCGAGGTTTTGGCGATTTCGCCCGAGCATGGCACGCGCGCATTGATCGAGGCCCTGATAGGTACAGTCGCTATTCGAAGTCGTGGCGGTAATTTTGCGGCTGAACTGATCGATATCGGCAGCTCGATGCTAGAGCTTCGCGGGCTCTTCACTGAGTTCAGGGCGTGGGATCAGCAGGAAAGTCATCCGGCAAAGGAAGATTTGTTGCATCACTATGTACGCTTTCTGCGTGAGTGCAACGTTGCAACCTTTAGGCTCTGCGTCACTGCCGCATCGCGCGATTACGCCACCGCGTCAGTCTGGACGCGGATTTTTGGTGTTGGCAGCGAACGGATTTCTGAGTTGGGTGACCTTCTCTGGCCGTTGATTGAGCGACCTGATTTTCTCGAAAATAGGTTTACCTCGCGCGCCGCGGCTCAGTTTTTAAATGCCGCCTGGACGTCGCGTACGCAGGAAGAACGCGTGACATTTGAGACAATGGCGCTTGATGCGACGCGCTTTACTGATACAGAGTTTCTTCACCAATGGCATCGCGTCTTGGGCCACATTTTAGCGCCAATGCCACCGGAAACCCTTGAACTGGAGGCAATGCGCACGCTGCAAAACTCGCTCACTACTCGGGAGCTCCTGATAAATGACGAGCCGTATCGACCCCAGGTTGCTTGGGTAGACACAGAAGATTACGAACTTGAGCAACTGCGCCGGGCGGGTGTCGATACGAACGCCGGACCCCACCGAGAGGTGCTCGATGCTTCAAACGCTCTTTACTCCCGCGTACAACGCACATCCAGCGACAGCCTGGCGCCCGAACTGGTATTGCTATGGGACAAGGCAACGGCGTTGCTTACCTTGATTGATGCGAATCCTGATCTGCACGATCAAGTCGATCGCCCAGCCTGGGGACATCTTGCGTGTGCAGTAGAGCGGGTTGCGTCGAGCTCCAGTTTTATGCCGGGCGCAGATGGCTTGCCGGATATTGAAACGCTTATTGCAGTCTTGGATCGGCTCTCGACTAGCCGCTATCCCGAACCGAACGAGACTGAGTCATGACCATCAGCTGGGGGAATTGGGACGTGCGTGTATATGCTGCCGATGCCTGGGTGTCACTTGCTTCTCGTTTTGGGGCAGAGCATCCGGTGATCATCGACCGACTCGAAGAGTTTCTCCAAGATCCTGAGCCCTCGGTGCGGCTCCAGGTGGCTCAAAACCTTCAGGTCATAGGCGTTGTCGCGCCCGAACGCATGTGGGCGATGGGGCAGCGCATAGCGGCTCAGGAGACCAGCGCTGAAATAGTTGGCTTTTACCTCCAGTATTCGATGGATCCTTTCAGTGTGTCGGAGCCAGAGCGATGTGAGGCTGTTTTAAGCATCATCAAGAATCGACTGTTTGTAGATCTTTATTTAGATGAACAAGAAAACCAACATCTTCAAGATACTCTTGGCGGCTGGCTTGCCCAGCTGTATGTAGGTCAGGGCCGAGCACTCTCGCGTACCTGGTTCGAGGAGTGGGTAGTCGAACCAGAGCGCTTTGGCGGTTTGCTTAGCCGTTTTACTTTCAACCTGCGCGCAGCTTTTTTTGAGCGCTATAAGCCCGAGAACACGACCCAAATCTGCACCATCTGTGATCGCGCACAGGAGAGTCTCGCGCTTATCCTGAGGCAGGCAATCACCATCTCAGCCGAAGCCCATGGGGTGCTTATTTCTGATGCCGGCGATGCTGACAAAGAGGCAGCAGGCAAGCGGTTCGAAGCAGCAGAGAAGGTTATCCATCAAGGGATGAATCAGCTTTACTTCGGCTCCGGTGCCTTTGAGAACCATGGTGATGAGAAACCCGGGTTGCCGAATGAGTCCGCAATGGCGCGTTTCCTAGCTGACTATGCTGAAATACTTGCGCTTATTGCAAACACACGCAATCCCGCGACGTTGCACCATTTGATGGAGCTTTACGGCTTCTTGATTCCCGGCAACCCAATCGCTGTCTTTGAGACCATTCACGAGATTCTGCTCGGACGCGGTAAGGAGGAGGGCTATCACTACGAAAGTCTTGGTGGCTCGGTGATCGTAGAGATTGTGCAGCGTTACATTGCTGACTATCGCTCAATTTTTGAGGACGAAGATCAACGTAATAGGCTGGTGGGGATTCTGCAGATTTTCTCTGAGGTTGGATGGCCCGACGCGCTTAAACTTCTTTACGATCTTCCAGACCTGCTGCGTTGAGCAAGCAGTTTCGACCAACTGCTGCTGCGCAGTGTAGTAATGACGGCACACAGTGTTCCAGAACTGGTTCAACTGGACACCGAGCTGGCACGTTTGCATGCGTGTTTGCTTCCTCAGCTATCCAGTCCTCTGCTGACGTTGCAGGCTCTGCGCCACCAGATCGGTAGTCTGACCCAGCACCTGGGACAGACCTATTCATCGGGCGAAAGGGTGCTCGCGCCCATCAGGGTGGTGGCTCCTTCTTTGGTGACACCTGTCGTGATTCTACCGCCCCCTGAAGTGGAATCGCGCAGGCCACGTATGGCCCTGTGGCTGTTCGCCGGGGCGCTCTTCTTTGCCTTGGCCGCGGGGTTTAGTTGGCGGACATGGTTGGCAGGCCCAGACAATGAAGCCCTTATGCCCGAACCGGTGCGGTTGGACAGCCTGTCGCTGTTCGATACCGGCAGCGCAACGCTGAAGCCTGGCTCGGCCAAGGTGCTGATCAATGCCTTGGTTGGCATCAAAGCCCAGCCGGGATGGTTGATCGTGATCGCCGGGCATACCAATGCAATAGGGGGTGTCGAACAGAACCTAGCCCTAACCCAAGCCCGTGCCTCAGCCGTGCGAGACTGGAAGCAGCGCATGGATGACATTGCCGACAGTTGCTTTGCGGTGCAGGGCTTCGCGGCCAATCAGCCGGTCGCCAGCAATGACACCGAGACCGGCGTGTCGATATCCATCTGATGCCACAGGTGGGGGGGGTGAGCAGGCTGCATTGACGATGGAAGATCGCCAGTCATGATGAATGCTGGAGCTAGTCGGATATGCCGACTGCTCCCGATTTCTATCGCGGAATGCTCCAACTTTACCGAGATCTTGAGCCGTTAGCCGCATTCGGTGCAGTGACGCCAATGCTGAACATCGTGATCAACAAACTTGATGCATTATCCTGCCGTATCTATCGATAAGCTCCGTGAAAAAACCGAACGAATCATGGAGCACTAAAGACCTGGAGGTCATGTGGGTATCCTGGATTTTCGTGAAATTCCTTCCGCCAGCCCTAAGCTGCGAAAGGCTAGAAAAAAGGCGTTGATGAAGGACGAGCTGGATGCATTTGAAAAATTTGCGGAAGAGTATTTTGAGAAGGTACTAGGCGGAGTTGTACTGGCAGGTACCACAAGAGGCCCCGATAATGATCTGGACCTCAAGGTCCAATTGAATGGTGAAACTCTGCTAGTCAGTTGCAAGCATTATGCTCATGGTGATAATGCCGTGGGCGCCGATCAGGAATACGATCCGGTGTCAGCTATCTACTCCAATGGCTGCACAAAATTCATCGGCTTCTACTCCACGGTTCCCAGCGCCCCTCTAATCACTAAGCTGGAAGGCTTGAAGAGCAACAAAAGCATACCCTTTGACTACGAGATCCTGAAAAACTCGGACATCGAGTCGCGCCTTCTTGATAAAGACAGTGTCGTGGGTTGGTTATTTGCCGCCCGGTATTTCCCCGTCAGTTACGCAAACCTGTTCAGGCGATTTGTCGTGCCTATCGAACACTACAAAGAAAAAGACTTGAAACAGATCGCCCCAACAAGCTGGAGTCTGGATGGGCCCTTTGGCGGAATCTTCTCTGGTGCGGGCGTTGATAAGGCTCAAATCGTTCATGAGGCAAACGATGCGTTGACCAACAATGTCCACTCCAGTTTTTTCACTGAGGCATTGAAAGACGCCATCGATTGTTTCCCTGAATACTTTAAGTACCGCGCGGATGCGGATCTGCAAGCGCTGGAAAGTAGTGATATCTCACCTGATTGGAATAGGGCTTTGACCTATGAGGGTGAGATGGATTGTAACTTACCTATTATGGTATGCGGCCTCTGGTCTTTCTGGTGCCCCAGAAGAGCGCTTGAAAAATATCTGATTTTTACGCAAGCCTGCGAACTGCTGAATGATCCGCCTGACAGCAAAGCGTTAATCATTGCCCGCGCGCAACAAAGCCTGGCTTATTCCTCATTTTTGTCCGCCGGCAGCATCGCGCTTAAGTCCTCAGGTAAATATCGAGATATATTTGCCAGGCTGACTGCTTTTTGTCAGCTTTCACTTCCAGAATACAAGGGCGCGAACAGTACCAGTTTTAGTAGGGAGACTGGCGAGCGGGTCATCTGGAAGTTCAAGGCAGGCGAGGGGTTGAGCTTTCTCTGTGACAGGATTCTGGGCAACTCGAGAAAAACATAGCTTGGGCCAGCAAAGGCACAGATCAGTGCGAAAGAGCTCGATAATGTACGGTTATCCGTCGGTGAATGTTTTTGACGGACGTAAAGCCTGAAGATATGGCCGCCGAACGCCGCTTCCTTGATGGTCAAGGTTGGACTGAGGTCGACGCGGGCGATTAGAGGCATACGCCTGCTGACCGATCCAATCACTATGTGGGATGCTACCCGCCTATGCTGTAAGCATTCTCTGCCGGGTCTGCAGAACCATCAGGTGGGCGGAGCTGGACACTCCTCACCCGGTCCTGGAAAAATTTAAGGCAGCCAATCTGCTTGAGTACCGCGTGATCTGTTTGAAATGCGGGTATCGGGCCTCTGATACTTACAACTGGTTGCGGAACTCGCTCACGCACACACACACGTGATGCTTACTTGGATACAAGGGAATTGGAGTCGAATGGATCTGCACGAGACTGAGCTAGGCATCGCATGGGCGAAGCAATTCAAAATTCAAGACCTTCCGGCAGCTCAGCAGCTCCTCCAAGCCGTGCGTTGGATTTCAGCGGCCGAATTCGCAGACGCCCTGACCAAAAGTATCGAACTTCAAGCGAAGCTGATCGATGGGCCCGTTGCACTGTTTGTCGAACAGGATTTGCATGTCAGAAACGAAATAGTCGAAAAATTTTATAAAGAAGAAGAAAGCCCCCTACGGGCACATGGAGTGGCAATTCCCCCGGTAAGGAGTAAGCGGTTAAACGACTATGAGATCGGATCTGAAGGAATTATCGGAAACGTAGCCACCGCCTTGAAGCGTCGGTTTCCCACAAAATTTCTTCTTCACCCCACCGCTCAAAAAATTCGCAGAGTGAAGGTACGTGCATTTTTTGTTTTGGCCGACACAGTTGGCTCTGGCCGACAGGCTGGAGACATGCTGCAGTCACTTTGGAACGTCGCTTCTGTCAAGAGTTGGGTATCTGCTGGGTTGCTCACCAATCGCGTGATCTGTTTTGCGTCGACGAAGGTCGGAAAAGCCTACCTTGAGGCGCACCCAATGCGAGCTAAAGTCATCTTCGATCTTCCCTGTCCAACCATTGCGAGTATTTTCGATCCGGTCGACGCCGAACGTATGATTGACCTCTGTACACGTTACAACCCGAACAAGCTTAAGAGTGACGGGCTTGGGTTCGGGGGAGAGGGGGTGCTCATGGCTTATGCGCACGGCATGCCCAACAATGCTCCTGACATTTTTTTCAAGGGTAAGGGGAAGTGGAAGCCGCTCTTTAAGGGAAGGGTCACCAATAGGGTAGCAATTGAGGTTGAGACCGGTCTCCATCAGGTCGATGCCCAGGATCAATTGCAAAAGATGAAGGCTGATAAGCTTGCGGCGTCCAGATGGCTTAAGCGCCTGAGCAAGGACTCCAAAAAGATGCTGCTGGTCATGGCGTCGCTGTCTCGGTCGCCCAGGACTGAAAGCGCTATAGCTGCGCGCACCGATTTGACCATCCCGGATGTTCGTCGCTGGCTTCAGTCGGGGAAGCATTACGGTTGGATCAGCCCAACTAACCGTCTCACTGATACCGGGATGCTGCAGCTTAGACATCTCCAATCGTCATCGCATGTAGGTGAACGACACCGTCTACCATGGGCTGAAGATGTCGAGTACTATCCTACTTCGCTGAGGGCGCCGGATTGATTCATCTAGATTGGTATGGCGACATACCCGGTATCTGATGATGCATAGGAGGACATATTTTGTCCTTTACGGAGTAGCATGCGCTTAAAGTGTAAGCATCAACGCACCTTCGCCCATAGGCCACTCGGTCGCAGGCTCGCCTCGCTGCTCGGCGCGCTGATTCTCACCCTTCGGGTGTCAAAGTAGATGACAGTCTGGCGTCCTCAGCACTTTCGTAAAAATGGCCTTAAGGCCGGCGCTGACAAGGCAGTAATCGCGAATGCCATAGAGTACGGCAAGGCGATCGTAAGGTGCGATTCCGCATTGACTCCGGTCTTCACGCTGCGACATTTAGCTGCGCTATCGGGCACGACTTATGAAGTTTTGCGCGAGATTGTCGGGCGCCAAGAGGTGGTAGGGAAGGAGCAGCCCTATCGAATATTCCGCATACGCAAGCGTAAACCCAGACCGGATGGCGCCGAACGGTTCCGTACCATCTGCATACCGTCTCCTATGCTTATGCGTGTCCAACGGTACATTCATGATCACATTCTTACCCATCTGGCCGCTCATCCTGCGAGCATCGCTTACAATGACGGCAAGAAAATAGTCGATGAGGTTGCCATCCACTGTGGTTGCAAGTGGCTCATCAAGGTCGATATCAAGAACTTCTTCGAAGCAATTCCTGAGCAGTCGGTCTACCGGGTTTTCCGGGGCGCAGGCTACCCAGCGCTGGTTTCATTCGAGATGGCGAGGCTTTGCACGCGGGTCGTCCCCCTTAATTGGACTGAAGGGCCAAGGGGGGATAGCCAGAATCTCGATTCAAAATACTCCATTGCCCGTTATTCAAATCGCTACCAAGGTTCGTTGCCTCAGGGCTCCCCCTCAAGCCCTCTACTGGCCAATCTGTGTTCCCGTCGGCTTGATGACCGAATTGAGCAGTTGGCAATTCAGCATGATCTGGTCTACACCCGCTACGCGGACGATCTGTCACTGTCCACTGATGATCCGGAATTCAACCGAACGAAAGCAAGTCAGGTGATTGGTCGGCTTTATGCCATCCTCGCCGAGTGCGGATTTGCTCCGAACACCATGAAAACGGCAGTCGTCCCTCCCAGTGGGCGAAAGATTCTGCTCGGGCTGTATGTCGATAGCGATCGCCCAAGACTTTCCCGCGAGTTTCGCTACAAGCTGGAGCAGCATCTGCACTTCTGCCTGCACGCTGGTGTGGGGCCCGTTGAACACGCCAAGCGTAGAGGTTTTGATGCGGTGTTCGGCTTCAGGAACCATGTCCGCGGCCTCGTTGCGTATGCTGTTCAGATTGACCCTGATTATGGAGCCAAGCGGCTAGCTGAGTTCCACAAAGTCGCGTGGCCATTTTAAACATCTGCAGCCCAGGAGGCTCCAAATTGCAGCAGGCAGGTTCACCCGTGTCAGTGACGCTTTTGGGCCACAACGAGGCGTTGCCGCCTAATGTTGATGGCTTGATCCTTGGCAACATCACCGCAAAGCCCCTCACGCTTGACGATTGGTTTAAATATCAAGAAGGCCAAGCCTTGGCGGTTGAAATCAGCGGCCGCGTCGAGGAGGGAAGCAATACCTCTATTCCCGGCGCTCCCCCGATAGGTAGCTTGATCAGCAGGAAGTTACAGCTTGATCCCAAAATTAAGAACGAAAGTATTTGCCTGGTCGATGGCGGATGGTTGCCTCTGATCTACTGCCTCGCAGGCACGAATATCTTTGTGGACAGAAACATCGTCTCCGAAATCAAGGCTCGATTTGAGAGTGGAAAGCTGAAGCCTGATGGGGCAGGGGGAAGGGACTTTTTCGACATGCTGGAGCAGGAAGCGTGCGGGTGCGTGCTCAACCCATTGCCCTTCGCACTTGAGGGTAATGTCACGGATCTGCCTAGCGCTGAAATGGTGGGGGAACAACTGAATATTGCCTTGGCCACTTTGAAGGAGGCTCTACCGCATATTAGGCTATGGCCTGAAATTCCATATGAGGTTGAGCAAACCAGAGTCCTGCTGGAAAGCTACCGGCCCTACTTTGCTCAAGGCATGGAGTTTCTGCGGATGGTTGTGCCTTCTTTGATGAAGACAACCAGCAAACGCAAGCGTCGCGCGGCCTGGGAGAAGATCATTCAGGCTGCGAAAGAAACCGGGATTTCATTGCAACACATTAGCGTTGCAATCACGTTGAGCGCGCTGACTGCCGAGCAAAAATTCAACCCGGCTAAAAAGGTCTTGAAGCCCGCAGCCGTCTACGGTGATGCCCAAGCCTATAATGCGATGTGGGATCTGTTCCTCCTGTTCCTGCTGAGGCAATCTCAGGTGCATCACCCGGAGTGTCGATCCGCGTTGCTTACTCGCGACAAGAACCTGGCACTCCTTTGGATGGGCATGATGATCAAAAACTCGCCGACCAAACCGGGAGCTAAGTCCGAGATATTCTTCGATGAGCGATTGATGGAGTGTGACCCTGAGGAGATGGTGTTCTTACAGGCGCTGCTTGGGGAGAGCAATATCCGCCACGAACGCCCTTTGACCTAGACGCCCACACAAGCACGGCTCGATTACTTGGCAGGTGGACTTGGTGGGACTACCGACACGACCATGGATTTTCGCTGAATTTTTCTGAATGGGGCTCACTTGACGTCTGGGTGTCAGACGATGACGCATAGCGTCACTTACGACTGTCACCGCTTGTTTGGATGCTTCTGACGAGCGCAAGCTGGCCAGCTTGGCTGGGCAACACCCTAGAGGCTTGCGGCGATGGCCAGCGCTGGAGCTGGCGTCTTTCGGCGATGAGTGATTTGCTGCTTCGTTTTGGCTGCTTGCCATTGGTGTGCTGCAGGCCACGGTCACGGTGCAAACCAGTTGTCGGGAGTTATCTTTAATGGTCGGTTGATTTACGATGGAGCTGTCATTCAGTTTTACGGTTTATACCGCTCGCAATCCACTCCCTGAACCATGGAGTGTCAATGCCATAATGTTCCAGAAAGCGAAGGCAGTTTTTGAGGGTTGATGTTGAGGCGTAATTATCTTGGATGTACCTTCTACATAAGCCCGCGAGTAGAGGAGCCTGGGCGTCGGCTAAGAATATAGCAATATAAAATGGTTCGGCGTCTGAACTCTCCGGGGTTGACGCCATTATGTTTGCAGCATGTTTCTCCATTGTTCGTTCAAAGTCTGGAAGGCTGATGTGTTTATTGATATAGGCTTCGGTAATGGAGGAGGGGGTAATTAAGTCCATTGTCCCCTTGTGAAAATCTTCAGTGTCTATTTTTTTGTAATCACCATTATTTATGAAAGTCCTAATAATGTCGGGCGGGGGTGAGAGAATTGAGAGTGACTCAATCCATTCGCTTTGCCAGTGTTCTAGTCCGTAATGCTTCGCAATTATGCGTGCAGTAAAAATTCTAATGATCTCCCCAAGATTCAGAAGATCCGAGTGAAGCATGAAAAAAGGCGGTAGAGGCCAAATAAAGCGATCTATAAAAACTTGGCGTCCATGAGCAATTGAGTTTCTGGCTTGAACTAGTTTCTGTACTAAATTTTTTGTTCGGCTATCAAGAAGATTCAGCTTTTCAAGCATATAGTTGATTTTTGATGCGATGGAGAATAGATCGCCATTAGCCAGGATGCTTGTTATTAATTTTGTTTTTTCTGATATTTTTTGCTTGGCGGAAGGGCCGCTATGTTTAAAGGTGTTTGTTACCAAATCATCTAGAAATGAAGAGATTTTTTCGTCAACTTCCAATTTTTGAGTTGGGCTGTATTCTGTGCTTAATAGTTCAAGAACATGAAAGAAAGATAGTAGGGATTCGTCTTCAAGAAGTCCTTGGCCTTCGCTTTCTATTAGCTGGCTTTGTGCCTTTCTCCAGCGATCAAGCAATGAAAAAAGTAGTGCGTTTTGGTGAGGTGTATTATTGTTTATGTTGTTGCATAGCGTTTTTATATCTTTTGAGTAATCGGAGCCATTGAAAATGCATCGTGCCACAAGATTCTCTTGAGGTGGCGCTTGTGTAGTGATATTAGAGCTGGATTCTGTGACTTGATATACTGTGAAGTCTCTTCCGGAGAAAAAACTAAGTATTCCGAGTGTTACAAGTAAAGTTGGTCGGCTATATCTCGCTGCTTCAGAGGCAGAGTCATGGGCTTTTACTTCCCCTTGTATTTGTATTACAAGAGAGTTTTGTGTTCTTGGTTTGGCGGTTTTTTCTGTTTTAATTGTGGCACTTAGGAAAGAAAATTGTATGTCGTCACTTTTCTCAAGTTTAATTTTAGATGTTTGGATAAAATTATTTAGACTTTTCAAGGTTGAGTACTCATGAGTGGCTACGGTGTGAGTAGCTAAAGCTATATAGCCCTCTAATATGCAAGACGCCCCATCATTGTTCTGACGGGGCTATTCCAGTCATGAGGTTATCGCTCGACTCGGCTCAGGTAGCTTTCGGCGGATTTATCACCGTCTACTGAGCGACGAACGTGTACCCAGATATCAAGAGGGCCAGCAACATCTTCTAGAATTTTACGACCATTCGGTGTAACGACGAGCGCGACTCCTTCGCCCCAGAATTGATCTCTATCAACATCCAACTGGGCGCCATCACGCCACCAGATTAGTTTGGCAACGCATTCGCCGGTCTGATCGATATAGTGCATCCAATTGTCTGGATCATATTGCCACTCCAGATGCTGCAGCCACTCAGGGCACAGCACCAAGAAATGCTCTGGATAACTAGTTATGTGGCTGATCGACACCCTCCGGACAATAGTCGGAGATGGCTCCTCAGGCGCCCACACTCCTTCAATCCACAGGGCGCCGGGAAGTGAGTAGCCCGTACTCGCCCTGCGTTCCTTGTCGGAAAAGAACGGCGCTCTTGCCCTTGTCATTTCAAGGTTGCGTCTGACAAGACGGCAGTAAAAATGGGATATCTCGGCAATGACGGAGTCGCCGTTATCCATCAGTGGCGAAAGATCGAGTTCAGTCTCATCCAGCCACTGCATCTGCCCCGAATGCCATCCTGCGTCTGGGTGTGCGGCAGGACGTGGCATGAAATCTGGTCGTACCGTCGGACCAATGAGCGGTGGTGCGTCGGCTTGATAGTTCATTCCATAGAGCAATTGAGGGACATCAGATGCCCCAACTAGTCCTGCCAGGCGAAGCTCTCCTGCTACATGACGAAGCGCTCTGAGCGCTGCGAGTGCATGTGGTTTGCTAAAAGTGATCTTCAAATCGAGTTGGGACAGCTCTGATTGCGAACGCGCTGTCTCGGATTGACCGAATGCGTCCAACCCACCCCATAATTCAATCAGGGAGTAGCAGCGATGGCGTATGGTCTCAGTTGATATGCCGGTTCGGGCTAGGTCGGCAACTTGAGAGGTGAGTGCGGCGGTCCATCCAAGGGGGTCATTCACACGCATAGCGCCGGACGATGGATCGGTCAAAAACGAGGGCCCGAGCTCATCCGTGCTAGCAGGCATCTGCAAACGATAGAAAAATGGTAGCTCTTGTAGTGTCATAGTCCAGGCGCGTCCCCAACGATCCAGAAGACAACCTGCAAAGACAGCTACTACGTAGTCCGGATCGCTTACCAGCGGCGAAATCCGCTCGACCCAATCCGTCGCAGCTGTATGTGTGTCACGCAGAAGTAGCTGAAGCGCCTCCGCGGGCTCATCCGCGTGGCCGTCCAATAGGGCATCTACCAGCAAATAAAATGCTGTCCTGCCTTGAGTTGCCGTAGATAGCTGCAGAGCACCAGAACGGGCAAGTCTTGTCAGCTCGATGGCAGAAAGAGAAAAAGCCCATTGAAAAAGTGCAGCAATCAGAGCCTCATCAGATTCAGGGGCCTGCGCCGGCAGCTCGAGTCTAGCGAGCGAATGCTCTCTGGTTGTTGCAAGTTGTTCGGCAAGTTGCTCCCATATCGCGGTCCAATCTGGCGTCGCGCAGATGGTTGAAAGTACATCCTTTGTGTCAAACAGAATGGGTGACGTGCTGCCCGGTGCAGCAATGAGCTCATCCAGCAAGTCCAAGTAGGCTTCTTCATGCACCTTTGGCCCATCCAGCACAATGCGTGCTTGAAAGTACTTTAGCTTAGCTGCGCCTCTCCAATAGCTCCAGCCAGGGCGTCCATCGTCGTGGCCCTGGCTATCATTCACCAGACGCCTGGCCAGTGTCTTATCATCTTTGGCAAGTGCTCGTTCGATCAGTGAGAAGCGAGCATGGCTGTCCCGTTGGATGGGGGGCCAGCGTTCAAAAATGGAAACTGCTTCTTCCAGTGTTGCGGTATCCAAGAGGCGTGAGAATGCGCGGGCGGAATCGTAGCTCGGAGCTTCATCACGGCTAAGCTCCTCATCAAGAAGCCTCAATGAGCCAATGTCATCGTACTTTCCTGGCGTGCCCCTATCAGGGTGTGTAGGTGTTTCAGCCTGCCAGCGACGCAGTGCATCATTGGCACGCCCGTTGTTGACCCCCCTTTGCGTTAGCGCCGCGACGAGGCGCTGAAGCAACTTGACTCGTGCTGCGCTCGTGCTGTGAATCTCGATGCCATCCAGCAGGGTTTCAGCAACAGTGGAAAGGTCTGTCTCTGAAGCAATGGCAACGACTTGGCTAACGAACTCGCCGGTTTGATCCTCCCGGTAGTACGGTTCGCTGTAGAAAGGAAGGGCAAGTGATCTCCACGTGACCGCGCATGACGCGGCTAATTCTGGATTTCGTCGGACTACTCCGATCATCAGCGCATTGATGGCGCGATCCCAGCTCAAAAGTCCCTCTGAGGTGAGCACTTTGGCGGCGCGGTACCCGAATGCAGGATCGCACAACACCGCCTCTGTCAGCACTCTGGATGCCAGTCGGTGGGCTGCATCACGGCCCTCTGTTAGGTTCATGCCGGCAAGCTGTTCTAGCATAAAGACAACGCGTTGCGCGCGACCATCAGGATTCTGTTGATTGGCGCATTCTAAAAGATCCCCCCACAAAGAGTATTGTGGATCTTTTTTGGCCGGCAGGGCGTAGCCAAGTGTGTTGGTATGCAGCTGTTTCAACAATTCGCGGGCGCGTTCGGTATTGCCCATCTCAGCGAAAAGTTTTGCCAGGCTTGCCATCAGATCGATGTGTTCTTCAGGAGTGTTTCCGTGGATCTCACCCAAAAGGTCTTCCAGTCGATCGAAGGCTACTTGCATATCGCCATTGCTGTGAAAAATCTCTTCAATCGCCGCTCTGCGTGAAGGAATGTTCAGCCTGGTGGTCCCCTTTCTTTTGGCAAATGACGAGTCAAACAGTTGCACTACAGCTTTGAATTCTTGCTCGCCACACATTGAGGCGATCCGTATCATCATCCGGCTCAAGATCGGATCAATGTTACTCAGTTGATGGGTCGCATAGAGTTCACTAGAACTCGCCGCGCGAGCATTGTCGAGGAAGCCAAGCAGGGCTTGAGTCGCCTGAACGACTTCGCCTAACACGACGTCATGACCTGCACGTGCTCGACCCAGCAGCATGCCAATCGTGTTGGCATGGTGCTGCAATGGTTTCAGTACAGTACTCTTCGACTTAGCGGTATTGGCAATGGGTAGCCTGAGTGCTGCCGCGAGTGCCGCGTGCTGTATGACTGCATGGGTGATGTTTTCCGCATTATGCTCACCGATTGCGTCATCCATTAATGAGATGGATGGCGTTTCCAGGCGCTCAAAAATCGTGGCGGCTATTGTTTCGTTACCGAGGCGTAGTGCGAGGGTCGCCAATTGCCTGCGTATACCACTGGCAATGCCTGGGAAGCTTGGATGGGTATGCGCCACATCGACAAATGTGTGTGCTCTATCAAGTTCTCGACGATCGTATGCGCGTAGACCGGCTTCTATCAACAGGTAGGGCAGTTCAGAGTCACTGACACCAAGCTGCCTTGCCGTGAGCGATGGGTCGCTATCAGGATCAGCGAGCATGGCCGAACGTGCAATGTTGCAGCGAAGCGCGGTGATGTCCTCAATGTCCAACCCGTGTCCGCCCTCGGTGGCGGTCAACTTCGCCAAACACGTCTCTATCTGTTCCGCGTCCCGAAAGTGGAAGACCCGCTGTGCCCACTCTTCCAATTCTGAGTGAATAGGGGACGACTGTGAGTCCTTGGAGAAGGGGTCAATTTCATTGAATAGCGCCTTTGCACTATCGATTTCGTCCGCTACAAGAAGCGCATCAATAGCCTTGTAGTGGTCGCCGATTTTCCCCTCTGCCATCGTTCGGACCGCATCAATATCGCCTAGCGCCAGCAACGCATCGACAATCGCAGGAGCGTACTCAATTGCTGAGGAGCGGCGTTCCATTTCATCTCGTGCGAGCAGCAGACGAAAGACCGCAGATGCATCTGGTTTGTACTTGGCGCAAATCAATGCCAGGCGAATGTCACCTTGGATCTCAGTCGTTGGGCGTGAATCTGCCAGTTGATGCCTGAATCGGGGCGGCTGTGCCAGCCTGAGCACGTCCTGGTGTCGCTCGGCGCGTGCCAGGTACCTCAATTCGAGCCAGCGCTGCGGGTTATCGGATTCTGCAAAGCGAGTGAGCTCCGCCAGCTTCCGATAGATGGATGGTGCATAGTCTGGGTCGAGTTTCCCAAAGCGAAGTTTGGGCTGTTCCAGTACAAACAGGCGGAAGCTGTTGTGGAACACACTCCAGCCGTGAGTGGTCCGGCTAAGCAGATGGCTCGTCGATCTCAATGCCGTTTCTACAGCGTGTTCTGACGTGGCCATTGCCAGCAATTCGGGTGAGATTGGACCTTCAGCGCGTGCAATAAAATCGATGACCTTTCTCGCGTCTGCATCATCGGAAATTTCGCGCCATGCCGCCTTGTAGACGCGCTCGATGTCGCCTTCAAAACTGAAGGCCCCGTTCAACAGTGCTATCTGACGAGATTCGTCTGCTTGACGCAGAGCTTCTATCAAGTACCGTGCTACTAGAGGGTGTCCCTGGCAAAGCTCGTAGATGCTAGGTCGAGGCACAGCTTCGTCCAAACCTAGCTTCAGTGCCATCTCGCTAACGGCTTCTGGTGAAAGCGGTGCGATCTGAATATTACGATCCGCCTGAGAAGCTTGTTCCCGAACCTGATGCTTCAGGCTAGTCAGTTCCAGTCGCTGGGTTCCGAGCAGGATCAATACGCCCGCTGGCAGCGCCTCTGGGAGTGGCAGCTCTGCTAGCAGTGAGCGAGCAGGGTGCTCTTCTCGGGGGATGTGATCCAATCCATCGACGATGATTAGTGTGCGGATGTATTCATCACGATAACGATCTCCAGCTTGGCGTAGCAGTTGCTCAAGCTCTAGCTGCCGCTCTTGAAGGGTGTTGTTGCGGGCCAAGCGTCCCGTCAAGCCACTTTGCCTGAGTTGAGTGTTGAGATCATCGAGGAAGTCATCGGCTTCGGCGCGGCCAATGCCTTGGCCTTCGCCAGGCATGTAGGCAAGGTATCGCACCAGCTGCAGCGTCGGCCCGCCACTGAGCGCCGATTGGAGTAGGGTGGACTTACCAGCTCCTGGAGGGCCGACAAGGGCCAGGTATCCGTGGTCCAGGCGGTCAATGCTTTCCAGAAGTTGTTGTTCGGTTTTGCGATTTCGCTGAACGTGCTCGCCAATAGGGAATTGGTGGGGGCGGTGCACAATGAAGCGATCCTTCCAGCCAAGTTCTGCAAGCAGTTCGGCGCGACTCCAACGATCCTTATTGCGTCGATCAGCGACCAAGTCGGGGAGCTTTGAGGCAATTTGTTGGACTAACTTTAACGACTCTGACGACAGGCGATGGCGCAAGCTGAAGTCAGCGGCTGATCCCGTTAGAAAATGGATTGCATGTAGGAACGTCTCGAAATCTGCTTCAGGGAGTTTGGACGCCGCCGCAAGCTTGTCAATGAAGGGCTGCCAGCGGGTGGCTTGCCATTCGGATAGGGTGCGGCTGTGGTAAAGCTCGAACTCTCGCAAGAAAGCAGCGCTGTGGTCGTCCTTGTCGCTTAGCAGGTGATCATTGGTGGTGGGTATGTCGTTGGTAACGAAGCGAACTTCTGTCAAGGCCTCACCATGAGATTGGCGCAGACTTGTCCATGCGGTCACCAGCTTCAGCAACATGCCTTCTGCGCCAAGCAGCAGGGCTTCAATCTGAAAAGCTTTGGGGAACGTGGAGGTTTTGAATTGGTGACCGACTGCCTTTCCCGGAAGACCTAGTACGAGATCGTCAGCAATACCTGCGCTACGGTCAGCTAGGCCAACCCAATTCAACTGGTCTTTATCTAACGCGGCATAGATGGCTGCTGCGCCGGATTGATACTGTTGAACGAATCCGCGTTGCGCGTTGCGTTCGCCCTCTCCTGAGGTCATGGTGTTGGATGACTCTGTCATTATGCCTCTCAACTATCCGTACTGTCCGTGAATGACGGACGTTGTTCAATCCATGACGTAAAGCAATTCGGTGGTCTGGAGTGCGCGGGCGCACTGCGGGGACAGTGTGACGACCCACGAGTGATCATATCAACTCAGCTTCAAATGAAAACGCGTTACCTTGACAACCCACTGGATCGTTGCCAATCGGGGGGTAGTAGTTGTTTCAATAAGAGGGTCTGCGCGTTATCGCGGAGTTTGTTGCGTCGATTTGTGACGTGTTTACAGGTAGTGGCGGGACTTCATCCGAGCTGCTGGGAATCTTGCGAAACAACAGTCTTCACGTAGCAAGCTGGTTTCAACCGCTCAGATGTTTTCCAACTTGAGGTCGCACGCTATGCAGGCGCTGCTGCCCCAATCGTCCCAGACGAATACAGTCCGAGTGGAGCGGAAAGGTTAGGCAGGGCGGGGTTTTCGGTGCTCACTGCATCCAATCCACCATTGAACACTATGAGCCGCTGAGGGGCTGCAAGAGAGCGGTTCAGTCGCGGGTGCCCCCCAGCGTCGATTCTGCGTGTTGAGCTCTTTTGGGATGCTACGGAAGTTTATGCTTTTTCCACTTTAAGGAAAGGATTGTCGGCAGGTACAGTCTCGAACAACAGTGCCGGGTTTTCTAGTAGATAACCTTTGAGTTTTGCTTTCTTCCGAGGACCTTCGACCCGACAGATCCATATGTTCAAGCCATCGTCTCGCTTCCTGTGGACCTTCAGTTTCTCGAACTGCTTCTGCACCCAACGCCATTCTTCTATCTCTTGATCGGCCCCCTGAGAGATACCAGGAAATTCCTGCGCGTAGCGTTGGAAGAGGCCAGGTGTGACCAGTAATACGCTGCCACTCACCGTGTGGATTTTCGCTTTGCTGTCATTCATGATCAGCTTGTGGCTCTGGATGCCTTCCCTGACCCAGTTCATGAAAGCCTGAGCAGGGTTGTCCGATAGGGGGGTTGAGACTTCGAGAGCAGTTGCTGGCGGTGCATCACGGATCTCGGGCTCCTCTAACTCGAACATATCCAGCAGCCTCCCGAGGTAATCGGCATTCTCCATCATGGCCAATGTATCTGGTTGAGATTCGCTTTGACGTGTTCCGGTACTGACTTCCTTGGGTGCCGGTGCTGATGCAGGAGCGTCAGTCGGGTGGTCATCGACTGCCACGCTCACCGTTCCGCTGAAAGCCTCAGGCCGATCTTCGTTCCCCCAGATCAACGCCGGTTGCAGGCGCAGAAAGGTAAAGCTCTGCCGCCAGTATCCCTGTGCCACTAGCGCAGTCCAGATGGCTTTGCCTTCCGGTGTGGACTCGACCAATCCATGCGATTGCAGTTCGTCGAACACCGCAGTGTTGGATGAGGGAATGCCGTCAATCGATTGTGACAGCAGAAAGGCTCGCAGCTTGTCCGTGACCGTCTTGCTGACCAGCCAGAGGGCGTCTTGAGTCAACCAACCCGCGGCACCCGGCTGGTTAAGTTTCAGTTCGTGTTGAACCAGATGACGCAGTCCGCTGATCAAGTGATGTTGCAGAGAGTGAATAGGGGCCTGCAGCGCCTTATTCGGGTTGCCCCCGATGTTCTGCGCGGTGGAAACACGGTCGGCTTGAATGACCAATTCGCCCAGCACACCTGCGCGCTCGTACTGACCCGCCAGGACATACAGCAAGCTGGCCCACAGCGAAGGAAATCCACTGAGCCAGTCGAGGATCGGGCGGTCGAGAATCTGGATATAGAGCAAACCTGCGGCGGCGCCATGCAGATGGTAGTCGCGACCTTTGATATAGCGAAAACGGTAGGGTTGATCCAGGGGGCCGTGCCAAGGATGCCAAAGACGGCCATCCTGGCGTTCGACCAGCAGGTCCACGGCGATCTTGCCGATGTCATGCAGCAGGGCGCCATAGGCGATGCCAGCCGACCAGGCATCGGTCTGGGCGGCTTGGTCTTCGGGCGCGGCGCCGGTGGGCAGCAGATACGACTGACGCAGTTTCAAACTGCAAGCGACCAGCTCAAGGCCATGGTCGAGCATGCCGCCGAGATACGCATGGTGGTGTGTCTCACTGGCCGGGAGTTGCTGGACCTGTTCGGCGTAGCGATGGATCGGATTTAAGTAGAACTGGGTGAATTGGGCGTGGGAGAGGGCGGTGTATTGCCAGATGCGATCAAGCAGCTGGCGGCGATGCTCCGCGGCTAACAAGCTCTGGGCCGACTCGATGGGCAGGTAACCTTCGGCGACGCTCATGGTCGGTGGCGGAGTGGGCTTCTGCCTTTTGTAACGAAACAGATTGAGCATCGTGACCTCCGGGAAGTGGCTGGGTCAGTAGCCTTTTAGCCTTTTCGGATAGCGCTCTTACCCTTGACTCCCCATTCCTTTCCAACCCTTACCCGTCCTTTTGGCTCGTGCCCCTTTGTGCGGCAATCGGATTATCGATACTGCTACACGTCAGTTTGTTGGGGGGCTGGTATGGAAAAGACAAGAGTCGGTACACTGCGGTGCCTATTTTTTGGGTCTTGCCATGAACCTCACTGACGCCACGCTCGTGCTGCTGCTCGCGGCACGTATCCATGGGACCGACGAAGCCGTCAGGGCCTCGGCGAGGAGCGTGGTCAAGAAGTTGCCGCGCAGTAAACGCGATCTGATCTACAAGGTGATCGACAGCCGGAGTCCGCTCGAGCTGGTGGATTTTCTGGCGCAGAACCTGGATACATAACGGCATGCTGCGGGTGTGCGCCCCTCTCTTGTTCTTTGCGTGAGGGCCCGCCGTATGATTCCGTCTGTTTTCTGGAAACAAAAAAAAGGGCTCAACTCGCGTTGGGCCCTGTGAAGCGTTTGCAGCGGTGAGGTAACGATCAAGCTCCATCGTTCATGCACAGTGAGTCATCCAAGACCGCTTGCTTCAGTTGCTGCTCCAGGTTGAGTACATACTCCGAGGCGCTTCGGGCCTGGCCACTGGCGCGGAAGATCGCGCGTTTGTCAGCCTTGAGCAGGCTGAGCCAGGAGTCGATGTAACCCTCGTGCCGCAGCTCTCCCTGTATACCGGTGTAGGCACATAAGAACGCAGCGCCCATTTCGGCGATCAACTCCTCAAACGCGTAGCTTGGCGAGCCGAACGAACAGGGTGACGTCACGCCTTCGCGCTGCAACCGAGAGTGATGCCCGGTCCAGTGTGTCAGCTCGTGAAGTGCGGTGGCGTAGTACCCACCTTCATCGTGAAATTGCGCTTTTGTCGGCAGTTGGATGAGATCCCTGATCGGGTGGTAAAAGGCTTCGTCGGCAGATCGATGAACGATGTGTGCGCCTGAACTTAACAGCAGATTTTCCGCAGCACTGTTGGCCAGGAAGGGATCGGTCGGGTCCGTATCGAGCAAGGTTTCGTTGAACGTTTCTAGCCCCTCCGTTTGCTCGATGTTGAACAGAAAATGCGTCCTGAGAATGCCAAAGTGAGCGACCTTGGGTTGACCGTTCTCATCGAGGACCGGTTGGCCTGACTCGGTCTGTTCCTCGCGCTCCATCGGCTTGTAGAGCACCGCTAGGGCACTGTGCTCACCCTTACGGATGTGCCCGCCGGCCTTTTTGGCTTGATTGAAGGTCAGCCAGCGATCTTGAGTGAACCCCTGCAACCTAGCCTCGGCCCAGAGCAACGGTAAATTGATGCCCGAATAGGGACGCTGCGTGACGGCGTTGATGGGATAGGGTTGGTGATGACCGACGTCAGTTGAGCCACTTGAGGACCAGGGCTTGATCCAGGGCGCTACGCCTTGGTCTAACGCGGCAACAATTTTGTCAGTCACGTCTTGATAGATATTACGCATGGCATTTTCCTCGGAGAAAACGGAGGAACGCCTTTCCCGTCGGGGAGGGTTCCCCGGTGGGTGTTGATTGGATTGGTGCAGGACTGCGTATAGCCTGAGTTGGATCAGTGGCCGTGTATGGCCGTTTGCGTTCAGCGTTCCTGCTCTTCAGCAAGCGCTATTAGTAAGGCGTTAGGCTGGTCTGATGCCTGAAGTAGGCTGAGGCTCAGTCGCAGCAATGGTTCATGTTCGGCATCACTCACTGAGCCGAACTTGGCTATCTCGAACACCACGTAGGGTGCGTTTGGATCGGCTAGGTGAGCTTTGAAGGCTGCGCGTACCACATTGCTCAGCTGATCGAGCTGCAGCTTTTGAGAATGATTTGAACCGTCGAGCAGTACTGCGCGTTGCCACGCGTCTGGAGTAAACACAACGGGCAAGCGCAGGCTATCCAGTGTTTTGGATGTGAGTGAGTCGGACATGGTGTACCTCCGTTGAGAGCGAAGAAACCTGTCCCATAGGGGAAAGAATTTCCCCGCGGTGGGTTGAAGAAAAACAAGAGGGTTTGGGACGAGCTGAGCTCGAAAGGCGCTCGGAAGAGCAGTAGGCGTTCATCATCGTAAACGATGATCGTGCGAGCCACCGAACGCTAATCGCACTTGGGGGAACCATCACCGGAGTGACGTAGCTTTAAAGGCTCTGGCTACCTGGGAAGTTGCTGTCGATAACAGCGATCCGTATTCTCTATGTAGCTGGATGATTGGGATGGGTCAACGGCCTTAGAGGCGCTGTTGTACGAGGTGCGTCTTCTGTCTTCCAGTGAAGAGTTTTCGACCGAACAAGCTGATAAACGGTTAAGCATGGGCGGTTTTCAGTAGTAGGCTGTAATCTCGATTTCCACAGGAATACGCTCAGAAGAGGGCGCAATCATGCCGGCTCAGCAGCCAGTTCAAATCTCTCGCACACACCGCTGGGCATATGCATGCGGTATGTTCGCAAAACGTGGTTATCGCAAGTTGAAAGGGTTTGAATCCCGCGTAGCTAAACGTGCGGTGACGGCAGGTATACCTGCGGGTGGGCTATTGGTTCGTGGGGGCTTTCTGGTTACGAAGCTGGCACTTATCCTTGGGTTGCTCTTTATCGGTTTCTGGTTGGTAGCTTCTGTTGTAACGATGATTGCTGTGATTGGTCTCCTGTTGTCCAAGGCAGCCATCGATGGGGATCTTAAAGAACCGGAAACAGGGCCAGACTATCTCGGTGCCGACCTCTATATCGGTGACTTCGACGACAACGGGCACTATATCGGCGACAGCAAGTCATCTAACTGAGCGCTTAGCAGCCCCCATTATTTGATCCGTACCTTTGCTTGCTGAATCACTTGCGGCTTTGCTGCCATTGGCCAACATGCCTTGAATCCCGTTTCCTACTGCATATCCCGTCCAGCTCATGGCTCCAAGGAACAGCATCGGCAGTACGATGAACATCGCCCCCATCACATACTCAATCACCTGCGCCGTGACGGTTCCGTCCATAAAACCGGATGTGGGTAGGGACAACAGCACCTGATTGGATGCTGACACCTGGTTGTACAAGGTATCGAGCATGCTGGAGTCGACCCAACGGGCCAGCTCCCACCAGAAGGTCAGCATGTGCAGCGTGAACAGCGCGAACGTCACCGTCATGACGGTCTTTAGCTGGTAGGTACTGACCAGCAGGATCAGCGGCAAGCTGATGATGACGCCCATGATCAGGAAAGCCTGCACCATGGGCAGGGCGGCGCGTAGCGCATTCATCGCCGGGAAGTTGCTAAAGGAGCCGAGGGCCAGCCCAGTGTTGGTCGCCAGGTTATTGAGCCCCTGATTGATCGACCCACCGCGAGCACTGGAGCCATAGTCCTGGTACACCTGTCCGGGCGACATGGACATCGATTGCTGGCGCGGGCTGACCAGCTCGCGCAGGGTGGCATCTTCGATCTCGTTGCTCGAACGCCCAGTCAACCAACCTTTGAGCTGAGTCAGCAGCGAAGGATCGACCTGCTCAATCAAGCGCTCGCGTAGCCCGACACCACTGTCGCTCCACCACTGCTTGCAGGTGGGGTAGCCCGCGCCATTCTCCAGCCGCGGCAAGGAAACATCGCGGCTTTCGTCATACGGCCAGTTGACTCGCGGTGTACGTGAGCGATCGGTGTCGTAGTAGCCGGGCGTGTCGAGAAAATAGCTTGAGCCGATCCAGGATGCGTCGTGACTTTGTGCTTTTTCTAACTGCGGGCGGTTGGTGAACAGCCGAGAACGGGAATAGCCGTAGCAGTCGCGTGTGAAATCGGCGACCTCCTGCAGCAGTACCTGGCTGTCGATGCGCGAGCTGTCGATCTCCATGCGCATCTGTCGGATATCCGGTGCGCAGGGGATGGAGGCGGTGGCCGCCGCGGTTACCCCTTTGCTCAAGGCGTGCACCAGAAACCACCAGATCGGTACGTTGGCGGAGCGTTCGCCGATGGTGTTGAAGGTGGTCCCCCAGGCCGTTTCCGCTGGCTTGGCCACACTGACACCGCAGCGCTGGCTCGCCGCATCATCGAACGCCATTGAGGCGAGGCTCAACGGAAAGACCGGGGCGCAGCCAAATAACACGATGATGTAGGCCAGCCACAACCGGTTTTCGATCCGCGGTACCGACAATAGTCCCTTATTGCCTTCATCCGCGCCTTGCTGACGGGCCGACAACCACTCTTGCAAGATGATCGCGCCGAAGGGTGCGGCGAACAGTCCGGTGTCGGACAGTACACTCCAGATACCGTTGTTGATGATCCAGGCCAGTAGGGAAAGGTAAAACTCTAGGTAGCTGTTAGTGCTCATGAGCATGATGGTGGCCTCACTGTCGGGTGAGTTCGACGCAGATAAAGAGCACGAATCCAAATACCCCGATGCGTTTCGCGCATAGCAGATCCTGTGGTCGATGTCGGTAGCGTCGAAGCAGATCCCACCAGAGCGCAAAGAAGCCGCCATAGAGCAGGGCGCGCCACCACCGCAGATGAGGTTGTAGGGATTCCAAGGCTTGCTGCCAGACCCCGAAACTGCCCAGCGCAGTGCAGCCGATCCAGGCGATCAGTGCGGCGGTCATGATCATCCCCGCGGTGATCCCCAGACCTGAAAGCAGAGTGAATAGCGGTGAGCGTTTCATGGCTCACTTACGCCTGGCGTCAGCATCATTGAGTCGGCCCGGCTCAGGGTCGCCTTGCTCGACGGTACGCGAAGCATCGGCGCCTCCGGCATGCCGATCGAGCACCAGGCTGGCGGTGTTGGTGGCCAGCATCTGCCGAACCTGCAGTTCGGTCTGCAGCAGGCGGATTTCGCGTTCCAGAGTGTCGATGTTTTTCGTCAAGGCCGTTTGGGCCGGTTCGGCGGAAGCGATGTTAGGTTCGTGGCTGCCTGCCAGCAGAGTGCGCAATAGCAGGAGCGCTTTGTCGAGCACGCTGGATAGAGCCGTCTCACTGGCCAGGCGCCGCGCCAGGAGTTCCTGATCAGGATCGTCGCGCAGGGCTTCGATCACACTCCGGGTCACCGGCAGCATCGGGCTGGAGGCTTTGCTCAGATTGTCAGGAGTAGGCGGCAGAGAGCCGGACAGTAATCCTTGCAGGGTCTTGAGGTGTTCACTGTAGGCCTCCTGGATCATCGGCGTCAGTCCGCTGCCAGCGGTAGCCCGCAGAGTCTCGCAGGTGTCGCAGGTCGCGACTTCGCTCTCGCCCAACACACGAACGGCCCATTCGGATTCCTCTTGGGGTGAAGTCCATGTTTGGCAAATAGCGCCGCCCAGGCAATCACTGCTGCTGATCGAGGCGCTGTCATCCACGGACCGGTTATGCAGCAGGTTGTAGCCCGCGCGCACCACATCGGAGGTTGCCCGGATGGGTGTTTGTCCACTACCTCCAGCCTTCTGCCCGCCGACCCATGACACCCCATTATTGCCGTTATGGGCCTCGGTGTTTTTCACCGCGGCCACCGCATCACCGCCGGTTTGTTCGAGGTTGCCCTGCATCTCCTGGTTCTTGGCCAATGCGCCCCAGCCGGCTTGGCCGACCTTGTCAGCCATCTTCTCGGCCATGGCCTGGCAGGTCAGTTTGGAACGGTCGAAGTCGATGCGCCCTTGCATCACCCCGTTACTCAACAACTCATAAAGCCCGGGGTTGGCGCGCTGGATGATCAACGCAGGCAGCGACATCACCGCTTGGGTCGCGTTCTGCATAATGCTGCCCATGATCTGCTGGAACCCTTCGGTGACGCCGTTCAACTGGTTTTGCAAGGTGTTGGTGAGGCTCATGTTTCCGCACATCATGTTCGCCTGCCAGGACCCGCCGACACCGAGTCCGTTGGGGCGATAGAGCGAGCTCGGCGAGCCCGCTGCCGAGCCGCCACCAATGGTGTACATCACCCGATCGTCGAGCACTTCACCTTGAGTGCCTAGGCGGTAATCGTCCTCGACTGCATGAGCATAAGTGGCCACTGCGAGCAGTCCACAGAGCAACAGACTCATCGCGTCGAACGAGGATCGTGTGAGAAGCAGGCTCATGAAGCACCGCCTTCGAAGTCGATGCTGAACAAAAAGGTCTGTCCTTCACGCTTGCAGCAGCTATAGGGACGCCACAGCGACCAGGCGTAGCCGCCATCCGCGCTCTGCACCGAATCGCTGGGGAAGATGGCACATGTGGGTTGAACCACGGGGGAGAGCAATTGCCATTTGTGGGTCGAAGCGTCGTTTTCAACGATTGGGCCAGGCGGCCAATAACCCTCGCGTGGTACGGGTGTGAGCGGGACATACACGTGCGGTTGCCAGTTGCGGGTAATGACATCACCCGCCCGCTGCGCCATCACCGCAGCGGCTTTGAAATCGTCGGGTTGCACCAAAAATCCTTGCCGGGGATAGACGTTGCCCCACATGTTTCCCGCGAGCTGACGACCGATTTCACGGATCCCAGGCACAAGCGACTCGGGGTAGAGGCTTTCCGGGATGCCATGACGCCAGGCCAGTGAGTCCAAAGTGCTCAGGTAATAGGGCATGAACGCAGTGGCGCCGCTGGCGCAGGCGTAGCCGGATTGCGAGGCAAGTTGCGTGGCGGCCCAGCCACCGGGATGGCCGATGCCATCAACGTTTTTGAAACGAGGCAGGTTGTCGCGTTGCGTGTTCGGCGTGATCAGGTTACCACCACCTTCCGCACCGCTGATGGGAGAGGAGAGTGCGGCCATCTCGGTCCAAGGATTGGCACCGGTGGTGGCATAGCTCGAGACCACCAGTTCAGGAATGAAATGACGAACCTTGGTCGAGGTTTTAACCGTGCAGCCGAAGGGGGTACAGAGTAACCAGAAGCAGATGCCGACGACTTTGTACTCGAGGCAGTCTGGAGAAAGTACGGAGGCGGTAATGCTGCCGGTATCCAGCGCCACGCTCGACCCGGATGCCAGCAGAATGCTCAGCACCAAAGGATGTAACTTCTGGGGCGAAATATGCGGGCAGGCAGCAGACATGATCCAGGCTCTGGGCGTATGGCCTGGACAGGTTCAATGATCGAAAGAGGGGTGTCAGTGAGAAAGCCGAACGCAGGATAGTCGGTTTACAGCGACCTTCTAGATCAGCAGATAGTCATTCAGCGCTCAGCGTACGAGCAAGCGCGTCAGACTCGATGAGCAACTGATCCGTTTTGATTTCGAAAATGTTGGCGAGTTTGCAGAGGACCAATAACGATGGGTTGCCTACCCCTCGTTCGATTTGACTCACGTAGGTACGATCCACCTCGGCCATGAGCGCCAATTGCTCCTGGGTGAGATTCTTCACGCGTCGCATCGAGCGGATATTTTCCGCTAGTTGCAGACGGAGCTGTTCGTAGTCTTGAGTCATGCGCGCAAACTGCGCCTTGAGGGACTCTCAATCCACGGGATATAGTCTACATTGGTCTGATTGGGCGCTTTTTTGATCCTCAAGCCAAGTGATGGCTTTGTTTCTATGCTGCTTGAACAGACCCAGCATTAATAAATAATCGAAAGCTAAGGTGTCTATGAACGAAAATTACGTTTCAATTCCTGCGGCGGATGGTTGTCCGAGTCTTCTGACACCTTGGGGCAACGAATTTGCCCCGATGATCGAGCGTGGCGTGCAATGCGCCCAGGCTTGGCTCGATACTCCCGGCGAGATCCCACTGTGGTGGGAGCTGGTGCAAGCGCGCAAAACCTTTCCTGTCGGTGACTGCCAAGACGCCTTTGAAGCCGGATTCCTGTTGAGGATTCAGCAGCGGCTTCAGCGCGGTACACGGATACCTGTATCGACTTGACTACCCGTTTGCACTTAGCCTGTCCTATCGCTTGGCATAGACCAGCAGGATGCGGTCCTGAATCACTTTTGGTTTTTAGGTGCAGCGTCTTTGTCCGATGTTTGCTCTGAGACTCGCGCTGCCCTCGACGAAAGCGAGTGGGCATGGGTTTACGCAATTAGTCCAGATATGTGGCAGCAATCCACCGATTTCTCTTACTTTTCCGCGCGACAACCGCACCAGCATATCTTCAAGAGGGCACAACACGATGGTAAACAAACTCGATTTGCATTTTGAAATGAAAAAGATGCTACGCGTAAAAACTGCCATCCTCTGTCGCTCACCAGGTGACTCCCTCTTAGACATCGTCGCTTCTGATCGTGAAGCGTTCTCGGGCATTCGTGTGTTGTTCGCGAGCGATGAGGGAGGGGTTCCATTGCAAGGTTTGGGCCGGTCAGATAATCCAAATGTGCCCGTGGTTCCTCTATTTGCTGGAAAGGGAATTTTTGCATTTTCCGATGCTATCGAGAAGCAAATGAGCAGCGGTCGTGCGCCGTTGGAGTTTCCATTCTTCTCATTACTGGATACAAATTTTCTTACCGAATTACCAGGCTTTTTCCGTCATGAGAATTCGAAGCACCGCGAAAAGGTGCGGGCCACCCTACAGTTTATTGGCGATCAGGGCGGACGCGGTTTCGATTGGATGTTTGCATCGTTGGAAAACCTACGTGAAGTGGTAAAGCCTAATAACCCATGGCCGTACCAGAAAGTTGCGGCTGCGAAGATGTTTGATGCCATGATGCATGTCCCTGAGGTCAGGGAAAGGGTGCTAAAGGGGCACGCTGAGCAGATTCAAGATTACATATCCGCAGCTGAGGAAATGTGGGATTCATTTCTGACCAATCGGGAAGTATGGGCCTGCATCCAACGACGAGATATGATGCAATCGATAATGTTACGTGCGCTGCTGGAGTGCTGGAATGGTCGAAGCGTAGATGATGGTATTCGCTGCCTAGTGGATTTCTGTCTTGATAATTTTGACGCCATGCCCTTGAAGGAGATTTACTTTGGCTGGAAGGCTCTGAGCGGATTCGCTGATAAGCAGGCTAGAATGCCCATCTTTGACGAGCCCGCGTTGCGGAACCCAAACGCGGATTCGACTAACAGGATTTCTGCGCTTGCGTGGGATCTTTATATGTTTCGACATTGTGAAACACTGATGACAGAAAGGAAGGGTAATCAGTTCATGATTCCTGTTGTAACCACGCTTGATGATGGTTTGTTAAAAGCCATTAAGAGCTGTCCTCTAAGGGCGATTTTGATTCACGATGAGGCACGAAAAGTAGAAGCGATATTTGATGATGAAATTGAGTTTTCTACTTGCCTAGATCGCGCACTTTCGAATGAAACAAAGATGCGAATTAATGACCCAGTACGTATATCCAGACCGAAGCGTATCTCGAAGCATGATCTGAGTTATTTGATAAACAGCTTGGAGTCAGAAGTGAAGAAGGCTGCGAAAGCAAGAGTGCAGCCAGGGTCTCATTATTAACAGCGGAAAATTTATATTGAACTGAGAGATATTAAAAATGCTGAAAACGCCCCGCGCGCGGTGGCCAGTAACAGACTGGCCTGCTAAGTGTAGAATACGAATACAATCGGCTTTTCAGTTGTCGTGCAAACGCCTAGTCAGCTGCGATGCAGTTTCGGAGTTCAATCTTTGAAAGAGCAGTAACTGAATAGCTATTCCTATGTTGATTTTATTCCTCGTGCTCTATCGATCCGTTCAGCTACCCGGTAAGCGGCTTCCAACTCCGAACAGCCAATGTTCTGCATCAGTGTCCAGCGCTCGGCCTTTTCCTCGGGTTCCGTCATGGCCAGGGCGAGATAGAGGCTGGGTGGCACGGCCCGAAACAACGTTTCGAGCTTCTTCGACAGCACAACCCCTTCGGTGAACTTACCCGCTTCCTTGCTGGCGGAGAGCAACAAGGCTTTCTGCGCCGGTGAAAGCTTCTTAAATCGCGCGATTTCTTCAATCTCCGCTGGCGGCATGTTCAAACAAACCCACCATTCGATCATGTTGAGCATGGTCTGCGCCGCAGTGGGGAAGTCAGCAATGTTCTGCGTCGCCAGCCAGAACCAAGCGCCGAGCTTGCGCCACATCTTCGTCCCCTTGACCACGAACGGCGCCAGCAACGGGTTCTTGGTGATGATATGGCCCTCGTCGGTGACCATGATGATCGGTCGGCCCAGGTACTGGTCGCGCTCGGCAAGATTGTTCACGGTGTTCATCAGGCTGATGTAGCTGATGGACATCTGTGCCTCGTAGCCTTCGCGAGCGTAAGTGGCGAGATCGACAATGGTCACATCGCTCTCGGGCCAAGGCGTGCCTTCGCGATCGAACAGTTCACCCTCGAAACCCTGGCAAAATAGGTCGATGGACTCGCCCATTTCCTGGGCACGCTCGCGACGTTTCTCTGGTAAATGCTGATCGGCGGCGACGCCCAGCAAGGCGTTGCGCACGTCGCGGGTCAGCACCTGATTACCCGACGCGACACAGGTCTGTGCCGCATCGAGAATGCACTCGCGAATCAAGCTGCGATCGGCTCGACCCAGACGGGCTTCTTCCTTGGCCTCGCCGCCAGTGATCATCAGACGGGCGGTGATTTCCAGTTCGCCGAGTACATCACGCTGGTCTTCGCGACTGGTTACCACCTCATCGTCCAGCTCATCGATCGACAGACTCGCCACCTGATCCGGCTGTTCGACCAGGCGCCAAGCATCGGCGAACGGGGCGAGACTGACCGAAGCGCCAGGTTTCAATTGGACCTTATTGACCGACAGGCCCTGTGTCGCGAAGTAGTCGCCCTGCAGGCCGAATGAGTTACCGGCCTCGACGATAAACAGGCGAGGGCGGTATACCGCCATGACCTGCATCAGTAGGGTGACCAGAGTGGCCGACTTACCGGCGCCGGTCGGGCCGAACAACAGCAGATGGCCGTTCATGGCCCGGTCTAGTCGTGACAATGGATCAAAGCTCAACGGCGAGCCACCACGATTGAACAGGGTGATGCCGGGGTGGCCGGTGCCGGTGCTGCGGCCCCACACCGGAACCAAGTTTGCCAGGTGCTGGGCGAACATCAGGCGGGTGTACCAGTTGCGTGTGTCGCGGGCCGGGTTGTAAGCCATCGGCAGCCAACGCAGGTAGCTGTTGCAGGCGGCGACTTCATCGCTTTCGCGTACCGGTTGTAGGCCCGCACCCAGTAGAGCGTTAGCCAGGCTGACCGAGCGCTCGTGCAATTGCTGTTCATCGTGACCGCGCAGGTAGAACGCCAGAGTGCCGCGGTACAGCTTGTGCTGACGACCGATGATCGCGCGAGCCTCTTCAACATCCTGGCGGGTCTGGGTCGAGGCCAGGTTTTCTCCGATGGCTTTGCGGACCAGGCGGTTTAACTGATCCTCGAGCACGTCCTGCGGCTTGACTACCAGGGTCAGGCTCATCACCGTGCCTTCAGGCAACTGGTCAAAGAGCGCATTCACCGCGTCACCCTTGCGGGTTTCGCCGGTGAGTTGACCAATCGATGGTGCCCGCCGCAGTTTGTCCACCACCATCACCTGGTGGGGTTGATCGTCGAAAAACCAGAGTCCGTGCTGCACATCCGAGCGCGGTTCGTTGAAGAGCAGCCGCTCGGCAAAGTCATGATCAAAGGGCAGTTCCAGCGACTCACCCTCGCCCGACTCTGGATAGGCCACACGCTGATAGAACTCCTCGGGCGTTTCATCGGTGAGCCTAGGTGCCGGATTGAACCAAGGCAATAACCAGGCGCACAGGCCTCGGCCATCGACTCGGGTCGATTGCACCCCGCACACCTGCAATGAAGCTGCGATACGTTCGCAAGCCTGATGCAGGGATTGCACCGGGGTGAGTCCCGTCTCCTCAGCGTCAGACTCGAGCCAACGATAGACCACTAGGCGCACCCGGCGGTTATTGCCACGCCAGGGCAGGCGTGTGACTGCCTTGTCCTCAAACAGACCACCGGGCTTGGCGATGGCCTTCAGATGTCGGAGGCTGAGTTCCAAATAGGCTTCGGTGAAGACCGTGCCTCGCGCGCGGTCCTGAATATAATCGGTGAGTCGAGTCAGGTAGGGGGTGAAGTCGTTGTCGTCCTGGCAGAAAAACTGCGCCACCCAAGGCGCTTGGTCCAGCTCGTCAAAGCTGTCCTGCAGGGTATCCTCCAGGGCATCGCGAGCCGCCATCAACCAATCGGGTTCGCGCCCTTCGGTGCCGATGGGCAGCAACTCGAACACCGCGCCCGCCGAGCGATTGTCATCGAGCAGAAAACACTGCTCGGTGTCGAGGTACTCGACCCAAGGCAGGTGATCGGTGAAGCTGGGGTTGTGCGCGTAGAGTGCAGCTTCATCGGCCAGGGTCGCGCGAGGGCGCAATGGGTTGCGCCAGGCCTTCCACGCAGAAGTGCGCTTGCCCGAATCGGCGGTACGCACTACAGGTCTTCCTGACGTTCACCCGGCAATGCGTACTGCACCCGTTGGTAGAACGGAAAGACGGTGGAGTAACCCGGGACCGGCGCTTGTTCGGTACCACTCAAATGCGGATACACGTACAGAACCAGATCGGGATTGGGCAGGCGAGGGAACAAATTGTGGATCTCGTTCGTCGCTGTGCGCGTGTACGGCTCCTGGAGAGCAACGGAGAAATCTGCCTGGTCCAGCGGACGGCGTAACCGCTCCCGAGCATCCAGCAGTTGCTGCTGAGTACCTTGCGAACCGGCGCCGTTCCAGATCTCCAGCATGGTTTGCTCGCCATGGGGCAGTAGCGTCTCCTTGTCGGTGGAGCACCCCGTCATGACTAAGCAAAGCACGCTAATCCAGGTCAGGCAGAGAAGCATGGTTTTTTTCATGGCGAACGCTCCGGCCCTTTGGCTCGTAGTCGATGGTGATCTCATGATCGAGGTGCAGGGCGACCTGTGCAGCCGGTGGCACGTACACAGCAGCAAAGGTCTCGCCATAGAGTTTGTTGATCCACTCACGGATGTCGCTGGCCCCACCACTGAGAATTGAATTCAGCGCGCTATTGCCACTGCTGCTGGTGACCCCGAGCGTACTGCCGCCCGAACTGATCACGCTGCTGTTGTTCTGCTCATCCCTGAGCAAGGCGGCGACACCGGCGCCGGCGGCAGTGATCAAGCTCTGGCTGCCGAGGTACTGTTGAGCGTTTGAGCGGCGCTCACCGGCAATGCAAGGAATGCCATACGGATCGGACAGGTAACCGAGTCCGCCACGAATCTTGTCGGTGTTCGAGCTCTGGGTGGTGGAGGCATTGCGGCTGGCTACCGCCTTCGGCTGAGGCACCGTTCGGATGGTGCCGTCTGTGAATACGAAAGTGATCGACTCCACTTGCCCACGAACACAGGATAGCGTCCAGTCACCGGACGCTGTGCCGCTCATCACGGCGCCCGCGACGTCTGGCAGGTCGATGCCGTTGGCCGTTAGGTTCTCCGGACCAACCAGTACCTTGAAGGGATAGGGATCATTCACGGTGCCGTCCACCGGGACTCGGCCGATCAGCGCGGTCATGGCGACCGAGCCCATCAGCGTGGCGTTTTCGGGAATGGTGTAGATCGGCTTCGCGCCTTTGTTACGATCAGCGGAGCGTGTCAGGTCACGTTCACCCTTGGTAACCTCGCGTAACTGCTTCTGGCTGCGGTCGATGGCATTGTCCTTCATACCCTCCAGTGAGTTGAAGGCAGTAGGCAGACTCAGGGCGGACGCGGTCTTGGTTTTGCTCCGGGCGTCGGTGGGCGGAGAATCCGAGGGCTCAATCCAGTGCAGTGAATCATTAGCAGGATGCTGCCCTTCGAACTGAGCACTGTCGCCCGGCTCAAGCCCCAGTCCGATCGGCATATCCTTGTCTTTGCCGGTCAGCCCCGACAACTGTTCCTGCAATTGCGTCAGCAGACCGCGAGCCTGACGACTGTCTTGTTCTGCTTTGAGTCGGGCCTCGTTGGCTTGGCGGCGGCCTTCGTCGACCTGCTGGGTCACACTGCCAAGCGCCGTCTGGATTCGCGAATCAACACTGTTTTCCCGCTCGCGCAGGCGGTTGTTCTCCGTCTGCAGCGAATCGTTGTGTTTCTTCAAACCGAGCATGTCGCTGCGCATGGCCTTCACTTGGCCGATCAGGGTGGCGACCGTGTCGCGTGGGGTGTCGCCCGCAATACCGAGTGACTTGGCTTGCTCGGCGGATAACTGAAGATTGCGTTGATCAACCGACTTCTCTGGAGAGGAACTGTTGCCACCCGCGACCCAAGTTTTCAGGATAATCAGCACCACGCCCAGCAGCGCAGCCGGTACCAGCCATTTGAGCAATGCGTTAGCCTTCATCGCCAGCACCTCGCGCAACCGGCGGAAGCAGAACTGCGTGTTCGAGGTCGGCACCGCGAGTGACGAGGTAGGCGATCGTGGTGTCCTCTGCACTGCCGACCGGCCCGAGGAAAACATGCTGGAAAGCCGCGGCGAACAGCTTGGCCTGAAGTCGACGTGGATCGAGTTGTATCCTCTCTGAACCACGATTGTGCAACTTCACCGCCGTCACCCAGTAATCACCGAGTCGCCAGGCGGCGATGGGGGTGCTGGACACGTTTTCGGTTGGCAGCAGGGTTGTCAGTTCGGTGCGCAACTTGAGCGGGACGCGGCGTACACCGGGCAGGGATTCTACGGTGCGTAGCGGCGCGTACAGGCTCTGTGCGGCGTAGCGCGTCAAAGCGACCGGGATCGGTGTACGTTCTGGAGCAGGCACGGTGCTGGACTCGGCCTCGGCAGACTGCGCCTGAGCGTTCTTGAGGATACGCACGGGCTCCAGCGGTTGATCACCAGGCGTGGCCGCGATATCCAGCAGGATGATCTCGCCCGTTGTGACTGATTGCAGTTGCAGTCGGGTCGGTGCAATAGCTTCCGACGCGCGTAGGTACAGCGTGCCGCCAGTTGATTGCACGCGCAGCTTGCCCGTCAGGGTTGAGGGCACGCCGACTCGAACAGCCTCATCGATAAAGACGACTCGTTCCTGATTGATCACCAGAGGGACCGCGAGGGGTAGGCGTTCCCAGTGCATCAGTTCGACGGCCTGCGCTGCTGCTCCCCATAGCATCAATGCGACGGTCACTCCCAGGGTAGGACTCCGCTTCATGGCTCACCTCCAGGCAGGGAGATTTTTTGCGGAGTGCCCTGATAACAATCCAGTGCCAACCCCCACTTATTGCGTTCGGGGTCCAGATCAAAGCGCACCACGCGTAATGGATAACGCACCACCACCCGTTTCACCGGTTCGGCGGCGTAATACTCATCGGCGTTGAGGTCGAGCTTGACCAGCCAGCTGTCGCGATCGAGTTGCTTGACCCTGAGTTCCGGATCTTCGCTGTAGCCTCGGCCCAGAATTTCGTAGACGCCACGCACCCGCTGGCGCAGTTCGCCGGCGGCCTTGCGGTACTCGTAGTCGCCATCGAGGAAGGCCTTGCAGGAGGGTGTCAGGTAGGACTGCAAGCCATAGATGGCGCGGCGATAATCCTGCTCGCCATCTGAGGGCCAGCGGTTGAGCTGACCGAAGATATACAGGGCAAAGGCATAGATATTTTCTGAGGGGATATCCCACCACTTGCGCGTGCTGCCCGAGCGCAGATCTGGCGGTACATGCACGGTCAGATCGGTCGGCGCCGAGCGCCAGCCATACCAGAGTCCGGCACAGACAAGGGCGAGGATCATTACCGCCAGACGCAGGCTGAAGATGTGGGCCTGCTGGGCATCCACCTTGTTCCGAAAACGACTCATGGTTGCCACCGGGACAGGGCAGGGCGCAGTCGACGCGAACGGCGAACCGTCCAAGCGCCGGAGTGGAGAATCAAACTTCCGCGCCCCAAGCTCCAACGGCTGGCGAGTATCCATTCGAGCTTGCGGTACAACCAGGTCTCGGGGCGAGCCCGTTTGGTCCGACGCAGTAGCGTGCCACCGGCAAATAACACCACGGTCATGCCTGCGATCATGGTCGTCGGTGCCACTGCAATAGAGGCGGTGGCGATCGCCAGAGGAACGCCCAACATCAGGCCAACGACTGCGCCGGCGCCAAGTGCTACCCACATCTCATCATTGGTTAAACCGCGCAATACGGCAGGATCACGATTGAGTCGCTCCGGCAGAAAGACCAAAGTGCCGTCGGCAAGGCATTCGATAGATTCATTCATACCAACCTCACAGAATCGCGGCCGCCTTGGTCAGGAACCAGATGATGATCACCACCAGCAGGGCACCGATACCGACCACCGCGCCAAGGTCTTTCCAGGTCTTGCGCTGGTTCTGCACGTCGGCATACACCGTCAGGGAATGCCAAGCCACGCCGAGAAACGCGAGCAGGGCGATCAACAGGCCAAGTAGGATGCCGCCGTCGTAGGCGTAGTTTTTGATTGTCTCGATCAACCCGGAACCTTCACCGCGGGAAGGAGCCTCCATGGTGGGAAGCTCGGCAAAAGCCAGGCTTGGGCCGAGTACCAGCAACAGACCGATCAAGCGTTGGCTAGCACGATCACGCAGGTTGTTTTTCAGGGGGACAAGGCACTTGAGCATGACGGTAATCTCCAGTGTTAGGACAGGGTGAAGAACATCAAAACCAGCAAGGTGAGCAGCACGCGAGCGGCGCTGCCGCCGAACGCTGCAAAGCGCACACTGCCGACGGCCCAACCTCGGTAAGCCGTCCACATCACCCAGGCACACCAAAGCAAAGCCAGGACCAGAACCAGGGATAGCCAGAGCATCGAACTGCTCTGCGGTGAGAAGCCGGAAGCGTTTTGGAAGGCCGCGGTCTGGGCGTCGGTCATGCTCATGGCGAGGACTCCGCGGGCGGAGTGTCGAGGCGGTAATCGCCGACCAATTCAGTGGAGTCGCGTGGCTGAGCGCGGGAAGGGGAGAGGTAGCCCTGCACGCCGTTGCAAATACGTTGGATGTCCTGAGACAGGCGGAGATAGTCGAAGCGATAGCGTTCGTGTGGTTCAGCTGTATTGGCTGCCTCAGCACGCGTAGCAAGGCGTTCGATAGTGTCGAGTTGCTGCTGGATTAGGCCGAGCTGTTCCTGCTCATACCCAGATGCGGCATAGCTGCTGCCTTGAACGATGGTCAGTGAAAGGAGTAAAAAACAGCGAAAGGCGGTAGTCGACATGATGCTGGCCCATGTAGAGAAGGCGCCAGAATCAAGTTAAGGGATGAATTATTCAGTAGTAAACGCGAGGTGGGATGTATCGCTTTTTTTAGCGGAAAGCGGAAGAAGACACTCACACTAAATCAGCAATCGATTGGACCATAAAGAAAGCTCAGACAGCACTCCTACCCCAGTAATAATGTGTTGTTCATGCGGCAATGAGTGGATTAGCTCGTGCTTGAAGGCAGCATGGGTGACGAAGAGCTAATCATCGCTTAGCATTGGAATGTTCACTCCTCATTTCCCTAACCTTAAGGAAGTTTCACATGTCTCGTTTGGCTGAATTTCGCAAGCTTGAGCAACAACTGGCCGAACAGCTCGCAGAGCTCGAGTCGATGAAAAGTGATTCCGGTCTGAAAAAAGAGATGGAATTTGAGAGCAAACTACGTGCGATGCTTGGCGAGTACGGCTTCAGCTTGAAGAACATCATTGGCATCCTGGATCCAGAAGCTGGCCGTCGTACCTCGACACCAATCGCCACTCCCGTAAAGGCAGTCCGTAAGGCTCGCGAAGTGAAGATTTACAAGAATCCGAACTCTGGTGAGGTGATCGAAACCAAAGGAGGAAATCATCGTCAACTGAAAGAATGGAAAGCCGAGTTTGGCGCAGACGTTGTCGAGTCATGGCGTACTCAGTAAGAAGGGTTTGACTATAAGGGCTCCGCAAGGGCCCTTTTTTGTTGGTGAGGGTGATGAGTCCTGAATGCGCATCTTGGCCCCATTCCTGCACCAACTTTGAGGCACACCCCCAAACTTCGGAAGCCTGCCTTACGTTCAACGCTCTGCTCGAACTGGGGGAATCTAGGCCGAATTCTGGCAGGTTAACTCGTGCGGTGTATCAGTTCTGCAGTCGCTGGATAACTATCCTGGCACCAGGGGATATATAAAGGAAAAACATAATTTTTCCGAATCAGAGATATTTCTTAAATGTAGTTGCCGTGATTGCCATTGCGATGCCAAGCATCACAGCACAAGGTAAAAATACGGCCATAGGGTTGAGCGAAAAGGGCAGGGACAGGTAAATGACCCAGGGCACGACCAACAGGGGGATCACTGCTCGTTTAGCACGGTGATAGACAAAACTGCTTTCTCGCCCGGCTCCAAACTTACGCAGGTCGCGGCGCATCAAGCCATCGACAAAACCGGTGAGCGTGGCCAACAAAAATAGTGGTGTTACCAGGACCAGAATGGTCAGGCGTACCACGAAGGTAAAGGTCACATACACTGCAGCCAGCACGAAGTCCTCGATGCTCACGTAGAGCTGGTTGATCCAGCTCCAGAAGCTGTTGCCCTGGCTCGACACCCGCGCCTGTTGGGCAAAATCCGCAAAGCCAGTCTTGACCAGCAGCCACTGTTTGAGGAACTCCAACTCCTGAACAATCGTCGGTCCGGGTTGTTGGAGGATAAGTGAAGATTTGAAGTGCTCGCTGAGCCAGCCCAATTCACTGGTAAGCATGGCCTGACTATGCCGCCAGCCCTGATCGTCCCAGAACAGTAGCAGGCCGGCGAACTCGATGAGGATCGAGAACAGCAACGAGGCGATCAGCAATCCGATGATGCGCAGGACCAGGCTGATCGCCGAGATGATCAACCCCGGGCGCTGGACCGGTTGTGGCGGCGTGTTCTGGGCGGAAGTCGCCATAGTTCACTCCATTGCGCGCTGCAAAGTTGATGTCGCCACAACGCCTTCTGGATCGTTTTCTGCTGAGTCAAAACCTGTGGCAGGGGCGGGCTACCCCACCTGATCCAGATCAAAGTGTGTTGTTGGGCCGCCGCCACTGGCGCTCCACCATTGCCCTGCCTGCTCGTTGTAGGTCGCCCGCATCCGTTGAGTGAGCTCCTGCAGATCCTTGGGCATGGCATCGTCGTTGGAGGGTTTAGGTAATGGCATGCGGACTTTCCAGAGCTGCCCGCCGGTCTGGAAAGAGAACATTTGCCCCTTGGGCAGACTGACGATATGCGCTGGCTCGATCAACGGCACGCTGGTACTGCTGACGCGGTCTTGGGAGGACGAGGTGAAGTCCGTGTTGGCCTCAGGATCGGAGGTATCGGTCGCCCCGGAGACCAGAGTCTTGGTCAGCACGTTAACCTTGGGCAACTGCTGGGTGAGCAGTTCAGCAGTGGCGGTCTCGCGTACCCGCAGCATCTGCAAGGTGTTGAAGTTACCGATGACCTGGCCGGCCTTGGCCCGGTTGCCGATTCGCGCTTCGATATCGCTGAGGGTCTGGGTGTAGGCCGTCACCTGGATGCCGGCCCCGCCGCCCTTGTTGATCAGCGGGATGAATTCATCACCCATCAACTCGTTGAACTCATCGGCGTGGAGGTTGATCGGCAACTTGTCACTGTTGTTACCCGATGGGGGCAGGCCATGGTCGATGCCGTGTTTGTAGATGTGTCCGGCGACCGAGACCAAGTCGGCGAACATGGAGTTGCCCACCGCGGCGGCCACCTCGGCGTCGGTCAGTGCATCCAGACCGACGTAGACGATGCCGCGTTTTCGGATGATCTGCATCCAGTCGAAGATGGGTCGTGGGTCATCTAAATCGGTGTAGTTGGGAGCCAGTAACTGGGCGGTCTTGCCGGTGGTGAGTTTTTCCAGCAGAGGCAGTAGCGAGGCGACAATCTTGTCGAAATAGGTACGGTCGTAACGCACCGCCGAACGCAGTCCGTCCAGTACCGGATCAAATACCCGCTTCACCGCCAGGTACTGCTCGATGGCCACCACACGCTTTTCGCGCCCGATCATATGCCGGGGAATGTTCTTCTCGGTGAGCTTGCCTTCAAGCTGGACGATCACTTCCCACGCTTTCGGATCGGTTTTGGCGAAAAACTGCTGGGCGTATTCGATGAACAGCGCGTCGATGTTGACCACATGGCGTTGGATCTGCAGATAGTCCGGACGCCGACCCAGCTCGATCAAAGCCCGGGCAATGATGTTGACGAAGCGCCAGGCGAACTCACGGAAGGCCGCAGAGTTACCTTCACCGCTGAGCTGCCCAGCAATGCGAGACGCCACCTCAGAAATGCGTCCGAAACGTCCCACGGCGTTGTAGCGAGCGGAGATCTCCGGCCAGCCTAGATGGAAAACATAAAACTCCTTTTCCCGACCAGCGCGTTTGGCTTCGACGTACATCCGTTTAAGCAAGTCGGCATCGCCCTTCGGGTCGAAGACGATGACGACCTCATGTTCGATGCGATGAATGTCCTGGGTTATGTATACCTCGGCGAGTCGCGTTTTGCCGACACGGGTAGTGCCGAGCACCAGGGTGTGTCCGACCCGTTCGCCCAGCGGCAGACTGACTTCCGTTTCATCGGGCTCGACCCCATGCAACAGTGGCGACCCACCTACTGGGGGTAAAGGGCGCAACGGATTGAAGGCGCTATCCCAGGCCGTGACACCTGCCAGTATCGAGAGCGGAAATGGTGCATGCTCCAGTCGCCGTTCGAGACCACGGGCCAGGCGGTAGCTGGTCGGTTGGTCGACATAGTGGGCGACCGCCGGATCCTGCGCCTCGACCAAGCGCTGGGTGTGCAGGCGGCTCCAGCGAAAGCCGCGCCCCATGAACAGACGTCTGCGACTGACCGGAATCTGCCGACTGGTCAGCTCGTAGCGGGGCAGCCGACGGATATTTCGCCGATAGCGCAGCACCTCCCAGGCTTGTCGCAGCCGGATCAGGCCGAACAGGGCATAGGCCAGCGCTGCAACCAGACCGATCTCGGGTGACAGGGCGACAGCCCAGGGCGAGTACACGCACAACACCGCGGCGGCGATGCAGATCGCTACGGTGTACAGCTCCACTGCTGGCCGGAGCTTGGACTCCATCGCATGCTCGGCCATGACGTGGACTCACTGTTCCAGTGAGCTGGCGGTGATCAAGACGGGGTAGTGCTCAATCTGCAGGCGGGTGGCGATGTCGTTGCCGTTGACCGGCAGGATGGTGATGTCCGGAGCGGCTGCTCGAATCCGGGCCAGGGCGTCATTGTCGGCCACTTCGACGGCTAGGCCAGCCGCGCCCATTTCCTGCAGTTCAGCCGCACGTTGACGCAGCCAAGCCAGCGACTGGGGATCGTCGCCCACCAGAAAGAAGGGTTGCAGGCCAGGCATACTCAGGGAGCGAGGCTTGACCGAGCCGGGGCTCAACCGAGAACTACGGATCGGCAGTATCCAGGCCACGTCGGTAGAGGTGGACAGGTCCGCATGCATGGCCCGATCAGTCTGAGCTCTGTTATTTATGGGCAGGCCCGTGGCTTGGAAATGGGGTTGGGTGACATCGCCAACCGGATCCCTGCTTACTGTTGGTTTCGCCTGGGCGACAGGTGCCAAGAACAGGATGAAATAGCAGGTAAGGAATATTCGCGTCATGGTCGTGTGCCCTGTTTGAAGGAAACCAGCAACCGTTCAAGTTGCCGGGAAAAGTCGGCTCGGTAACGCGCAGCCGGCGCTCCTCCTGCCGGGCGGTGATAGCGTCCGGCAGCCAGCACCCAATTACCGGCGGCGACGTGATGCTCCCGCAGCAGCGCGGCGGTGACAGCGAGATTTCGGTAGGGATCAAGGGCTTCGCAAGGGCTGGAAAAACGTTGTCCGTGATAACCCAGGTTGGTTTGCCCGAGCCCGACATCGACCCGCTTGGCCTCGTGCCTGGCAAGCGCTTGAAGTAAGGCGTGACAGGCGGCCTGGCGAGTGGCGAAGCGGTAGGGTGTTCCTGCAATGTTCAGGCTCCAGGGCCAGGGCAGCAGCCGACCACGGACGCGGATCCCACTCTCCTGCAGAGCAATCGCGAATAACACCATGGAAGGAATGTCCGCGTTATGCGCTGCCAATTGGTACGCAGGGGGCGGAAGTTCATCAGCCTGGACGGCGAGCACCGTCAGCATGAGTGCAATACCGCTCAATCGAGGCGTTGCCATTGTCCATTCACCTGCTGGAGCGTGGCGGGCAATGATCCTGGGGCACCCAGGCTGAACCAGCGACCACGATCATGGTTCAACGTAATCTGCCGGCGCTGAACCTTGGCCGGATCGATGTCCGCTTGCCGAGCCCAGCGACGGACGCGTTCATCCTCGCCTTGGCTGCCCACCAGGTAAATATCAAACGCCGTATCACTGCTTTGCAGACGCTGCGCTTCGGCGGTGCACGCTGGGCAATGGTCCTCGACAAACAAAGCTCGGCGCGGCTCAACCGGTGAGCTAGCGGTGGGCGGGGATGCCATACCCTGAATCGGCAACAGCCCAGGAAACAGCTTGGCCCAAGCCGCGGTGTAAGCGTTTTGGTAAGCCAACTCGCGCTCGGCGCGTTTGGCTTCCAATGCTACCTGCAACTCCGCATAGCGCTGGCGCTCTTGGTCGGTCTCTGCCTCGACGCCGAGCGCGGTCAGCGGATCGAGATTCGGGCTCCAGAAACCACGCGGGCCGGCTTGGATCTGTTCGAAGCGTGTCCACTCCCTCTCCGTGAGCCCCCAGCTCGTCGCCTGTTCAGAGTGCGAACGCCCCAGCGGAGTGGACTGTGTGTCCTGGACCTGTGACGGTGTCGTGACAGGGTTGCCCATCGCAGCGCCTGTGCTAAGCAATGAAACGAGATAGACGAGGGGGGACAGTAGCGCTCGGTTCATGATCGTTTCTCAAGGGAGTTGTACTGTCTGGTCCGACTGAGCGGTCACCGCGAAGATGGCCGCGCTCTGCTCCAGCACCTTCAGCTGCCATGTGCCGAGCTGTTCGCCGTTGTGCAGCAGCTGGATATCCTTGAGCGAGCGACTATCAGGAGGTGAGACGGCCAGAAACCGCTCGCCACCGCGAGACTCAATACCCAGCACTGAGAATGGCGGCGAGAGCGGGGCAGGCTTGCGGCGAGCGGCTTTTTTCGGCTTAACTGAGGTAGGCGTAGGGGATGGGAGTGGTGGCTGGGTCTTGAGGTCCAAGAGTTGCTGCTCAACGTGCTCAAGTCGTGCGCGTAGCGCGATCATGTCGGCTTCGGTGGCACGGTCTGCCAGGCCGTCGCGTAGCTCCTGTATCTCTTGTGCCCATTGATCCAACATCGGATCGAGGGTATTGGCCTGTTGCTCACCGGTATCGACCATTTGCTTCAGGTCTCTCAGTGCGTACTGCAGCTTCTCCTGTGCATCCATGAGGGTGCTTGAATCACGTTGCAGGGTATCCAGGGTCTGTAAGCGTTGGGCGTTCGCATTTTCCAGCTCGGTCACGCGTTGATACTGGTTATACAAGCCACCACTCAGCCCGGAGACCGCCAGGCAAAGTGAGCCGACAATGAGGGTTTGAAACGTCGAGGCTTTCATGGGCGTGCCTCCGACTGATGGGACGAGGTTGGTGTGGCCCGCACCTTGGCAGCATCATTTTTCTCCCGTTCGAAGCAGACCGAACGGCTGACCTCATCGGTCGTGAGTTGCCATGCGGGGCCTGCCAGCACTTGTAGCGCGTTGCGTAATGAGATCGGGCCGAGTCGGTAATGGGCGGCGGGCAGAGCCCGGGTAAACAGTATTTTCACTGGTTCCTCGGCAGGGCAGAGCGAATAACCCGAGCGCTGCAGCACGTAGTGCATTGCTTCCTGTACCGAAGGATTCAGGTTGGACGGAATGCTCACGTCAACGATTTGAGCGAGAAGATCACGTTGTTCCGTGGTGGGCTCGGTGCTGACCAGCGTATAGCGGCCATAGCGGAGCTCTGACGGATGGCTTTCGTCGGCCGGGCTCCTCGATAACTGGGGTCGATTGGAGCCACCGTCAATCTCTGGATGAGTCGGCAATGGGGTTGGGATTGGCGCGGTGCAGGCGCTCAACAAGCCCAGCAGGCAGACAGGTGTGAAAAAACGCTCCATGGAAAAAACCTCATGTCAGATTCCGTGCAGAACCTGACATGAGGTGAAGGAGTCATTCAGTGAGAAAGTTGATTCAAGGCGAGTCGTGTTAACGCCGAAGGCATTACTACTCATCAAAAATGGCTAGCCCATCCAAGACGGCAGCGTCGGGGTCGAAAATCAACAATCTCACATCCGCTAATGCCGCCAGATACAGTACGTTGACCAAGGCCTCTGGCGTGCCGGCGTCGAGCTGCTCTTGCCTCAGCGAAGAGTAAGGATTGCCCTCGATCTTCACCAAGTTATCGTCGGTCCAGGGCGTTCCGATCAGCTTACATCCGACGCCATTGCAGTCTGGCAGGGCAAAGGGGTCAAACAGCAGTCCGGTTGGCTTGGAGTCGAAATTGCCAACTCGGCTTTCCAGGTGGCGCAGTGCTTCGTCAGTGAGGTGTGCGGCACTGATCTCCCAGGCTCGACTGTAGTGTCCTGTGTCGAAGCTCAAACGATGGACCATGGCTTGGGCTTCTTCCAGGGAATACAGGTCACCGACGTGATGTCGTTCGTTGAGCATTTCGCCAGTTACGGCATAGATCACTTGCCGCACCAGTCCGGTGGACTGGAAGCGTTCATTCAATTCATCCGGAGTGGACTGGCCCTCGCTGATCAGAGCGAAGTCGTCGTTGAACAGACAAGGGAACAGTTCTAACGCATCGTCGGGCAGATGGGATTGTGCATCGTGTACGGGGCGAATGCACGGAGGGCAGTCATTTGCATAGGCGATCTGTAGCAGTCGTTCGATATGCAAGTTGTCGTAGCCGCGAGCAAACGGGTTTGAGGTTTCCAGCAGAGCCGGGGGTTGGGTTGTTGGGTTCATGAGGATTCTCCAGAAGGGAAATGAACAAGGCGTCCGAAGACGCCTTTGGGGGTTAAAGCCAGCCATGCTCGGCAAGGGAGAGAGGGCGACCTTCACCGACGATGAAATGATCCAGTACGCGAACTTCGACCAAGGTCAAGGCCTCCTTCAGTCTTGCGGTCAAGGCGTGATCCGCCAGGCTGGGTTCCGTGCAACCGGAGGGATGGTTGTGAACAAAAATCGCGGCTGCTGCGTTATGCGCTAGGGAGCGCTTGACGACTTGGCGGGGGTAAACGCTGGCGCCATCGATGCTCCCGTGAAAGAGGATCTCGAATGCCAGAACGCGATGGCGAGCATCGAGAAAAATCACACCGAAAACCTCATGCTCTTGGGGTGCAATATGCAGTTTTAAGTATGAGGCCACGGCGTCAGGTGACGTCAGGTTGGGGCCGCGGGTGAACAGCCGACGATCCAGAATGCGCAGCGCTTCGTCGATCAGCTGGTTTTCCTGGGCGATACGATCAGCCTCGACATCCGAGGCTTCAATCAGGGTGAGCTGGGTGTTCATGAGGTACCTCCGAAGGGAACAATTCGGGGGTACACACCTGAGGGGAGTGTTGTCCCCGAGGTGGATATAGAGTGACGGGCATTGCCCGATGACGCGCTGTTTACAGCCGAGTGAATCGGTGGCGTTGTCCGTGCAGATGTGAGTCACAACCGTCGCAGGGCAACGGAGAGAAGGTTCTTATTCCCCGGCCAGTTTCGGGATCGAAGTCGGCACTGATGGGCATTAGCCGGACCAGTCCAAGATGGATACCGGCGATGCGTTTCTCGATCTCATCGGTCGTGTAGTAGAGCGATAACGTGCTGTAGTCCTCGTAAGCCGCAGCGAACAGGCAGTCGTCGCAAAGCCAGAAGGATTCCATGTGGGGTCTCCTGTGCTGATTGAAGAAAAGGCGCTCGATTGAGCGCCTTAATGTAAACATCGTGAATTGTTCAGGCGGGCTGAACAGAGCGTGTGGTGACACGGCGGGCCGTGCGGGGAGTGGGTGCAGATTCAGATTCAATCCTGGACTCTGCTGGGTTGTCGGTATCCTCAGCTTCGGCATCAGCCGACGTTGGGGATGGCTCACTGTTTGGCGCTTGCTCAGCAGGTGCTGTTGCCTCCTGCCTGGCAGGCGCTTTGTATTCGAACGTGCCGTTGACCTTGATCCAGTCGATGTACAGCAGACGACCTTTCAGGCTAGCGCCCGGTTGGCCTTGCTTATCGCCTTTCTCATAGAGAAATGGGTCGATCCACAGGTCGCCGATACGGAACGACAGCAAAACCTTTTTCTCGGCTTTGACGGCGTCCATATAGAGACGAATCAAGCGTTCAGCTTCGCCTCCAGCGACTTTGCAGTCGAAGCGAGTGTACTCGACCGCATCTGTGGCACCGTGCAGGGCGGCGATATCGCAGGCCATGAACGGCTGGCCACGGCGGACTTGTACTTCACGAACACGGTTCAGGTAGCCGATACCGATGGTGAGCAGATTGAAGTAAGAGGTCGCTTCTTGGGATTGGTTGGCGTGGGCCATGGTGGTTCTCCTTTCAGGGGAAAACGGCGACGCACGACCCCTGACGGGGAAGTGAGCCCCGTCAGGGTGGGTAAGGTGAAGGCAAGCGATGACGACACGCCACCGGCAAGCCAATGACAAACAGAACGATGCACCGTGGGAATAGCGGTGCAGCAAAAGAGAATCCGCAGCAGCGGTCTGCGGACCTGGGGTAGTAGGCATTCATCACCGCTGAAGCGGCAATCGTGCGAGCCTCCGAACGCTGATCGCACTTGGGTAAACCACCACAAGCGTGGCGTAGCCTTGAAGGTTCAAGCTACCTGGGCTGGGCTGTCAACGACAGCGAACCACACCCTTTGTATAAGCCTGTCATAGGGGAGCGTCAAGACGCCGAAAGCCGTTTTTTTATGGCCGGAATACAGTGGAAATTACTGGACTGAAGAAAGTGAAGAGTGGGCCTGGCTGGGGGCCAGGCGAGGAATAGAAAAGCCACCTTAGGCGGTCTGACGCAGTCGACAAGCTCCTCGCAAAACTTGATTTACCTGCGCCATGACCCGCCAACCGACCCTTGTCGTGGCCTGGGTCGGAACACGCTGGCACGCATCCGCGCACAAAGGGTGCCCAGTGATTCCCCGGCGGGCTCCGGGACTGAATATGATCGCCGAAGCGGATGACCACTGTTGCCTTGGAGGCAACAGTGGTCATCCGCCACCACGATCAGGTCGAGCACAAAACGGGAATGAAAAATTCCGCAGAAGAGAAGGCTCCGAACTCAAGGAGTTCGACCGAGCTACCCGGAGCGAATCGGTCTTGGGTCGCCGTTGGCGATGATCCTGAGGCACTACAGCAGAGAGGGGGAGATGACGTCAAGGCAGAGAGCCTCCCCTCAAAGGCCCGGATATCGAATACCAGCGCATAAGCTCATTTGTTGGCGAGATGAGCAGCCAGTTGTTCGACAGTAGCCAGGATAAAGGCACGGTCGCTTTCTTTCAGTCCACGCAGCAAACCCGCGATCATCTGGCCTTGGTCATTGGGGCGATTGCTCGACTCCGTCAGCAGTTCATCCATCCGGCAATCGAAAATATCTGCTAACTGCATCAGCTTGACCACGGAGAGCTCCACCACGCCTCGCTCCAGGCGCGAGATGGCTTCACTGCCAATCCCCAGGCGTTCAGCCACCTCTTCCTGGGTCAGATTACGCTGGGTTCGGTGCTTAGCGATCATGCGCCCGATTTGGGCTTGGGTCGGATGTTTATGTGCCAAGTGATGAGTTCTCCAGTTCAACCCGAATGGTTGAGCAAAGACCCGTTGACATGAACATCCTTAAAGGTTGTGTATCGACTTATAAGGTTGCTATATTGGCTGAAATAGCTGTGTAATGCGACGAGGGTTCTGTTCCTCCAGGGTCAGACTCCAAGATGGCCATTGAGAACGAACGGTCTGATAAGGACAAGCTGAGGATTGGTTGAGCATGGAAGAGGAGAGCAAGGATGTTATGGATCGGATCTGGGAGCGAACACTGGAGCTGTTCATCAAGATTCATGATTGCCCTGAGAATCCCGAGCATTTCGACAGCCTTGTCCATTGGCTCAACGAAGATCCTGCTCACCTGGAAGCGTTCAACGAACTGGGGCAGATATGGATTGCGACAGGCCTCGCCTTGGCCCGTGAAATTGGACAACCACTAAGTGAGTTTGAGAGGGATCAGCCGCCGTTAATGATGCACTAACCCCTACATCGCCCCAACACTCATATTGATCTCCAATGGCGCGTCACGGGCGACGCGTATCTTTTCTGATGGGCACAGTGCCTTTGCAGTCCGGGTAGTGGGAGCATGACCAGAACGGTCCTGATTTTCCCTTCCGCCTGAGCATTGAGGCATTGCAAATGGGGCAGTCCGGTCCGGCTTCGACCGGTACCGACAAGGTGAACGCCCCGAAGTTTGCGATCAATTGCGTTATCCAGTGCGCCTGCTTGCCAACGAATGCATCCAAGCTCAGACGTCCCGCCTCGATTTCATCCAGAGCTTGCTCCCAGATCGCTGTCATACCCGGATCTGCGACTGCTGCGGGTACCGCTTCGATCAGGGTATGGGCTGCTGCGGAGGCCGTTAATGCACGTTTTTTCTTCAGCAAGTAACCGCGATCAATCAAGCCCTTGATGATGCCGGCTCGCGTGGCTTCGGTGCCGATACCGGTGGTATCCCGAAGTTTCTGTTTCAGGCGTGGGTCGTTGACCAGCTTGGCCACGTTTTTCATCGCCTTGATCAGATCGCCCTCGGTGAGCGGTTTGGGCGCAGCGGTGTGCATGGACTTGAGTTCGACGTCGTCCACTGCGCACTGCCTACCCTGTTGTAGGGCGGGCAATACCTGGGACTTTTGACTGGGTTCATCGTCTTCGGCATTGTCGGAGAGTAAGCCTTTCCAGCCTTGGACCAGGATCTGTTTGCCAACAGCAGTCAAACGCTCGGCGCCGCACTTCAGTTCGACCTCGGTTCGATCAAACTCGTAATGCGGCAGGAATTGCGCGAGGTAGTGGCTACGAATCAGTTCGTAGACTTGACGCTCTTGTTCAGACATCCGCCCAAGGTTCGCCGGCTCGGTGGTGGGGATAATGGCGTGGTGCGCGGTGATCTTGGCATCGTTCCATGCTCGTGAGCGCAATGATCGATCGACGCTTCCGAGCGCTGGGCGTAACGCGGGATCCATTCTGAGCAGGGCATCGAATACCGCGGCCACCTCGTTGAACATGCTCTCTGGCAAATAACGGCAATCGCTGCGCGGATAGCTGGTGGCTTTGTGAGTTTCATACAAGGCTTGGGCGATGTTCAGAGTTTCCTGAGCGCCAAGTCCCAACTTGCGTGAACAGACTTCTTGCAGTGTGCTCAGGTCGAAGGGCAGGGGTGGCGCTTCGCACAAATGCTCAGTCTGCAGCGAGACTACGGTGGCGGTCTTGCTGCTAGAAATCGCTTGGAGGGCTTGGCTGGCAAGCGCCTGCTGCAGGCAGCGACCGGCTTCGTCACGTCCTGAGCTGGGCGGTATCCACGACGCGATGAAGGGTTGCCCCATTGAAAGCAGGTGCACATCCACCACCCAGTACGGCACAGAGACGAAGCTGGCAATCGCGCGGTCTCGTTCAACCACCAAGCGCAAAGTGGGCGTTTGGACGCGTCCAACCGACAGCACGCCGTCATAGCCCGCCCGCCGTCCTAGGAGGGTAAACAAACGACTGAGGTTCATACCAATCAGCCAATCGGCACGGCTGCGGGCGAGGGCTGAGTGATAGAGCGGGAAGGTCTCCTGACTTGACTTCAGCGAGGACAGTGCTTTGCGAATCGACGCTTCGTTGAGTGCGGATAACCAGAGGCGCTCAACAGAACCACGATAGTTGCAGAGCTCTAGTAACTCGCGGGCAATCATTTCACCTTCGCGATCGGCGTCGGTGGCGATGACGACGGTGGTAGCTTCGCTGAGCAGGTGTTTGATAATTTTGAACTGCGCGACAGTCTTGGGTTTGACCTCAACCCTCCACTGCGCTGGAATGATCGGTAGATGATCCAGCGACCAGGTTTTGTACTGATCGCCATAGGCTTCAGGTGGGGCCGTTTCCAGCAGGTGACCGATACACCAGGTGACGGTTGTCTCGCGTCCGATCAAGCAACCATCGCCACGTCGGCTGGCTCCGAGCACCTTGGCGATGTCACGACCTTGGGAGGGTTTCTCGCAGAGAAAGAGACGCATAGAACTGCTCCGGGTTGAGTTCGGAGCAGCGTTGTTGGAAACAGCAGTGGCAAGCTATGAGAAACCTGAATGGCAGGTTCCTCATATTAGTCGGTGAGGGCAGTCTTGATTGGGGGTGAGGCTACTACCTTGTAGTCACGTGGACGACAGTGCTTCACGAGCAGCGAGTAATGACAGGTCAGGAACTTCGCGCAAAGGCGCAATTTTTATGCCTCAAGTTAGTCATGCCGATGGTGGCTGTCCTCTGCGTTTTTTGGACTTCGACGCAGGCGAGCTGGCCTGGTCTGTAGCCTGCCCGACGGGAGCCGCAGACGAGGCTGATTCACTTGAGCGCTCCCGCATGACCACGTTCTGCACGCGATGAGGCAGGATGCCGACACGACGCGCCTCGATCTTGAAGGTGACCCGCGCATTGTCTTCACTGTCCTCCCACTCATCGCGCACGGTACGGCCCTCTACCAACACGCGCATGCCTTTCTGGTACAGCGTGCTCCAGTGTTCAGCCTCGCGGTGCCAGAGCTCGACTGGCGCCCAATAGCCGCCTCGATCCTCATAGCTACCCTCGCGTGGCACGGGGTTGTCGAAGTAAACATTCAGGCGCAGCAAACGCCGTGGCTCGTCATTGCCTGACGGGAACTCCTGGAACTCTGGCGCACTACCGATGTTGCCTTCGCCGACGAAAAAAGTACTCATCGTGATATCTCCGCTGCTGGTGTGAACTGGCGCAGCAGCCGTTCGGCGCTGGCCATTTTGATCGCGCAGGTTGAGGCCTGACGGTAGAGCGAATGCACCACGCTCATCTGCAAGTTCAGTGCGATACGCTCGCATTCGAAACGGTGTAATCCCTCGCGTACGGATTGGGGCAAGGCTTTGTTGGAGACCTGGCGTTCCCAGACTGCAACACCCATGCGAGCGAAGTCACGGGTGCGCCAACGCAAAAAGGTGCTGCCCGCACTGGTGTTCTGCAGCACCAGTCGAATATCCAGCAGTGAGTAAGGAGGTTGTCCGGCCTGCTGCGCCACAGTCTCCATCAGGTGGCATAACTGCGCCTCGATTTCCCTCGCCATCTGCGCCAGGTATTCCAACTCCCCCTTACCCTTAAAAGGTTTTAAAAGGCCTTTTAGGGAGGCAGCGTGTTCGAGTTGTCGATAGGCATCCGTTGTCAATGTTTCGAGGGGCAATGGTCGAGCCGGTGTCATGGGACTCATACTTCGTCCTCCGGCTCATCGACTGTCGCAGATGGCTCGACAGCTTCCTCTGTCAACGCGTCAGCGTTATCCACTGCCACAGCACCACGACGAATGATGGGTGGCGCGAACTGGGAGCGGCGATGTCCCTCAAGGATGTCCATAGGGGGTAATCCAAACTTCTCCATGGCCGCCAGAGCACGAGCGTTGTTCGCCGCCATGTCATCACGGGTGACGCCAGCATGCCGGTAGCGCTGCGCCTGACCGAACAGGCTGCGCAGCAGATGGGCGCCGTCGTCGATCCAGGCTTCCATGTCTCGGCGACCGATCAAGGCGGTGTGATGGGCCAACAGGGTATGCCGCACCAGCGTGTCGTAGTCAGTCAGTAGGTAGACGGCGAGAAACCCCAATTGGCTGCCGATGTACAAGGGCAAGGTGACGGGGTGGATATTGAGGTTATCGCTCATGTCAATCTGCGTCGGCAGATCCTGTCTGATCCGATCCAATTGTTGGGTCAGTTCCAGCATCCCGGCTTTGGCCTGCATCAATTTTTCTTCGAGTTGAACGATGGCCCAATCGGCATAGGGGTCGTCCTGGGCCGCAGTTTGTTTCATCAGGTTGGTGACACTGATGTAGCCGGCCATGCCCATGATCGAATGAACGCCTTCACGTGCGGTTCGTCCTTGCCAGATACGGGCAGCGTGGTGGGTGTGCAGTGTCAGGGTGATGCTGCTGCGCAATGAGCCAAGGTTGAGCTGATAGTGATCGGCCACGGTGTTGTCCTCGCATCTGCTTGGACGGGAACGTTGCGACAGATAAAGGTCAAGGACAGCCAAAAAGCTGAATGCGGTCTGTTCGGTTTGGTTCGAGACGGCTAATTTCTAAGACGCTCGGCACTGATGCCAGTGGCATCAAATCTACTGACGTCCAGGGCGTTTGCCACACAGCTGGCGCAACTCATTCAGACATGCTTGGGCGAGGGCAGAGGCGGGTTCGCCCTTTTTTCTAGGGGCGCGTGAGAGGACTGGTGACGATTCTGCAATAGGTAACGACTCAGCCTGACTTGCCCAAGGACGAAAATCGCCTTTCAGTGCTCGCTGGATTAGGCCCATCAGATACGCCGCTGGCTTGCGGATACCGCCGGCTGCACATCGCGCGCCCGCTTCGTTGAGCACTGCCTGCCGATCCGCCGGTTTTAGCTTGTTCAGCGTCACGGTGACGGCCTGCCGCTCGCTCGGACTCAGGTGCAGCGGATTAGGCCAGTGCAGGTTGTCCACCGCTGGGGTCGCGCGCGGTACCGTACAAATACTTTCTTTTAATACAGTACAGGCAGTGTTCGGATTCCGAACGCTGCCGGAACCATTGGCGTTCGGACGCGGTTCGGAATCCGAACGAGGTCCCACATGATTCCGAACGCTGTGATCGCCACCCAGTTCGAAATCGTGTAACGCTTCATCGGTTACCTGATCCAATCCTTGCGGTGTCCAGTGTTCGCTCCAGCTCTCAAGTCGGGTAGGTAGTCGACCTTGATCTATATCCGTGTCTTGGCGAATTTCTTCCACAACGTGCTGCGCGACAATACGCACAGCCTTGGTTGTGTGATCGAGGGCGTGTCCGACCAGCTCGAGGTAATCCTGATCCAGTTCCATGGCTTCGGCGGGGGTTAACGGTTCATCGTGCAGGACGTACAGAGAACCTTGTAGGCGCCCGCTAAGCTGATCGCGGCCACGACTCACCAAACTGAGCCAGCGGGTCAGCCTGAGCATCGTCAACACCCGAGCGATGGTTTCACGGGAGGCTGATGCCCCATAGGGCACGCTCGACAGGTAAGGTTGCAAATCTTCATAGCGCGGCGTGACCACGCCCTGGCCTTGTAGCATGAGTCGAAATACTTGCCATGCATTACGCTCCAATGGCGTCAGCCGACAATCCAGCAGCAAGCGACGCGGCACGATTTCGTGTGATTGGCCACTGAACAGAAAGCCCGCCTGCAGGGCCTGGTTGGAGGGTGGTTCCGTGGTGGGGCGTGCGGGCCAGCGTTCAGTCAACTGCTGGGTGCATTGCTGCAGGACACGCTGCCAGCGACTGGAAGGAGCAGTGTTCATGTTCCGTTGCTGTATTGGGCGATCTGCTGCCAAACGATGGTCAAGCTGATCTGTTGCTCCTCCGCCAACATCATCATAGCGTCCAGCTGATCCTCAGTACCGTCCTGAGCGCGTAATTGGCACCAGCGCTGCCAGAGCGCATGTTCCTGCGCTTCGCTCAAGTTCTGGGGGCGACCCTTACGGGTTTCTATCTTTAGCAGACGTCGGCGCAGGGCAGTTTCCGAATGCGCCAAGCCGAAACACTGATACATGATGGTACTGCTGGCACCGAGCTTGAGCGCTCGGTTGATCAAACGCTCGTTCTGTTCGTCGCGTTCGGCCTGGTCGATCAACCGACGTAGCACCGGCGAATCAATCTTGACCTCAACCCAGGGGATGGTGGCATGGGCCAGGCGTGACAGTGTGGTGGGCGGTAAGGATTGCAACAGGTAGATGTCCTCTTCAACCAGTCCAAGTGCTTTGCAGCGTTGCAGGTTACCTAGGCGCAACTCGTGAAGGACCTGGGTGAGCATGGCCTGGTTGAGCACATTGAAGGACAGGTTCATGGTCGCTCCCTTGATGAGTTGTCTTCAGGGGTAAGCGTTAGGTCGATCAGACGTCGAGCTAAGCGAATGAGGCGATACAGTTTGATTAACAGACCGTCGGGCAGTCTCTCCAGTCCTATGTTCACGGCGGGACGATCTGTCAGCGGGAGTTGATAGACCCCCAATAGCAGTTGTCCGAACAGGGCCGAGGGCAATTGCTTTCGATCCTCCCAGTTCACTTCGTCTTGAGCGCGGAGCAGGGCCAGGAGCAATAGGTGAACGCCGGTCGCACGAGGTGCTGCAAGATCAAATTGCTCGATGTTCAGGGTAAAACCCAAGCCACACTTCTGATCGATGATGCTCTCGGGATGCCCGGCATAGGTCGCCATTTCCCGAGCCAGTCCTGCAATGGCTAAACGCAGTTGTTCGGGGGTATCCAGTGCCGGTGCGATGATCCAGATGTCGTCGATCCTGCAGGTTTCGACGGTCGGTGCTGGTTCGGCGGCAGTGTCGCGATCAATCTGTTCGCGAATCTTTTGGACTCGTGACGGAGGGTTGACTGCTGGTGCGACATTCATTTCGGGCAGCGTGAGCTGCTCCTCTTGCGCTGTTTCGGCCCGGGATCTAGTTTCAATTGATTGGGGGCGGGACTCGAAGGAGGGAGGTCCTGCTGCGGCTTCATCAACGCTCGGCAGATGGCTGTTCTCTGAGGGCGTAATGACAATGCCAGGCCGTTGTGTGGTGCTCAGCTCCAGGGCCAACATGCGATAGGACTGTCCGAGTAAGAGACTCATGCGTTCGAGCAGTTCATCCTCGATTTGTTCAAGTTCGAAGGATTCGTGATCGGCATCAAATTGGCCCAAGGTGTCGAGCCAAAGCTCGGGGAACGCAATGGTGTCGGTTGGATAACGATTCCAGGTTCGTTCAGCCTGGCTACGCAGAGCGATCAGACGTTCTATTTTGGGTTTACCTAATCCGGCATACAGAGTCTGTGGAATGGCGGGCAGTAGGTGTTCGAGGGTGTCGAGCATTCGGCTGATATGCGACTGTGAAATGGGGTAGCCACCAGCGGCAAGACGTCGTGCCAGTTCTCGTTGCGAGAGGGTTGCTCCATCTGATTCGAACATAGTTTTGAGTTTGGCTACCGCTAGAGCACGTTCGATGAAGGTGAGTTGTCCGTGCAGGTCGCTTTCAGCCAGATGGCCGAGTAGGACAGTGATTTCATTGCACCAGGGGCGGAACAGGCAATGAATGCGGAAGAAACGCTCGTCGCGGGTTTCCTGCCATAGCTCGCTGAGAATCGCCAAGCGCGTATTACCGCCGTTGCGGATGATGAAATAAGTTTCTCCCGGGCGGCGAGTAATCGGTGGAGGTTGATCCAGCCCGCGTTCACGGATTGACGCCTTGATGTCCTCATACAGCGGGTTACGGATGAAGCGGGGGTTGTGTTCGTATGGCCGCAACTGCTCCAGGGTGACCAGCATAGGTGTATCAGTGAGTGGGTCGGACAGCCGCTCCAATTCTAGACCCCGAGGGAAGTGGCCTTGGTGCAGCTTGTCGGTGATCTCCTCCTGACTGAGCTTTTTCATCGGAACAACCTCAGTCAACGCCGGTTGCGCAAATGGTCACCGAGCTCGAACTTGACGATCTTGGCAGTGCCCTTATCTTTGAAATGAACGAGTATGAGAGGTCGATCCAACATCAACAGACTCCTTGCCAAACTCTGTTGGCACTAAGCTCAAAATAAATGTTTTGGCGAGATAAGCCGGTTTGATGATTCATCTCATTGAACCCCAGAGCAGCTTCTCACCCTAGAAATCGCTTCGCGCCACTCCGGAAACAGTTCAATGGCCAGCGCTTGCATGGTGTACAGCGCTGACGGCGAACGTCGTTCACGTGTCTGACGTGTATCGATTCGGTGGACGGGTAGGCTGAGGGTAGCGGCATTGAGGTATGCCACTCGGTCCGGAATGACGGTGTCGAGTACTGAGATGTTGGTAGCCTTCAAGAAGGTCTGTCGCAGACTACGGACAATCATTCGAGTGTCTAAACGGATGCTATTTACCTGATTTAGGAGTAGTCGTAACGGCGGCGGTGGTATTCCTAAGTGACGGAATGGTTCCAGCTCTGCGAACAGCTTCACAGTGCCGCGGCGCAGCTCGCGGGCAGCCAACATTTCAGGCGTGATGGGAGATAGGGTTAGGTCAGAGGCCAGGATGGCCATCTCCAATAGCACGCTACGTGCCCCTTGTGTATCGATCAAAAGCAGGTCATAACTGGAGTGGAAACTATCGAGCAAGTTGCGCAGTCGTAAACGCCCATCAGGGGCGTGCAGCAGTAGTGTATTCAGTTGGCCTTGATCGTCATTGGAAATGATCAGGTCGAGCCCTGCGATCATACTTCGGGAAATAATTTGCGCAGGCGTTGTTAGGTTGAGTGCAATGAGCTCGTACGCACCAGCAACAGCTTTCTGGCTCAAGGTGTAATAGCTGGAGAGGGTAGGTTGGTTGTCCAGATCAAGAAGCAGGACACGTAGGCCCGCATCCGCCAGCAGACCGCCGAGATTGGCGGCTACTGTGGTTTTCCCTACTCCACCCTTGGTGGACACCACGGATAACACACGCATGGCATCAGGCCTGTTGACCTAATCGCTCAATGACCCACCGTTCGATCTCCAGCGAGTCCCAACCTACAGCACGTATCCCAATGCGCTTCGCCTGCGGGAATTTTCCTTCTTTCATCAAGTTGTAGATGTGCGCACGCTTGAAGCCGGTTTTTCGCTCCACTTCGTCACGCCGCATGATGTGGCGTTCGACTTGCGGTTGAGGTGTCTCTGCAATGGGGGAGAATTGGCTGGGCATCTTGGTCGCTCCTGTCGCCCATCGGCGCGTGGTGGAAGTGACCTGAATTGAATAGCAGAAATGGAGGAGAGTCATTGCACTGCAATCGCACCTATTGCAGTGCAATCCTCACCTTTTAGCCTGAGCAAGGCTACGTCTGCCAGCAGCAAACTTTTCGTCCAGCGAGCGCTTACTCAGTCCTGTGATCCCGCCGTAATGTGCAGTTATAGAGTCGACAATGGACGCTTGGCTGTCGAATATTGAATGCCGTCTTCCTGCTGTAGAAGAGCCCAGCATAATATCGACCAGCGCTCCAATGACGTTCAGGAAGCTGACTTTGCTGTGGTCGCTGAGTTGTTGTTTGTTTTCTGCAAGCATGCGGAGGTGCTCACGCTCCAGTCCCGCAGCCTTTAACTCGCCTATCAGCGCTTGGAGTTTGGCTTCGGTAGCTTTTAACTGTACCTGTAGGGCATCCCGGTCTGCCTGTAATATCAAGTACGTGCTGTAGTGGATAGTTTCCTGACTAGAGGCGGATTGAATGAAAAGAAAAGATGGTCGCTGATCTGGATGGTAATGAAGTATCCATCGTTTCAAGTCTGAATGCCTGATGGTCAGCAGCTTGATATCAACGGGAGTGCCTGGTATGACAGTAGTCCCTAAAGCTCCGTAAGGTAATTCTTGATTTCGAATGGCATCCAGAATTTTTCCTGTATTTGCATGCAAGCATGGCCATTGCGGAAATGTATTGATGAGCCGTTCCGGGGTTGCCCATGCGGCCTCTAGAATTTCTGCCTCGTGAGCAATTAAATCGCACCAGCGTATTGCTGCTTCGATGGGCCGATAGAAAAGCTTCTCAGTGGAACTGAAGCTGTTCGGTTCGTACATAGGGTCGCCTCCAACATAAGGGCAGGCCCGCTAGGTACTGTCTCGAGATCATTATAAGATGATCTAGGCTTCCGTGCGGTTACTGTCCGTACTTTTATGATGACTCTTTCAGATATTTATATCCTAATGAAGATTTCTACTGCACCACTTCAACGTCATTATCGGTGCTTTTGTTGAGAGCGAGAGCAACTTCATGAACAGCTATCGCACAAAATTATTTTTTGAACGGTGACTCAAGACTGTAATGGATTAACTCTCAATGATCATGATGTCGACGGCCCAACCCTATCGTTAGTCAATTTTTTTGAGCCATCCAGTGATCTTTTTTGATGTCATCGGCGAACCTTCCCATAAGACGAACTAGATCTGAAACATCTCGCTCTTTCCACGCTGCAAAAATAGACAGTCCGATTCTCTCTCGAGCCTCATCGACGCGATCAGTCATTGCCTTGCCTCCTTTGGTAACAACGGCCTCACGGACCCGGCGGTCATGCTTGCCTTGCTTGCGGTCGACTAATCCAAGATCCTCCAGCTTTGAAACTTGGCGACTGACAGTGGTGTAATCGCGTCCGACGCGGTCAGCAAGCTCGACTATGCCAATGGGTCCCAGCCGCTCCACTAGGACCAGCAGCGGGAACAAGGCGCCATCTAAAGAAATACCGGCTTCTCGCACCATCGCCTCATCACGCTGAGGGCGATTCATCACTCCTACGATCTCTAGCAACGCTCCGTGAAGCTCTCGAAGCTGAGCGCTAATATGTGTATTTTGCACTTTTTTTGTTGACACAGCACTTTACTCCTCTAAGTATGTGCATAGTGCACTTAATCGGGGGCGTTATGAAAGAGCAATTTGCAGTAGATGTTTTGATTTGCGGCGCGGGAGCTGCTGGTCTGATGCTTGCAATCGATCTAGCGAGGAGGGGGATATCATTTCGTCTGATCGAGAAAGCGGCGCAGCCGTTCCACGGATCCCGCGGCAAGGGTATTCAGCCTAGAACTCAGGAAATATTCGAGGATATCGGCATCCTCGATCGAATTGTTGCCGCTGGAGGCGTCTATCCGCCTGAGCGGCTATACCACAACGACGGTAGCTACAGCGACGCTGATGTAATGGAACGCGGGAAGCCAACCTCGGCCGAACCTTATCATTTGCCTTTGATGGTGCCGCAATTTTTAACCGAGCGGGTGATGCGTGAGCGCTTGATGGAACTGGGGCAGATACCGGAATTTTCCTGCGAGTTGGTCGATTTCGTGCAGGACGCTGACGGTGTGACAGCGCAACTGGCAGGCAAGGGCGGCGAAGAAACGCTGCGTGTGCGATGGTTGGTAGGTGCAGATGGTGGCCGCAGTTTCGTGCGTCATTCTTTAGGTATTGGCTTTCCAGGCAAGACTCTAGGCGTCCGTGCCATGGTGGTCGATGCGGTGATAACGGGTTTATCGCGTGATTATTGGCACCGATTCAACGATGGCGATATGACTCGGCAGATCTCGTTATGCCCGCTGGCTGGTACTCACTTGTTTCAAATACAGGGGCCGGTTCCTCTCGAGGGTGACATTGAACTTTCCGCAGCGGCGTTGACGACTTTGGTGGCGCAGCGCACGGGACGCGATGACATTCAGGTTCAATCGCTGTCCTGGACTTCACTCTATACGATGAATGCCCGGCTTGCCGATCACTACCGCATGGATCGAGTATTCCTCGTGGGGGATGCGGCGCATATTCATCCGCCCACAGGGGGGCAGGGCCTCAATACCAGCGTGCAGGATGCCTATAACCTGGGCTGGAAGCTGGCTGCAGTTATCCAGGGAGCACCAGAAGCGTTGCTTGACAGTTATGAGCAGGAGCGACGGCCGGTGGCGGCGTCAATGCTGGGCCTGGCGACCCGACTGCTCGAGGCCCAGAAGCATGGCAATATGCGCCGTGGCCGCGAGGTGCACCAACTCGATATCGGCTATCCCGAGTCCACGTTGTCCCAGGAACAGCCTGAGCGACTTGACGGTTTGTCAGCGGGCGATCGAGCCCCCGATGCGCTGATCAGGGGAGCAGCCGGACATCCTTCGCGGTTGTTCAATCTTTATAAAGGCCCCCATTGGACTTTGCTGGGTTATGGTTTGGATCGCGACGCTGTGCCGTCTCGTGCAGGACTGCATATCCATACTTTCGGCCCCCATGGCGATGTCATTGATGAACAAGGGCACTTTTATGAAGCGTATGAGCCGGCCATGGGCGATTGGATATTGGTGCGCCCTGATGGCTACGTCGGGGCGATCGTCACACATGAAAACCTACACGCTTTGGAACGTTATCTCTTACAGGTAGGACTCGGTGTTCCCGGAGTTTTTAATGGCTAGCCCTACTGCTGATGTTTCTGTTGGCTGGTGTGAGGTGGCATAAGCGGCAAGAAATGTCTTCACGGCTCGCTCAACAGAACCTTTAATCTCTGACTTCGTGAGTTTTTCTTTTATGCCCAGCATCAGTGGTGTAACGGTTTCACACTCAAGTAGCGCGGTGAGTTGAGCGGCTGCCAGTAGCGGATCCGATCGTCTGAGGTTTCCCAGGGTCATTTGTCTCTCGAGAAACTCGGCTGTTCTCTTTATTCCTACCTTGGGGCCCAGTTCATGAAAGCGCTTTCCGATAGTGCTTCGTCCGGACTCGGCGATGATGGCTCGTCGTGTCTGGATTCGCGTCGCTGAGCACAGGAACTCCAATACGTGCTCGCCACAGACCTGCAAGGTCTCTTGCAGGTCTTCAACCTCTTTGTCCAGTGTCCCGAAGACGGGCTCAAACTCTTTCACGGCTTCCTCATTCATGGCGGCCACAAATAACTCTTCCTTGGAGCTGAAGTAGCCATACAACGTGGCTTTTGACCCGCCCACCAAGGCAGCAATCTCTCCCATCGAGGCGCCTTCAAAGCCTGCACCCTGAAAGACCTGGGAGGCAGCTGCAAGGATAGCTTCACGCTTCGCTTCTGTTTTGACTCTCATAGCGGAATCTCTTTTTCTAAACCAATGCGTTCAGTATTGCTTGACTTGGAACGCATCGTCAAATAACTATACCGTACCGTTTAGTTATTGTTTGCGTCTTCCTACTTTTGGAGCTTCGTCATGCGCAAAGCAGTTCTTTTACCATCCGTCGCTGTCGTGGCGATTTCCTGCCTCATCAGTGCGTGCGGCAAACCCCCGATGGGCCCTCCACCTGCAGCCGGGACGCCGGTTGTGGGTGTGATTACGGTCAAAAAGCAGCCGGTTGAGTTGAGTACAGAGCTACCGGGTCGCACTGTTCCTTACTTAGTCGCCGACGTCCGTCCGCAGGTGAATGGGATCATCAAGGCTCGGAACTTTCGCGAAGGAAGTGACGTAAAGGCTGGGCAGACGCTCTATGAAATTGATCCTGCGCCCTACCAAGCAGCCTACAACAGCAATGTCGCAGCGCTGGCCAAGGCCCAGGCAAGCCTTAGAACCGCTCAGCTAAAATCTGATCGTTACAAGGAACTGATCATCATCAATGCGGTGAGTCAGCAGGAGTACGACGACGCCGTCGCCAACCTGGGCGAGATAAAGGCAGATGTCGCAGCAGCGAAGGCCAATGTGGAAACCAGTCGTATCAACCTGGCTTATGCCCACGTGGACGCGCCGATATCTGGACGCGTAGGGCGGTCAGCCGTGACTCCCGGCGCGCTGGTGACCGCTAGTCAGGCCACAGCAATGGCTACGATTCAGCAACTCGACCCCATCTACGTAGACGTAACGCAATCCAGTGCGGCGCTGCTCAACCTCAAAGAATCCCTTGCAAAGGGGGAGATCCAGAAAGTCGGAGCTAACGCCGCAAAGGTAGCGCTGGTGCTGGAGAATGGTCGTACTTACCCCCTGGAGGGAAGGTTGGAATTCTCTGACGTAACCGTGAATCAGGATACTGGCGCAATCACCCTGCGTGCGGTGTTTCCAAATCCCAATGCGGACCTGTTGCCGGGTATGTATGTACGGGCTGTTATGCAAATAGGGATAAAAGAGCAGGGGTTGTTAGTACCGCAACAAGCTGTCAGTCGAGACAGCACTGGTAAACCGACAGTTTATATTGTGGGGGCCGGCAATAAGCTGGAGCGTCGCGTATTAGAAACCGACCGCGCCATTGGTGATCAGTGGTTGATTCGTAGCGGTTTGCAGGCAGGTGACCAACTGGTTGTGGACGGTCAGCAACGCGCTGCGCCTGGCTTAGAGGTCGAGGTAACGCCATGGGCCCCAGGGCAGCCCACGCGCTCATACACTGCCGATCTTTCTGCAGTGAAACCATCCGCTGAAAATCAATAGGAAGCAGACGAAAATGGCGCGCTTTTTTATTGATCGTCCGATCTTCGCATGGGTCCTTGCCATCATTGTGATGCTGGCGGGTCTTATCTCCGTCCTGACATTACCTATTGCACAATATCCAGCCATTGCGCCACCTGCCGTGGCAATTGTCGCGACCTATCCTGGTGCTTCAGCTAAAACACTGGAGGATACAGTTACCCAAGTTATCGAACAGAAGATGAAGGGGTTGGATCGGCTGAGTTACATGGCTTCGACCAGTGAGTCCTCAGGCACCGTCACCATCACGCTGACATTCGAGAACGGGACCAATCCAGACACAGCCCAAGTACAGGTGCAGAATAAATTGGCGCTCGCCACGCCGTTGTTGCCGCAAGAGGTACAGCAGCAAGGCGTATCTGTCAGTAAATCGGCCAGCAACTACCTTAACGTTCTGGCTTTTACATCAGAAGATGGAAGCATGAACGGTTCCGATCTGTCGGACTACGTGGCGGCGAATGTCCAGGAAGCCATCAGTCGTGTTGAGGGCGTCGGCGATACGACCTTGTTCGGATCGCAATACGCCATGCGGATTTGGCTCAACCCCGATGAGCTCACCAGCTTCAGTCTGACGCCGGTGGACGTTAAAACTGCCATTCAGGCGCAAAACGTTCAGGTGTCTGCAGGCCAGTTGGGTGGCCTGCCAGCAGCGAGCAACCAACAGCTGAATGCGACGATCACCGCGCAAACCCGTATGCGAACGGCCGAGGAGTTCGAGAACATCGTGTTGCGCACTCTGACCGATGGTTCGAGAGTGCGTTTGCGCGACGTTGCCCGTATCGAACTGGGCAGCGAGACCTACAACACGATAGGTCGCTATAACGGAAAGCCTGCGGCTGGATTGGCGATTAAGTTGGCCACCGGTGCCAATGCGCTGGATACCGTCAAAGCTATTGATGCGCGCCTGGCGCAGCTGGAAACGTTCTTTCCCGAAGGAATGAAGGTGCACAAACCCTATGACACCACACCGTTCGTGCGCATCTCAATTGAAGAGGTCGTGCGTACGTTAGTCGAGGCGGTGGTGCTGGTGTTTCTGGTCATGTATCTGTTTATGCAGAACCTTCGCGCCACCTTGATCCCGACCATCGCGGTGCCGGTAGTGCTCTTGGGTACTTTTGGGGTCCTGGCTGTTTGCGGCTTCACGATCAATACCTTGACCATGTTTGCCATGGTGCTTGCCATCGGACTTCTGGTGGATGACGCAATTGTTGTCGTTGAAAACGTCGAACGGGTCATGAGCGATGAGGGTTTGCCGCCCAGGGAAGCGACGCGCAAGTCGATGGATCAGATCACCGGTGCATTGGTCGGAGTCGCGCTGGTATTGGCTGCTGTGTTCGTCCCCATGGCGTTCTTCAGCGGTTCGAGTGGCGTTATTTACCGCCAGTTTTCCATCACCATTGTCTCAGCGATGTCGTTGTCGGTACTTGCCGCATTGGTCCTCACCCCAGCCTTGTGCGCGACGATGCTCAAACCGGCTGCGCAAGGGCATACGTTGGCCACCCGCGTTTTTTTTGGCTGGTTCAACCGTACTTTTGAACGAGGCAATCTCCGTTACCAGGGCGTCGTCAGCCACATGCTGAACAAGGGTTGGCGGTACATGCTGGTTTATGCGGTGGTTGTAGCGTTGGTGGTTTTCGTCTTCATGAAGTTGCCGGTCGGTTTTTTACCGAACGAGGACCAGGGGACGCTTTTCACCAATATGCAATTGCCGCCAGGTGCCACTAGGGCGCGAACGGACGAGATTATCAAGCAAGTTGAACATCACTTCCTGGTCGATCAAAAAGATGCGGTAGAAGGCGTGTTCTCCGTGTCAGGCTTCAGTTTCGCGGGCAGCGGCCAAAATATGGGCTTCGCTTTTGTTCAACTCAAACCCTGGGACGAGCGCACGGGGCCTGGCCTGAGTGTCACCGATGTCGCGGCCAAGGCTGGCGCCTTTTTCAACACCATTAGGGACGCCAGGATCTTCGCCTTTGCGCCGCCCGCCGTCTCGGAGCTAGGTAACGCAACGGGGTTCGATCTGATGCTTAAGGACGAAGCAAACCTCGGCCATGCAGCTATGATGCAGGCTCGTAATCAGTTGCTGGGCATACTCACCAAGGATCAGCGCTTGGTCGCTGTACGGCCTAATGGTCTTGAAGATATGCCAGATTACCGATTGCAGGTTGATACCTTCAAAGCCGGTGCTCTCGGTATTTCCATGGCCGATATTAACAACACTATTTCTGCAGCCTGGGGCAGCAATTACGTCAACGACTTCATCGACCAGGGGCGTGTCAAAAAAGTGATGCTGCAGGGTGACGACCGTTTCCGAATGCTACCCACGGATATTGACCGGTGGTACGTACGGAACAACGCCGGGACCATGGTTCCGTTTACTTCATTTGCGACTGCAACCTGGGCAACCAGTTCACCGAGACTGGAACGCTACAATGGCGTGCCGTCGATTGAAATCCTTGGCATGGCTTTTCCGGGGCGTGCATCAAGCGGCGAAGCAATGGCTATTGTCGAGGCCGCAATCGCGCAGTTGCCCCCCGGTATAGGCTATGAATGGACGGGGCTGTCGCGGCAGGAAAAAGCCTCAAGTGGCCAGACGGGAATCTTGTACGGGTTGTCGATTCTGATTGTGTTTCTTTCACTTGCAGCGTTGTACGAGAGTTGGGCGGTCCCGTTTTCGGTGATTCTGGTTATTCCTTTGGGAGTATTCGGCGTCTTGGCGGGTGCGGTCCTGACATGGAAGTTTAACGACATTTACTTCCAGGTCGGATTGCTCACTACCATCGGGCTCGCCTGTAAAAATGCCATCCTCATCGTAGAGTTTGCCAAGGATCTTCACGAAGAGGGCAAGGATCTGCTAGACGCTACGATGGAAGCTGTGCGTATGCGCTTGCGCCCTATCCTGATGACATCGCTTGCGTTCATTCTCGGCGTGCTGCCATTGGTCTTGGGCAGCGGGGCTGGTGCTGGAGCCCAGCATGCGCTTGGCACGGCCGTTATTGGTGGGATGTTGTCGGGAACCATTTTTGCAGTGTTTTTTGTACCCCTGTTCTTCGTGCTCATCATGCGGAAGTTCAATGCCGGGGGGAGCCGATCGCGTCTAACGTCGCCCGACTCGTCGGCGGCTCCGACAGCCTAGCAGGGGGAGTGATATGTACCGTTTTACTTCTCACGTGCGGCGCTGTGCACAAATCCTATTGCTGCGCTTGGCGGTGGTTGGATTCATTGGTGGATGCAGCATGACTCCTGGCTATGAACAACCTGAGGAGCCTGTAGCCGCAGGCTTTTCTTATTATGTTTCAAGCGGCATCAGCACTTTTCCGGCTTCCGCAGTCAGTGGGTGTGGGCGCGTTTGCTGCTGAGAAGCGCGATGTTGAATGTTGAGTCACGCAGTGATTCTTGAAAGTCATCGTCATCTGCCGCGCCATTTTACTTCCTAAGAAACGCTCGACTGTTGGCTCATTTCCCAAGTGGAAATGAGCCAACGTGACCTTATGGAGAGCGCTGTTTCTGTGGTCTGGATCGTGTGCATTTTGCGACTGAATAGTCACCAATAATTAGGAAGGAGCGAGGGGAGCAAGGAGAACAAAATTTCTCAGAAATGTACTTGAAATTTGAATTTGAATTAAGTAGATTCCAGATTGAGGCCCAACCAAAGAGAAGCAGAATGAGCATTGTCTAAAGGCATTTGATCGCAGATTCAAGCCAAGTCCCGCAGACAGATTTACGGGCAACTCATGTGCGTTTTGAAGTTCGTTGGTTCATCTCGTGGGGCAATCACGAGACGCCATCAGAATCAAAACCTGCAGGTTGATGTGCTCAGGGCTTGAAAGCAGGCATCCGGTTCGAGTGAGTCGTGGTTCTGTTTTTTTAGAACATCTATGAGGTGTCTCCGTTGCGATGTAGATAACCTAACAGCAGGTTAGGTCGCGTCAGAAAAAACTGTGTAGTACCAAAAATAAAAATAAAAAAGAGTGAATACATATGAAAAAAACAATACCTATTCCCAAGGTTGGTCGGCATTTGCTGTTGCTTGGGTTTATGAACCTTGTAGGCACCTCCGTCTCGGCTGCGCAATTCAGTGTTGGCGAGATAGAAGGTAACTTTGATTCGATATTGACATTGGGTGGAAGTTGGTCGCTACAAAACCCGGACGCTAATCTACTGAGAAATCGTGGTACCGACGATGGGCGGCGAAACTTCAAAAAAGGTGAAAACTTTTCTACGATCTTCAAGGGCATTCATGACCTGGAATTGAAATATGAAGGTGGTGGTGTGTTTGTTCGTGGCAAGTATTGGTACGACTTTAAACTCACCGACGACTCTCTACGCTATAAAGATATTAACAATAGTCACAGGGATACCGGTAGTCGGTCTTCCGGGGCTGAGGTGCTGGATGCTTTCATCTATCACAACTATCAAATAGGCGAACTGCCGGGCAGCGTGCGTCTTGGCAAGCAGGTTCTCAGTTGGGGGGAAGGTACCTTTATAACGGGCGGACTCAATGTTATTAACCCTGTCAACGTTGCCGCCATCCGACGTCCCGGCTCCGAGATCAAGGAAGGGTTGATACCCGTTAATCTGCTGTATGTTTCGCAAAATCTGACGGACGAAGTATCGCTTGATACGTTTTATCAGTTGCAGTGGGAAAAGACCGTCATTGACAACTGCGCTACCTTCTTTTCGCAAGTGGATGGGCTTGCCCATGGATGCAATGGTCAACCGGTAGGTCCTGATCTCACAACGAATGCGGCAGCGCGAGCGGCGTTGATACCGCTGGGCATCGATCTGTCCTCTGAGGGTATTATCGTGCCGCGTTCTGATGATAAAGAACCTAAAAACAGCGGCCAGTGGGGGACCGCGCTGCGTTGGCTGGTTCCGGAGATAAACAGTGAATTTGCTGGCTACTTCATAAACTATCACAGCCGGCAGTCCTATTTGGGTGTGACCAGTGGACCGCACGCAACAGATTCGGGGTTTGCTGGTGCACTTTGCGGAAATCTTGGAATCCCAGCCGGGGGTTGTAATAATTTCCTGTCCAGTGCTGCGGGTGGTTCGCTTGTTCAAGCGTATCGACTAGGCAGCAGCAAGTACTTTGTTGAGTATCCGGAAAATATTCAGCTTTATGGGATCAGCTTTAATACAAGCCTCCCTTCCGGTACGAGTTTGGCAGGTGAGCTCAGCTATCGACCTAATATGCCTTTGCAAGTCAACGCCGTGGATCTCATCTTGGCTCCCACGGGTGTTGCGACCGCAAGCCCGCTGATTTCCTCCGGTGACGTGGCAATAGCCAACAATCAAGATTTGAAAGGCTACCGACGTAAGGAGGTCACCCAAGCTCAGCTGACAGCAACGCACTTCTTCGATCAGTTCATGGGCGCAGAGCGTCTTTCTCTCATTGGCGAAGTTGGCGTCACACACATTGGCGGGCTAGGCGGAAAAGGTGGTTTGCGTTACGGGCGAAGCAGTGCATTTGGACAAGGTGAATTATTCCCGAATAATTCAGTCTGCATCGCGCAAACTAATAGCACCACGCCCTACAACTGCACAAGTGATGGGTTCGCCACCAGTACATCCTGGGGGTACAGGGCGCGCGCCATATGGGAATACACGAATGTAATTCCAGGTGTCGAGCTGCGGCCCAGCGTTGCATGGTCCCACGATGTCAGTGGTTATGGTCCAGAACCGGGCTTTAACGAGGGTTCAAAAGCGATCAGTATCGCTCTTGATACCTCCTACCTGAACACCTACTCAGCGAATATTTCTTATACAAACTACTTCGGTGGTGATTACAACATAAACATTGATCGCGACTTCCTGGCTGTTAACGTCGGTGTCTCTTTTTAGAGGGAGTAATTCAACGTGAAAAAATCAACAATAATTTTAGTGGCGGCCGCATCACTTTCCACTCAGATGAGTGTGGCTGCGGTTTCTCCTGATGAAGCCAAGCAACTAACTACCACGCTCACGCCCGTCGGTGCGGAAAGGGCGGGTAATGCACAGGGAAGCATACCGAAGTGGACGGGAGGGCTTGATAAGTCTGCTGGCACGCCAAACCCTATAAATGGTGCACTTAGCGACCCATTTGAAGCTGAAAAACCGCTATTTGTCATCGACTCGCAGAACGTTGGCAACTACGCTGACAAGCTTTCACCGGGCCAGATGGCGATGTTCAAGCGTTATCCGGACACTTATCGGCTGCGTGTGTTTCCCACGCATCGTACTGCTGCGTTGCCAGATAAAATCTATGAAGTTGTAAGCCGGAACGCAGTGAATACTCGATTGGTCACTGGCGGGAACGGACTTGAAAACTTCGATACTGCGATCCCGTTCCCCATTCCTAAGAGTGGACTTGAGGTGGTTTGGAACCACATCACTCGTTATCGTGGAGGAAGTTATCGTCGCACCTATGTGCAGGCGACGCCATTGGCGGATGGAGTCTTCGTCCCAGTGTATTTTACTCAGCAGTTGACCTTTCGCGATCATATGAAAAACTTTGATCCGAATAACCCTGGAAACATACTGTTCTACTATAAACAACTGATTACAGCGCCGGCGCGGTTAGCGGGTGATGTTGTGCTTGTTCACGAACCCTTGGATCAAGTTAAAGAGCCGCGTTCAGCGTGGATTTACAGCGCAGGCCAGCGACGGGTCAGACGCGCTCCCCAGATTGCTTATGACGGCCCATACCCCGCGTCCGAGGGACAGCGTACAGGTGATAATCTCGATATGTACAATGGCGCCCCCGATCGATATGACTGGACGTTAGTGGGCAAAAAAGAAGTCTACATTCCTTACAATAACTACATGCTTGAGTCGCCCACCTTGACTTACAGCGATATCGTCAAGCCAGGTCACATTAACAGCGATTTGCTTCGTTATGAGCTGCACCGTGTCTGGGTCGTAGAGGCTAACTTAAAGCCAGGTGAACGCCATATATTTTCAAAGCGCGTCATGTACATCGATGAAGATACCTGGCAAATCGTGCTGGCCGATCAGTACGACTCAAGAAATACGTTGTGGCGTGTAGCGGAAGGGTACATGACACAACGCTATGACCAGCAGATTCCATGGTTGGGTCAGGAGGCAATCTATGACCTGTCCAATGGAAGATACATCATTTCGGGTATGCGCAACGAAGAGAAAAAGCCTATTGAATTTAACTTTTTTTCCTCTGCTGCCGACTATACGCCCACGGCATTGCGCAACGACGGCGTGCGTTAAATCTGGAGGGGCAAGTCATGTTAGGTTACCAATAATTTGGCGACGTTTTCGACCGCCGCATAAATGATAACTTCCGTCATACAGTGTTCTTAAACCATTTTTACATGTAAAACACTTGATGCAGGCTTAAGTCGAGGAATGATTTGTCTATGGGCTTTTCTGCACCCTTCGGCATTTTTCAATGCCGAGAAATCGAAGGTTTAAGTGCATTTACGTAAGTCTGTTTTTATGGTTCGCCGCATACTTCATTCATTCAAGCAATATCGATACTATTTATTCTCACCCACCCAAAATAGATTGAAGGTTCTAATGGAAAAAAAATCAGGAAATCGGGTTCTTGCAGAGTCACTCAAAGCCTACGGAGTTGACCATTTTTTCAACGTGCCCATGATTATTCCGCCAGGAATAAAGGAAATGACCGCTATCGGTATAAAGTCTATCGTCACCCATTCGGAGAAGGCTGCGGTCTATATGGCCGATGGCTACGCGCGTGAATCCGGCCGTGTTGGCGTGTGCGGATCGCAAGCTATCGGCGCAACTAACCTCGCAGCCGGGTTGCTGGATGCGGTTATGGCAAAGTCTCCGATTCTTGCCATCTCGGGAGGTAGTACGCCTGATACTCGCGAGCGCAATTTTTATCAGGAGCACGACCAGCGCTCAATTTTTGCTGGTTTGACGAAGTTCAGCGCTAGAGTTGAAAAGGCGCAGCGGTTACCGGATCTGCTTCAGCAAGCTTTCCGTGTGGCCACCACTGGCTCGCCAGGGCCGGTGCACCTGGAACTGGATGGGTTCTGGGGAGGGGTACTGCTGGAAGAGTTCGAGAGTGTCATGCGGCCTGACCCGCGCTATGGTTCGTCCCCGGCAATGCGCCCAACCTCAGCCCCCGAAGACATTCGCACCACCGTAACAGCACTTCGGGAAGCTAAGCGCCCGATCATTATGGTCGGCTCTGGCATCCGTGCCTCGCGTGCGCAATCAGCGGTTCTGGACTTTGCGCATTTCTCAAGAATTCCCGTCGCAACGTCTCTTGATGCGAAGGCGGTCGTTCCCGAAAGTGATGGGCTTTGTGTCGGTGTCGTAGGGGACTATTCGCGCGACACCGCAAACATTGCAGTCTCCGAAGCCGACTTTGTGCTTTTCATTGGTTCGAGTACGGGCAGTATGGCCACCCGTTTGTGGACGGTTCCTACACCTGGCGTGAAGGCAGTGCAGATTGACATCGATCCGCGTGAGCTTGGTCGTAACTACCCTTTGTTAGTAGGGTTGCTGGGAGATCCGGTTGCCGTCTTAGAACAACTCAGCGCAGAGCTGGCTGGGCCTGTTGGTACTCCTCAGTGGCTTGAGCGAATTGCAGCGTTACGCAAGCAATGGGCTGGGATGGCTGCCGAATATGAAACTTCGGATATATCCCCCATCCGGCCAGAACGGCTTTGCAGGATGTTGTCCGACTTGCTTCCCGAAGGTGCGCTTGTGGCAGTTGACACTGGGCATTCTGCAGGCTGGGCCGCTCGTAATATCTACTTGGATCGCCCTGGTCAATCACTTATCCGCGCTGCCGGTTCGCTTGGCTGGTCGTTCCCAGCGTCGCTGGGTGCGAAATGCGCTAACCCTGATCGGCCGGTTGTTTGTTTCACGGGCGATGGCGCGTTCTTCTACCACATGGCTGAAATGGAGACAGCCGTTCGTTACGGCATCAATACCGTGACGGTTGTAAACAATAATCACGGCTTCAACCAAGAACGTGTTCTATGGGACGACAGTGCCGCACTGGAAAAGAATTGGAAGTTCGGTCCTACGGATTTCGCCTCTATCGCCGAGGCATTTGGCGTGAAGGCCTACCGGGTCGAAAAGACTTCTGATTTTGAAGCTGCTTTCAAGGATGCGCTGTCATGTGGTCGTCCCGCATTGATAGACGTATATACCGACCCGACCGCTCTTGTTCCTATTCCCTGGACTCAAAATCGTTAATAGATAGATGCCTTGTTGCATTTTCGGTCGGTAGGTTAAAAAGCCAGCCACACACACACATCAGCAAATGTGCACGGAAATCAACAGTACTTATATGCAATATGCCCTGATTGCCCCGGGGACCATTTTGGCCATTAGATAATCCCGAAGGAAAAAATATGAACAACGAGAACCCTTCCCAGACCGCAGCAGATGTGTCACATGACGAGTTCACTGTCCGCCGCGTTGTGACTGGACACGATAAGAATGGCAAGTCTGTTGTTTTGGCAGACGGGGCCCCTCCCAATGTATTCTCGACGCCCGCACTGCCAGGTTACATTTCAATCGACACGTTCCGGACCTTCGAATCGCCTGCCGTCATTGCAGGACAGCCCGCTGAAACAACCGATGGGCCTCGACGTCAATTGCCGACGCCTAACGGCACGGTGATTCGCATCAGTCATGTGCCGCCTACCAACGAGGTTTTTAAGAAGCTGGATTCTGCCACCTCCAATAATGCGTTCCAGGCGCTGGGTAATGCAGGAGGCCACACGGGAAACGCGCAGTCCAAAAATGCTCTAATGCATCGCACGGAAACGATCGACTATGTTGTCGTACTTTCAGGTGAGCTTACGTTGGTGCTGGATGATTCAGAAGTTGTCTTGCGCACTGGCGACGTATTAGTGCAGTGCGGAACAAATCATGCTTGGGAAAACCGATCAAATGTCCCGGCGACTGTGGTGTTCGTTCTTTTGTCTGGAGTCTATGACCCAGAACTTACTCAGCTCCTGTCTAGCGTGCCTTGAATCAGATGATACTCAGGAGGGGCATACCCTCTGGTTGGAGTGCTATTGAGTACGTAGCGTATGAGGTATGAGTCGAATAACGCTAGCCAGTAACTCAGCTCAATCGAGCCGGCTGTTGCTCAGGTTAATTTCTTAGGGGCAGAAGAAACTTCTGCTCAGGTCACGGGAGGCCCTAATGGTTAGCCATTACCTGAAACACTATACGATGTGCGAAGTTGCATCTTTCGATCCAAATACATTTTTGGAGAACATCGCTGTCCGCGTCGATGGATCAATGCTGGTAACTGTGGTATTTCACCGGGCGCTCTGGTTGGTTCCAGCGGTTGGCAGCCCGCAAGCTGGTAAACCGCAATTACTTCACACTTTTGATTGCCCCGCGATGGGGATTGTAGAAATGGAGCGCGACGTCTTTTATGTATGCTCCTCCGCCCCAGGTAAAGGGATGTTGTATCGAGTTGATCTGCGTGCGTGGTCGTCTGGCGATACTTTGCAACCTGAGCTTGTGGCTACATTCCCGGCGCCAATCGGTATGTTGAATGGCAGCTGTAAGGCCAGTGAGGGTGTGATATTAATTGCCGATTGCTTTGCCGGTCTGATCTGGCGGGTGAACGTTAACCCAGATGGCAGAGTATCAGCCCCCAGCGTCTGGCTTGCACACCCAACCATGGAGCATCAACCATTAGGCCCGTTTCCTCAGCAACCCGGAGTAAACGGCGTGAAGTTTGCTGCGACCACCGGTTGGTTGTACTACACCTCGACGGCACAAGGACTCTTTATGCGCGTGGCTGTCGATCCGAACACCTTCAACGCTATCGGTGTCCCCGAGCAAGTTGCCTGCGGAATGATGGGCGATGATTTTTGCCTAGATGAAGCGGCAGGTTTCGCCTACGTGACTACCCATCGGGAAAATACGATTGACCTGATATCGCTGACGCCGGGGGAAAACGATGGAAATCGACGTAGCATCGTCGGGAATCCGTACGACGAGCGTATGACCGGTCCCTCTGCGATCGCATGGGGGCGAGGTTCGGAGGAGACGGGCGTAGTCGCTTATATAACAACAGACGGTGGTGTCATGTCGCTTAAGCCGGGTAACGTCCTCAAGCCTGCCAAAGTGTTGCGTGTTGAATTTTCTGAATTGGAATCAGAGTAGACCCGGATGGGGGGCAGCCACCGGCGTTGAGTGGGTGGCTGCCCGGCCAAACGCTATAAATAGTATGGAACGTGCAGATTACATCAGGTGGGGCGTCAAACGCGGTCAAGGTTAAAACTCTCAGTGTTCAGATTCCAAATATAATAAGAGGAACTTCACATGTCATTCGATTCCGGCAATCATTCAGGCAGTGCCCTGTCTGAAGCAAACGCGACGCTTGATGATAGTGTGCAGAAGGCAAGTGTGGGGGTATACCCATGGTTTGTCATCGGCGTTTTAATCTTTGCCTTGACGTTATCGTTTATTGATCGTCAGATTCTCAGCTTGCTGGTCGGACCGATAAAAAGCGAACTGCAGATCAACGACACCCAAATGAGCATGCTGCAGGGATTTGCGTTTGCAATATTTTATGTGTTGCTGGCTATCCCGGTTGGACGGGCAGCAGACCACTATAATCGTAGGAATATCATTGCCATAGGCATTGGGGTCTGGAGTTTTTTCACTGCATTGTGCGGTTTCGCGAAAAATTTTGGGATCATGTTTTTGGCTCGAGTCGGTGTGGGGGCAGGGGAGAGCTCACTCATGCCAGCTAGTTACTCCTTGATTGCTGACTACTTTCCTAAAGAGCGCGTTTCCACGGCTATCAGTATTTTTCAAACCGGGGTATCACTGGGGGTCGGCCTTGCCATGTTGTTTGGCGGGATGGTGGTTAACTACACAGAGAGTTTCAAAGAGGTCACGTTACCCTTAGTGGGCACTGTGTCTTCATGGCGGTTGACTTTTGTCATTGTGTCCATCCCCGGAATTCTAGCAATCATAGCCTTGATGTTTGTTAAAGAGCCTAAAAGGAAAAGTCTCGAGGCACATCACAAGACGCACTTCACGATTGCCGAAGTGTTAGCGTATATGTTCCAAAGAAAAAGACTCATCCTGTCCCATTTTTTGGGTTTTTCATTACTGGCCACTGTCAGCTCAGGGTTGATGGCCTGGAGTCCTACCTATTTTGTTCGTAGCTTTGGATGGTCTGCCGGGGACGCAGGCGTTTATCTGGGGCTGGTGGCGCTTTTTATCGGAACCACGGCAATTATTGCCGGCGGTGCCTTGGTCGATAAACTATTCAAGGCGGGCTATCGGGATGCCCCCCTGCGGATCGGTATCTTTACCGCAATCGGAATGGCCATTTTTGGTTCGGCTCTGGCGTTCTGCAACAGTGCAGGCATTGCGCAGATTGTCATGTTACCGCTGATGTTTTGCTCTTTCAGTTTTCTCGGTGTTGCTCCGGCCGCTCTGCAACTGGTCCTGCCGAATAATCTCAGGGCCCAGGTGTCGGCAATTTACATGCTGACTGCCAATTTGGTAGGCCTTGGTCTAGGGCCAACGGTCATAGCGATAGTAACCGACTATGGATACCGTAATGAGGCGATGTTGAAATACTCTCTAGCGACCACTATTCCAATTGTTGCGCTACTGGCAGCTATTGTTTTGCTCAGTGGATTCAAGGCGTATCGGGCGGAGCATCTTGTCCAGAATCCGTAATGGTTGACGATTTGAGTTGTCGACTGCCGTGATAGACCGTCCCATTGTGCTGTGCAACTGGTCTTTTAGCTGTATCGGAGTCAGCCTGTTTTTTGCTGATACCAGAGGGTGTGTCCGGCCGCCTTGTCAGCGCCAAGGCGGACCGCCTTTTAATTCAATCGCCGCGCAATACGCCATGCGCGTGGGCTGAGTCCATTAATTTTCTTGAACATTGTTGCAAAGTGGTTGGGCTGTTCGAAGCCGCATTGCATCCCGACTTCGATCACTGGCAAATCGGTATTTTCGAGCAAGTTTCTCGCCCGGTCTATCCGTAAATCCAAGAGGTAGCCATGAGGTGGTTTCCCCACAACGGCCCGGAAAGTCCGCGCAAACTGCGACGGACTCAGCCCTGACAAATCGGCGAGGCTCGATAAGGGGAGGGGTTCGTCCATGTGCGTTTGCATATGGTTAATCACGCACTGGAGTCTTCCTTTGCTCAACGCAGGCTGAACAACTTCTTTCTCCCGCGACTGGCTGGAGTGGTTTTGCAGTAGATGAATGATTAGCGCCTTGGTCAAAGCATCCAGCATCAATTCGGTACCGGTCTCCGAATCATATGCCGCCGCCAATAAAAGTCTTCCGAGCCTTTCGACAACTTCGTCAGCCACTGCCAGGCGGGGCATGAGCGCCGCATGGCTGTCCAAGAGACCGCTTTCCCTCGCTGTTTGTCTTACCAGATGTTGAGGCAGATGGACCAGCAGCACTTCGGAGCTGCCTTTAAACCGGCGCGTCGTTTCAGTGCCTGCCGGAATCAGACTCATTTGCCCGCTTCCCGCCCACCTACGCGCTCCAGCGCCGTTCGCTTGGTCCTCTTCTACCAACACATGACCAGAAAGCACCACGATCAGCAGGTGATCTCGCAAAGGCGACACCGTGACGCGCTCTGGCGCCGGTGAGTTTCGGAAGAGCTGAACCGTTGCACGTCCATGGCCTGCGCCACCTACGCAAAGCAGCGGAGCACTGGGTAGCAGATGAGTCAATGTAGAGGGGGTCGTCTCGCTTTGGGGTGACATATTCCACCGCCTGATATTAATGAGTGACGTGATGGGCATGCACGAAAGCCTGCGATGTCCCATGCGTCTTTAGAAGACCGTTAACAACGGTTCAAATTGTAGTCCTTCGCTCGCGGTGTTTTCTATATTTTTCAATGCTGGGAAATCGAAGGTCGCAGTGTGTTCTCGAAAGTTTACCCGTGTCGCCACGTTGAATAATCGGCAGATGCGGGCGTGATTGCCCACCAATGCTTGCCAGTGGCAAAAGACATGAGGTATCGGAAATGGCGACCCATCCAGAAGCAGTAAAGAAACTCATTGCGGCGGCCCATAAACTAAGGGAGTCACACTTCGGCACGTTCGGAAGATTCAAGGAGCACCGGCATGAAGAAATGTCCGGCGATGAAAAGAAGGCTTACGATCTTGTCAAAGGCACGCGAAGCATGGTTCCCGGCCCTTACAAGATTTGGGTGAGAAATCTGAAGTTGACAGAAGTCATGGTGCATATGGGCAGCCATTACCAAGCCCAACATACCTTGTCAAAAGCAGAGATCGAAATCGCGGTTCTTCTCACCGCAGGGCGGTGGATGGCTTCCTATGCCAGCTATGAGCACGAATGGATGGCCGAGGTCGTAGGTGGTTTACCGGCTGAAAAAGTGCAGGCCCTGGTTGCCGGGTTACCCACCTCATTTGAGGATGCGCGCCAGCAGGTCATCTATGACATGTCCTCCGCTCTGCTGGCGCCTCGCATCATTCCGGTAGGGTTATACCAAAGAGCGGTTGATGCGCTGGGGCATGATGGCCTCACCGATCTCATTGCCTTCATCGGGTACTTCACGACGGTGTCTCTGACGTTGCGGGCTTACGATGTTCCCGCTAACGCAGTGGGTTTGGATGACCAGTAATCCATCGTTTTCTTACTGATCCTTGGCCCAAAACACACGGCCATATCCAGAGTCAGCCGCAGTTTCGTATCCACACTTCAGAGCTGGAACCGAGGCTGCCAACAGTTATTCCAGACGCGCACAAGCCGGAAGGTGTTGACCCGTAAACCTATTGCGGGACAGTGCCGTCTTGTTAACAAAAACAGGAGTAAACACATGAAAACTATAGGGCACCTGATCAACGGCGAGATCGTCACCGATGCCGAGCGATTTCAGGACATTTTCAACCCGTCCACCGGAGAAGCGGATAAACAGGTCGGCCTCGCTTCCAGGCAAACCGTCGAGTCGGCTATCGCTGCTGCCGAAGCGGCTTTCCCGCAGTGGCGCAATACTCCGCCGATTAAGCGTGCCCGGATTATGTTTCGCTTCAAAGAGCTGTTGGAGCGAAACGCCGATCGTATTGTGCAAATGATCGGTGAGGAACACGGCAAGATAAGCCACGACGCGTTGGGTGAGCTGCAACGCGGCATTGAAAATGTGGAGTATGCCTGCGGCATAGCTGAACTGCTAAAAGGCGAGCACAGCAAAAACGTAGGGCCCAACATCGACTCGTGGAGTGAGTTTCACCCCCTCGGTGTCGTCGCAGGCATTACCCCGTTCAACTTTCCGGTAATGGTACCGCTGTGGATGTTCCCGATGGCTATCGCCTGCGGTAACTGCTTTATCTTGAAACCATCTGAGCGCGATCCTGGCTCGACGCTATTCATCGCCCAATTGCTTCATGAGGCCGGACTGCCTAAGGGCGTCATGAATGTGGTCAACGGCGACAAAGTGGCGGTGGACACCCTACTTAATGATGCGCGTGTTCAGGCCGTCAGTTTTGTGGGTTCCACCGCTGTGGCCGAATATATCTACACAACAGCCAATGCCAATGGCAAACGCTGTCAGGCCCTGGGTGGCGCGAAAAACCACGCCATAGTGATGCCTGACGCGGATATCGATAACGCTGTCAATCAGTTGCTGGGTGCGGCTTTTGGTTCCTCCGGCGAACGCTGTATGGCGCTGTCGGTAGCTATTGCGGTCGGGGAGGGCGTCGGCGATGCTTTAGTCGAGAAAATGCGGGTCGCCATGCAAAAGCTGAAGGTGGGAGCCTACAGTGATAGCAGCAATGACTTCGGTCCATTGATCACCAGGCAGCATCAGGAAAAAGTCATTGGCTATATCAACAGCGCAGAGGCTCAGGGTGCCAGCGTTGTTGTCGATGGCCGCAATCCAAAGGTGGCTGGCTACGAAAGCGGTTTTTTCGTCGGCGGTACGCTGATCGACGGCGTCACGCCTGCGATGCTCAGCTACAGAGAAGAAATTTTTGGCCCTGTCCTGCAAATCGTGCGGGTGAGCAGCATGCGCGAAGCAATGGACCTGATCGATGCTCACGAGTACGGCAATGGCACCTGCATTTTCACCCGAGACGGTGAGGCGGCTCGATACTTCTCTGACAACATCAAGGTGGGTATGGTCGGCATTAATGTGCCACTTCCCGTGCCAGTGGCCTATCACAGCTTCGGCGGCTGGAAGCGTTCGTTGTTCGGCGATCTGCATGCCTATGGTCCGGACGCCGTGCGCTTTTACACCAGACGCAAGACGGTCACCCAGCGTTGGCCCTCCATCCGCGTGCGCGAAGGCGTGGAGTTCGCGATGCCAACGATGAAGTGAGGACAGTTGGCTGACGGTGAGTCGTTGCGTAGGAGTGGGAACTAATGCGCAGCGACAGCGGATAATGGGCTGCGCTGCACAGGTCTCTGCTAAATCTTCTGATTGGAGGCCGGATGCAATTTTTCATCAAACTGGTTGAGTGATACGAATCTAAGGGGTTTTAGTGTGTCCAGGGAGCATAAGTGCTGTCTGTATTGCGCTAGCAGTTGGGTACGTGCCTCCTGGGGTATATAGGGTACGTGATAAGCCACGAACGGGGGCAGAACAGTCATTCCTGTGTAAGCCAGTGTGCCGCGTAAGAGGGGGCGGAGCATTTCATTGAGGTCTCCATGTACACCCTCTGCGTCGAACATGTGAGGTTGGCCGCCAAGGGTGATGCTAAGCATGGCCTTCTTGCCTACCAGACCGCCATGGTCGTAAAAGCGTTTGCCGCCGTAACAGACACCTGAAATCAGTACTCGATCTATCCAGCCTTTCATGATTGCTGGCATCGAGAACCAATAGATGGGGAAGTTGAAAACCACCAGGTCCGCTTTCAGTAATTTGTCCAGTTCGCCCTGAATATCGGGGGCTAGAGAGCTATGTGCGTGGTTGTGTCGTTGCTCCAGGGCATAGGTCAGGTACTCGGGATTGGCGCGACTGCCAAAATCAGCGGCACTGGCGACTGGATTCCATTTCATTGCATAGAGGTCAGAAGTTTCGACTGAGTGCCCTTGAGCGCGTAACTCATCGATTGCGAGATCTTTCATGGCCGCGTTGAACGACTGAGGTTCGTTATGTGCATGGATAATGAGGACGTGCATCCAATGATTTCCCCCGTGATCGAAGTGGTTAAGTCAATGAGTCGGCCGTGTCGTTAAACGCTCGTACGTGCAGGTACACAGTTCCTGTCCTGGTCAATACCCTGATGCGTTTCGGCTATTTCGCAATCGTGATAAATCGCCTCGACGAAATAACGGCGTCAGTGTGAATCGCAATGTAGCGAGAACTTTAGAGAACCGTAGCGAATGCCGTAATAGGCAAAAACGACGAAAACTATGCGAATGCCGCCATACCCAACTTTTAAGGTGCCGCCATGCCTGCCGTTGCAATTTTAGGATTTGACGACTCCTACGCTTCCGTTATTGGAGGATTTGCTGACATGCTTCAGGTCGCAAATGCGCACATATCCAGGCAAGGGGACGCGTCAGCCGGGTTGTTTGAATGGCATTTCTTATCCCATAACGGGCTGCCTGTGCGGGCGAGCAATGGACTTGAGTTGGCCATGCAGCCCCTTCCGAAAAACCGGTATTTCGATCTGATCTTTATCCCGGCTCTGCGTTATCGGGGTTGGCTGCATTTTCAGAAGTTTCTGGAGCGTCAGGCAGTCCTGCGTGCCTGGCTGGTTCAGCAATGGCAACATGGTGCATGGCTTTGCGCGAATTGCACGGGCACCTTTCTGCTTGCTGATACAGGTTTGCTCGACAATAAAGTAGCGACGACCACTTGGTGGCTGGAAGGGCATTTTCGTGAGCGCTTCTCGCTGGTCGATCTACAAATGCGTCCGGTGGTGACCGAGGTTGATCGTTTGGTGTGTGGCGGTGCGCATGCCGCATTTTTGTTGCAAGCCGTTCACATGCTCGAAAAATTTGCGGGAAGGCCTATTGCAATGCAGTGTGCTCGCAGCATGTTGATTGATTTGACCCAAACGATACAGATGCCGCGGCAACTCCTGATCGCCGACCAGGCACACAGTGACGCTTTGATTCACCGTGCTCAGAAGTGGTTGCAGGATCATTTTGCGGAGAAGGTGCGCATGGCTTACCTGGCACGGAGGTTGGCAGTCAGCGAGCGCACCTTGACACGTCGCTTCAATAGGGTGCTTAAGCAGTCACCGCTAACCTACCTTCAGAACTTGCGCATTGACACGGCGAGGGCATTACTGGAAGCCGGTGATCTGAGCACCGAGCGAATCGCTCACTATGTGGGTTATAGCGATATTAGTTCGTTTTCACGCCTGTTTCGCGAGCGCGTTGGATTTGCTCCGGGGGCCTACCGAGCCCAATTTCAGTTGTCGAAGTCGAACTAAAGTGTCGTCCGTTTCGACCTGACAGCCTCTGCGGACGTCTGGACGGCACAGCAACATCGGCCTGCGTGCATATATCGTGGTCGAGCCTCGGGCTACCCTTGTGCCACGCTCGACTGATGCGTATGCTTTTCGAGCAATTCAATTTACCTACCGCCAGTTTTGTAGAAAACCGTGGAACTACCCAAGGCTCCGATGGCCAGTCTTCGCCGACCTCTCTCTTCTGAACGAAATAGCTGCCCTCCCCGAGTAGAGCGCGGCTCACGCTCCGATGGTACGACTACACGCATCCATATCCTTGAGACTGCGGGCGAGCTGTTTGCCGATGGGGGTTATAGTCGCACCACGGTCAAGGAAATCTGTGTTCGCGCTAACACGAATGCTGCTGCCGTTAACTACCACTTCGGCGGACGGGACGGGCTTTACGAGGCTGTGTTGATAGAGGCACACAGCCGTATGGTCAGTCTGGAGGAGTTGCATAGCATACTGGGTGACGGCACACCGCCAGATGCACAGTTTGAGAGATTATTGCGTACATTGCTCGGTCCCTATCCGGAATCCCGGAAAGGTTGGGCTATGCGGGTTCTAATCAAAGAAGTCATGGCTCCGACCGAACACATCCCGGTGTTGTTACGTGAGGCCATCCTGCCGAAAATGCAAATACTGTTCTCTATCGTGGCACGTGTACTTGGATTGCCTGTAAACCATCCGGGCGTTCAGCGCGGGGTCCTTTTCGCAGTGGTCCCCTGCATGGTGCTCATTGTTTCGCCACCGCCTATTCGCGACATTGTGTTTCCTGACATCAATGCGGATCTTACCGGCACGATCAATGAACTCACCAGCTATGCGCTTGCCGGTTTGAAAGCGCTCCGATTGCTGCACTCACCAGAGTCAATATCCCTCTGACCCCGACAGCGACCAAATAGGCGTGACTGTATTCACTCTGCTCGAGTCTGTAAGTCCGGCCTGTTGGGGGCAGGCGAAGAAGGGGTTCTTGCGTTGACCTGTCGTTTGAACATTGATGTTCCCTGGCATTGTTGAGCCGTAAGCGTCCGAGCTACACCGCCTTACAACTCAAACCTTAATCCGTTTCAACCACTGGTTCACGCGCTCGCACTCAAATGCCGCAGGATCAAAAACATCGCCATGCCATTCAACCATGGCGTCATGCTCTGGATGATTGGGGTTGCCCATCGCCTCCAGAAACTCCTCGTAACCAGGCCCGCCACCCACGTCTTCCGGTGGGCAAGCATTGGCGCCGTCGATGCAATACGGCACCTGAGGACAGGCAATAGCGGGTAGCGTTTTTTCGACCTTGATACTGTGATGCCAACTGTCACCAAAGTCGTAGAGATAATTAAATGTCCGCTTTCCGTTCAGCGCCTTGATCAGCGTTTTACGGGCTTCCGGGTTTACCGTCGGCCCCCAGCCATCAGGGTCGGGCATGCCGTAATTCTCACCGGCAATTTCAAACTCATGCAGATGGCTATCACTCCAGCCCATCACGACCTGGATGACATGGTGCAATTTTCCCAAGGTGATGTTTTCAGGCACCGCGAACCGACGCCAAATCTTCGGAGTGATCCACTTCAGCTCGATGTGCAGCAGCAACAGGTCGGGCGCGGGTTTGGGTAAACGGACAGTTTTAACCATGAATCAGGCGGCCTCACAGTGTTCAGTGTGGTTCAAGGATATGTTCCAGGGCAGCAACTCGCTCACCCGATTGATCGGGTGCTCGGCAATGTGTTCAAGCACGGAGGTCAGATAGGCCTGTGGGTTTAACCCGTTTAGCTTGGCAGTACCCACCAGGCTGTAAATCGCTGCGGCTCGTTCTCCGCCGGCATCGGAACCGGCAAACAGGTAGTTTTTGCGGCCCAGCGCGACGGCGCGTAGCGCCCGTTCGGCAGCGTTGTTGTCGATTTCGATTCGGCCGTCATCGCAGTAGCGCATTAAGGCCTGCCACCGGTTGAGGGCATAGAGGATTGCACCGCCCAATGCCGACTTTTTCGACAATTGAGTCAGCGTCTGATTGAGCCATGCGTGCAGGTGTTCCAGCAGCGGACTGGCCCGGCTTTGCCGAATCGCTTTGCGTTGGTCGGGCGGTTGCCCTCGAATTTCGCTCTCGATGGCATACAGGGCCGCAATCCGTTGCAGCGCCTCGGCGGCAAGGGGTGAAGCCTGGTCTTTGTAGACATCGTAAAACTTGCGTCGGGCATGAGCCCAGCAGGCGGCTTCCTCAATAGTGCCTGTCGCATACAGTTGAGCAAAACCGGCGTAGCCGTCAGCCTGCAAGATCCCGCTGAAACTCTTGAGATGAGCGCGCGGATGTTGCCCCTTGCGATCCGGCGAGTAGGCAAACCAGACCGCCGCCGGTGTCGAGTCACCCGCAGGTCGGTCGTCGCGCACGTATGTCCACAGGCGAGCCGTTTTGGTCTTGCCGTTGCCCGGCGCGAGTACGCCAATCGGCGTGTCGTCGGCATGGACTTTGTGACCGCTCATGACGTGGTGCTCAAGCGCGTTGACCAGTGGCCTGAGCAATTGGCTGCTCTGGCCCACCCAGTCGGCCAGGGTTGAGCGCTCCAGTTCCACGCCCTCACGGGCGTAGATTTCGGACTGCCGATACAGTGGCAAATGGTCAACAAACTTGGAGACCAGCACGTGGGCCAGTAGCCCAGGGCCTGCAAGGCCTCGGGCTATCGGGCGACTCGGTGCCGGCACCTGAGCGATGTGCTCGCAGCAGCGGCAAACCAGCTTCGGGCGAACATGGCGGATCACTTTGAAACGTGCCGGAACGTACTCCAGGACTTCGGACACATCCTCACCCAAATGGCGAAGCTTCCCACCGCAGCCGGTGCATTGCGACTCAGGCTGATGGACGTAAGTTTCGCGAGGCAGGTGTTCAGGTAACGGCTTGCGCCGAGAGACAGGGCGAGGTGGCGGTTCGGTTGGCGGCGTCAGTTCAGTCTGGCTGACTTGCAACTCTTCAAGACTCAGTTGGAGCTGATCGATCATCGCGTCCAGTTGTTCGGAGCTGCGACCGAACTGCATACGACGCAGCTTGGCGATCATCATTTTCAACCGTTCAATCTCTGCCCGTTGGGCAGAGACCAGAGCCTTCAAGGCTTGAAGATCGTTAGGCAAGGAGTCGGTCGCAAGAGTCATGACCGAATGTTACTTGGGATTTTTTCAGCGTGGCAAGTCAGACCGCGAGGACGGGTGCTGTACGAATTGGCCTGCGCCAATCAATGCCTTCCAACAGCATCGACAACTGCGCGGTCGTCAGCGACACGCTGCCGCTGGTTGCTTGCGGCCAGACAAAGCGTCCCTGTTCAAGTCGCTTGCAGAACAGGCACAAACCGTCGCCATCCCACCACAACAACTTGATCCGGTCACCGCGCCGTCCGCGAAAGGCGAAGATCTGACCGGAGAACGGGTCGGCTTCCAGCTGTGTCTGCACCAGTGCCGCTAAACCATCGAAGCCACGACGCATGTCGGTGACGCCTGCGGCGATCCAGATACGGGTTCCAGCGGGCGGGGCAATCATCGCAATAACTGCTGCAAGACGAATTGCAGCGTCTGCGGATCGGGTGCGCCCGTGATACGCAGCTTGGCTTTTCCGACCTCAACTGCGATCTCGGAATGACACTCCGCCTGTGGCTGGACGACCTGTGGCAGATCGATTGGCGCCTCGATCATCTGAACGGGCAAGAGCGTTACACCCTGGCTAACCGGGCCGAATAACCCCTCCTGGTACTGTTGCCGCCAGCGAAATACCAGGTTGGCATTGACGTCATGTTCGCGAGCGATCAACGACACGGAGGCGCCGGGCTGGAAGGTGGCTTCGACGACTCGGCGTTTAAAGTCGAGCGGGAAGTTGGGGCGGCGACCGGTTCGACGGGCTGGGGCAACTGTATCCAAGATAGTGTCCACTAAAAATGGTGTCCACTATCTTGGCTAATTTGGAGGGTTGTCAGGAGAGGGTGCAGGGCGGACGGTTACGTTGAGCCTGGCTTCTGCGATGTTACAGAAGCCTTGTTCTATACTGGGAGCCTCATGTGACACCGTCAATCAGCGGGTTTGGCTGGAGGGATAGGGCGAGCGCACATGAATGCCCGATCCGAAGTCGATGGTGGCAGAAGTACCCACGGACACTGAGGATTCCAAGCGTAAACGCCAGCCGAACCGCTCGCATATTCGTTGGGTCAGAAACAGTCCCAGGCCTGCACCACCAGGTCGTTTTCCGGGTTGTTTCAATGACTCGGTGAAGCGATGCGCGGCCTGAGTTGTATCGAAGCCGGAGCCGGAGTCACGGATGCACAATTTTCCATCAGTAATGGATACATGGATCTCGCCTTCGTGGGTATGTTCGGCTGCGTTTCTGAGCAGGTTCCCGGCAGCGATGCGAACCATGGATTCTGGAGCCTGTAACGTTATGGACTCAAGGGCGTCGAGCACGTAGCGCACGGGTTTTCCGGCAAGCAGATAGCTGTGGTCGTGTACAAGGTCCGGGAGAAGTCCGTGCAGCAGAGTGACCTGCCTACGCTCTTCCGGACTCGGCTCGCGGGACAAGTACAGAAGCGCGTCCATAATCTGAGTAAGCGTTTCTACCGCCTCGTCGATACGATACAGCGGCCGCTGAGCGTGCTGGGGCAATTGTTGCGCGTGAAGTACGTCAGCAGCACCGGAGATGATTGCCAGTGGGGTACGGAACTCGTGGCTGGCTTGGTCCAATAGGCTGCGCTCACGTTCAATCGCAAGCTCTACACGCTCAAGGTGTTCATTTGCTTCCTGAGCGATGGTATTAAGTTCGCTTTTACGATAATGCGTGGGTAGCCGCTGAGAGGGTTTTAATGGGTCAAGTTCGCGCATCCGCCGTGCCAGATCTTTTATGGGGCGAGCCAGGTTCAGATGGAGCCACCAAATCACCAGGCCAATCATTATCAGATTTAGCAGTAGAAACACTACGCTGAGTTGGACACTCCCATTCTGTTCGTTCTCAAGTTCGGTCAAATCGACCACCATAATCAATCTGCCCTGCGGCACAGGCGTCACTAAGGCTGCGTAATCGCGGGGACGGGTTGTGTCGTCCGGTGCGTCGGCGAAGGGCCCCCATCTTGGTATGAGAATTGATAAGAACGATGCGAATGGCGAGGCGTTTGTGAGGTCATCCAATTCGCTTTCTCCGTGAAACCCGGGTGTTAGCGTGGCCAGTAAAGCAGGCATGTCGGGAGGAGCGGCCACATCATCGGGGAGTAGCCATCCCTTCACCGGGCCTTTGGTGGGAAGTGTCCCACCAAGATCGGTCTTGGGCGATTGCAGGATACTCTGAGTGCTCGACTCGAGGACTTGTCGCCAGATCGGGTGCTCAATCAACCCTTGACTCAAGTTACCTTGAACCACCAGTGCGAGCGCGAGCATTGCACCAAACATCACAAAGCTGACGTTGATCAGCCACTGCACACTGCGCAAGCGCCAGGGAAACTTCATTGGGACGCTCTGCCGAGGCGATAACCCACACCGGTAACGGTATGCAGCAGCTTATCATCTCCATTTTGGTCGATAGCGCGTCGTAGCAAATGCATATATGAGCGCAGTAAATCACCCTCGGGGACATTTTCACCCCAAATCAGGTCCTCGATTCGATCGCGACGCACAGTCTTGGGAGACTCCCGCATTAATAGCTCCAGGATGTTTCTTAATGTCCCGGAGAGCGTGAGAAGGCGTGGGCCCCTGGCCACCTCCAGACTATCGAGGTTGTAGCTCAGGTCATGTACACATAGCGTACGCCCGGCCGGTGCATTGGCCTGTGCGCGACGGACCAGCACGCGTAAGCGGATCTCGAGCTCGGGCAAGGCAATAGGCTTGACCAGGTAATCATCAGCTCCATTCTCGAAGCTCAACATCTTGCCTTCAAGTTGATTCTTGGCTGTGAGCATGATGATGGGGGTTAAGCACCCATGCTCTTCACGAAGTTTGCGCAGGACACTGATGCCATCCATTCTAGGTAGCATCCAGTCCAGGATGATTGCGTCGTAATGATTCCGAATGGCGAGGTTTAATCCCGAGTTGCCGTCCGGTGCAGCATCCGGGATGTGTCCACAAGCTTCCAGATAGTCGAATATGTTGGCGGCCAGCGAGTGGTTGTCCTCAATAATGAGTATCTGGAGGGGGGCAGAATGAGTCGAGTTAGTGTTCACTGACAAGCAGATCCATAGCAGCGTTAAAAGACATCCTACGTGGATTTGGTGCGTATTTCCCCGCTCTCGTTATTGTCATGAGTGAACTGGATTCCCGGCTGCGAAGTGCGAGGATAGCCAGAATCGTATCCGGCGCCGAGCACCCTCCATGCAGGAAAAGACTACAGGCACGACCAGCAAGCTAAGGGCCGTGGATGTAATAAGTCCGCCGATCACGGCTACAGCCATTGGCTGCCGGAAGCTCGCATCGGCACCCAACCCCAAACCTATCGGCAGCATTCCGGCGATCATGGCGAGGGTCGTCATTACGATAGGGCGCGCGCGTTTGTGGCAAGCATCAAGCAATGCGGTATTCAGTCTCATTCCCTGTTCACGCATCGTCACAATCGTGTACTCGACAAGCAAAATAGAATTTTTGGTCACGATGCCCATGAGCATGATCAGTCCAATCATGGAGGGGATATCCAGTTCACTTCCCGCCAGAAGCAGCCCGATAAAGGCACCGCCCAATGACAAAGGGATTGCCGAAAGAATGGTAAATGGATGAAGAAAATCTTTGAAAAGCAGCACCAGGACACAGTAAACGCACACGACACCGATGAGGATGGCCATACCAAATCCCCGGCCTAACTCTTCCATGAGTTCGGCGTCATCTGCCTGGATAACGTGCACACTGGACGGCATGGCTCGTGCCGACGGCAACGCCAGGGTGTCAGCCAACGCCTGACCCAGCGGTGTTCCGCCCAGTTCGGCGCTGATGGTCACGTAACGGCGCCGGTCGTAGCGTTCAATCTGTGCCGGGCCACTGCTTACGTTGATGTGTGCAACGCTGGCCAGCGGTACAAGTCCTTCGCGTGCGCGCACCCTGAGATCGCCCAGGGCTTTTAGATCTTGCTGAACAGAGTCAGGCACTCGTGTGCGTATGTAAACCTGTCGGTTGTCGAGATTGAGCCTCGCAAGTTGTGAGTCTGTATCGCCAGCCGTAGCAATTCGCACCGTCTCTCCTATGGAGGCGGTGCTCACGCCCTGTTCAGCAGCGCGCAATAGATCGGGCCGAACGGTGATTTCCGGGCGCTCCAGGCTCGCCGTGGAACTGACGTTGGACAGCCCCTTTACGCCTCTGAGTTCCGACTCAAGACCCTGAGCCCCGGCTTTGAGCGCTACCGCGTCATCACTGCTCAAAATGATCGACATCTGTTCGCCGATGTTGCCACTGCCGACAGTGAAGCGAGCGCCCGGCACATTTTGTAAGGCGATGCGCATGGTGTTTTCAATAGACGTCTGATCGCCACGTTCACCCCTTGGCATTAGAGTGATGTCCAGGGTTCCTCTGCGCACGTCGCCACCCTGCAAATCATCACTGTCTGCCTGTGCCGCGCCGACGGTAGATAAGACGCGCAGGATTCCAGGCAACGCGGCCATGTGAATGCGGGCGGCTTCGGCTGCCGTAAGCGTGTCCTGTAATGCGCTGCCAGGGGGAAGCTCAATGCTGACTGTCGTGTATCCGCGATCAGAGGCCGGCATCAAACCCGTTGGCAAATAGCGCACCAGGGCCAAAGAACCGCCCATGAACGCGAACGTTAATACCAGTGTGGTTCCGCGATGCGTCAGGCACCATTGCGCCAAGCGCAGATAGGTGCCCATCACACGACCATCCACCGCTGTTTTGGATGCTTCAGTACCCATAGGGTGTGGTTTCAGCCAATGCACGGCCATCATTGGCGTAATCAGTCGAGCAACCAGCAACGAAGCAAGAACTGCCACCACGGCCGTCCAGCCAAACTCCCGAAAGAACAGGCCTGGTACTCCGCCCATCATTGCGGTGGGTAGAAACACCACGACTAGCGCCATAGTGGTGGCAATCACCGCGAGCGCAATCTCCGTGACGGCATCGGCTGTTGCTTCACCCATGGGCTTGCCCATGCGGGCGTGGCGTTCAATGTTTTCCACTTCCACGATGGCATCGTCCACCAGAATCCCGACTATCACCGCGAGCGCCAGCAGACTCACCGTGTTCAGCGAGAAGCCGAACCACGCCATCGCGGCGAACGTTGGAAGGATCGAAAGCGGTAGGGCTGACGCGGCCACCAGCATCGCACGCCAGTCTCGCAGAAACAGCCAGACCACCAGCACGGCGAGAATCGCGCCCTCGTAGAGCATGTACAGCGAGCCCTTGAATTGCTCTTGCGTGTAGTCCACGCTGTTTGTCATCAGGGTCGCGTGCATACCCGGTCGCGCTTGTTGCAATTGTGCCAGCGCCGACTCGACCCCGGCGGCTATGCGCGTAACATCCTGGCCCTTGGCCGGGTAGATCCGAAAACCAACAACGGGCTTTCCATCCAGCAGTGCGATCTGACTACGCTCAGCAACGGTATCAGTGACAGTTGCCAGTTGATCGAGTCGTAGCGATCGCCCGTCCGCCAGTGCAATCGGCAGCGCCGATAATTCCGCAGCCTGGCCGACCAGCGAAATAGTGCGCACCGCTTGCTCACCGCCACCGAGCTTGCCGCGACCTCCTGAGCTTTGCTGCTGAACACTGCCCAAAGCGAGAGATACTTCACCGACAGTAGCGGCGTGCGCGATGAGAAGCGCCGGGTCAAGCGTCACCCGGACTTCCCGCGTCACGCCTCCGATACGCTCAAAGCGACCAACCCCTTTCACACCCAGGATCGTTTTGGCCACGGTGTCGTCAACAAACCATGACAGAGCTTCTTCGTCCATGGTCGGTATAGCAATTGCGTAGGTCTGAATCGACTCACTGCTGGCACGCGCCGCACTGATCGCAGGCTGCAGCAGGTCGCTGGGCAAGTCCGAGCGCACTCGATCAACGGCATCCTTGGTTTCAATCAATGCGTCGGAGACAGGCTTGCCTAGCTCAAACTCCACCGATATGTTCACGTTGCCGTCGGTGACTAGGGTCCGAATATGCTTGATTCTATCGAGAGTCGCCAGAGAGTCTTCGACTTTGCGCGCCACCTCGGTTTCAAGTTGAGCAGGTGCCGCACCGGGCTGTGAGAGCTCGATGCGAACGGCTGGCATATCCACGTCGGGTAGATCCTGAATCGGTAACGCCCACAGTCCCCATATGCCCGCCAGCGTGAGCAGTGCGAACAGCAGGATGGAAGGAATGGGGTTGCGGATGGACCATGTGGCCAGGTTCATTGTGATGCCCTCTGCGCAGTCGCAGCGGTCGGAATGACAATATCGGGTGCTTTGACGACCCGCACGCGGTCGCCATCGTTCAGGAAGCCGGCGCCTTGCACCAGCACCCGGTCGCCATCGGTTAGTCCCTGCAAAATCTCAACATCCTGAGCCTGGCGACGGCCGACCTTTACGGCCTGGAGAGACGCTTTCATCACACCTTCCTGCGTAGTAAGCCTGAATACATGACTGCGCCCATCCCGGATAACTACGCTGCTTGCGGGCACCACTTCTGCATGCTCCTGTGCCACCACTATGCGTCCCTGTGCATACATGCCCGCGCGCGCTGTACTGCCAGGGATGATGTCCGCGTACACCATCGCCAGACGCGTTTGCGGATCCAGTGACGGCGCCATTTGCCGCACCTTTGCCTTGGCGATCTGACCATCAGGTAGTTCTAGCGTCACCCACTGCCCTTGCTCAACCTGGTTCAGTTGCGACGCGGTGAGTTCACCCCGCCATTCGAGCCGGTGTTGACGGATCAGCCGGAACAACTCCTCGCCGACTGTGCTGACGGAGCCTATCGTTGCGCTGCGGTCGCTGATGACGCCATCGTCAGGTGAGAGCACCGTGGCGTACCCCAGTTGTAATTTCCGCGCGTCCAACTGAGCCTGGCTCAGTTCAACTTGTGCCACTGCCGTTTCGGCGTGTGTAACCGCCTGCGACACCTCCTGCTGGCTCATGCCGCCGTCTGTCTTGAGTTGGAGGGCGCGGTCACGATTGGAAATGGCTTGTTTCGCTTGTGCCTTGGCTTGTCTGAATGCTGCGTGCAGTTGTGCGACGTCTGTATGAAGGAACTCCGTTTCGAAACGAGCCAGCACTTGACCGCGGTGCACGGCATCACCCGGGCCGACGAGAATCTCCGTGAGTCGAATCCCGCCGACCTGCACTCCGATAATAGCCTCCTGCCATGGCGCGATGGCCCCTGAAGCATCCAGTTGCACTGGCCATTCAACTCGGCTTACTGCTGCATCAGTAACGGTAAGCGCCGCGGCAGCGCCCTCAACGGGGTCACCAGTCTGAGTGTCCGTAGGATGCCGCGCCAACCACCGCAGGGGCACAACAGCCAGTACGATCAAAAGAATGACAGCCCCAATAAACGTCGGGCGTCGAAGATTGCCCGGTGGTCGACCGTCATGCGGCGCACTGGTTTTCCCGGTCATAAAAGGACAGGCTCTTTAGTTTGTGTATGGAGCGCGGGCCGCCATCATGGACTGATCAACAGCGCGGCACTTTGGGCTAGATGCCACGTTGTGACCTGTCCCAACTGGAGCGGCATTGACGGGCACAGTGCATCAGAAACTCCTGGAGAGAGCGAAAATGACTGAACCCTCACCATCGGTGTCGGCTTCAATAAGCGGGCTGTCGCTTATGTCGTTGGGCAGAAACTTGTATTGCACTGAGCTCATGAAGTGCCAGTTCTCACCGATCGGGTGGGTGTAGGTCAGACCCAGCTCGGGAATAGTGGCGGCGCCAGGCTTGTAATCAACAACGCCTCGCGAAACCTCGTCTTTCAGGGTGCCGTAGTAGTAATTAGCCATATCCTTCGAGAGGTAGCTAACGCTGATGCTAGGTTCAAGGTTGCCGCGACCGACGTTAAATTCATAGCCGTACTTGGCGGACAGCTCGAATCCGTCGCTGGCGCCGGTTGCATCGGCTTTTGCAGTCAGCTCCAGCTTGCCAGCCACACTACGCCATTCGGCAGAAAGGCCAATGTCCACACCATTATCACGATCATCTAGTAGGTCTCGATCAATGCCGTTGCGGGCCAGGTCCTTTCTTCCAAAGTCCTTGGCATCTATCCCGTCAGTGCGCAGCGAGGCGATGGCGTTCAGCTCGAAGAAATCGTTGCGGATCAGGTGGGCGCCGCCGGTCGTGGCCCGGATAAAGAAGCGCTCACCTTCATAGTGAATCAATGGCAACGGTGTGATTTTTGTTCCTTCACCGGCGTAGGGGCTTTCCGATATTCCCACGGCCAGCCCGAGACCCCACGTAGAAGAATCTGCCGGTGATGCCGTCTGCGCGGCAGCGAACGTTGGCAAGGTAAGTAAGCAGGCGAAGACTGAGTATTTTGTGTTCATCATTGAACCAGAGTGCTGAACGGTTTCAGGAAATGGAGTACGGCACGCCATGGCTGGAGAGCGTGCGCCATGCTGTGTTTGCCTCCAGAGTCGAAGCCATAGAAGCGTACCGTCGCTATGTCGCGACAATGTCGTGACTGTGGGGGATGAATCACAGGACTATCAGCGTTGGCATGGGCGTGAGATTGATGAATCATTAGAATGATCATGCGTGTTCATATTTTTCGAGATGTTTATCAGGATGCAGAGGTATTTCTTCGATTTTCTCCATTAATAATCGCGGATTCTGGCCTCTGTTTTTGGTGCTTTCAGGTATTGCAGGCGATTCAGGCTTGACTGAGATTGATCATGTGTGTTCAATTTGCTTGAATTTCTAGATCGGAATTTGGATGCTCCGCCGCCCGTGAGCAAGATAGTTGGGGCTGGATTGCGACAGCAGAACAATCTGATAGACGTTTGGCTAGATGCGTCGCTTTTGAAGCAGATGGCCGTTTTCACCTACTCCAACAAAAACCAGGGATCAGTTAATGCTCCAGCGCACTTTGATTACGAACGCCAATCTGCTAACCATGGCTGAAACGGCCCCTATTTCGGGATTGGCGGAGATTCTGGTTGAGGACGGTCGTATTGCGGCGATCGGAACCGACCTGGGTATTTCAGGAGTGCCGATGATCGATGCTCGGGGGGCTATTGTGATGCCCGGCATGATCGACACGCATCGCCACGTTTGGCAGTCGTTGCTTCGCGCTCAATTGGGCGATGGCACTTTGTACGACTATATGGCCAAGCTCAGATACGGATTCGCTCCGCACTTCACCGCGGAGGATGCTGAGTTAGGTAACTATGCCGGAGCCCTGGACGCGCTCAACTCCGGTGTGACGACGGTTGTCGATCATTCCCATCTTGTCGCCACGCCGGATCATGCGGATGCGCTGCTCTCGGGGCTGGAGGCTGCGGGTATACGGGCGGTTTTCTGCTATGGGTTGGCAGATGTCTGCGATGCGGGAAAACCTGTCGATGCGGCGCGAACGTTCACCACGACCTGGCGGCACAGAGATGCCGAGCGATTTCGTGCGAGTCGTCTTTCGGCCAGTGACGGATTGATTCGCTTTGGACTGGGCGCGAGCGAGTTCCTTTTTGCGCCCCTTCACTTTACAGAAGCGGAAGTGCGACTTGCCCGAAATCTGGACGCACACCGATATTCAATTCATGTCGCCAATGGGCCTTTCGCCCGCGGGACACGCTATGTCACTCGTATGCTCTCCAAAGGCCTGGTGGATGATCGAACACTCTTCGTCCACGGAAATGTGCTCACAAAAGACGACTTATCCCGCATAGCGTCGCTAGGTGCCACGCTTTCCGTCACTCCTGAAAGTGAGATGCAGATGGGCATGGGAACGCCTGTATGGCCACTTGCCAGAGAGTTGGGTGTTCCTTGTGGCTTGGGAGCAGATATTGTTTCTGGAGGTTCGGGAGATATCTTCACCCAAATGCGCCTGGCCCTTGCAGCAGGCAGAATGGCCGCCAACGACAGGCTGGGTGCCCGCCGGATCATGCCCGAACGCTTGGCCTTGACTGCGGAGGCTGCATTGCGAGCGGTCACCATTGAAGGCGCTCGTGTCGCGGGCCTGGAAAATGAAGTGGGGAGTATTGAGGTCGGTAAGAAAGCGGATCTGATTTTCCTGCGAACGGATAGCACGCATATGGCTCCTGTTCTTGATCCAATAAAAGCCGTTGTTATGCAGGCCAGTGTTGCAGATGTCGATACGGTGATGGTTGAGGGGCGAGTGCTCAAGTCGAATGGGAGCCTGGTGGCAGTGGATCAACAGGCGCTTGCATTAAGGTTGCACAGTGCAGCGCAAAGAATTGTTTCAGCCGTAACGACTCAGGATCTCAAGGATGCCTACGACTTTGTGCGTCTTGCGTTCCCGCTCGATGCCAGCTCGGCATTTGCCGCACGTTTTGCCGGATGGGCTTTGCGAATGCCCGGCTTGGATAAAGTGGTGTTCAACATGATGTTGGCGCAATCGGATTCGGCACGCAGAACCACGCTCAAAAAATAAAGCTTGAGCGGTTTGCAAGATGCTATGCGTAAAGGGTGCCTGCGTTGAATGCGTCCTTCAAAAACGGATAAAAATTAAGCGTTTCGTATTTTTTCGTGGCAGAGAGAAATCATGAGTAACAGCATGAAATGCGCGGTAGTTCGCGAGTATGGATCGGCCTCTGAGGTTTTGAAGATCGAGAGCTTACCTGTGCCGGATGTAGGTCCGGACGAGGTCCTAGTTCGGCAGTACGCCACTTCTGTTAATCCTATCGATTGTCGCGTGCGCGAAGGGTACGGCCGGGTCGTATTTACCAAAATGAGGGGGTTCGGACTTCCACTCGTTCTGGGGCGAGACGTCTCTGGAGAAGTGCTCAAGATCGGCACAAAAGTGAAGAGTTTGGCAGTGCGCGATGCTGTGTACGGAATCTCCAGCACTAAATCGAGCGGTGCGTATTCACAGTATGTAGTTGCCAAATCCACAGAAGTCGTACGTAAGCCGGTATCGCTTTCGTATGAGGAAGCGGCGTCATTTCCCTACGTGGTTTGTACAGTATGGGATGCGCTTGTCGTGGAGGCGGGGCTGAATGCGAGCAATGCCAAGGGGAAGCAGGTTTTCGTCCAGGGGGGCGCAGGTGGAATAGGCTCTTTTGCAATTCAGTTGCTCAAGTCCTGGGGCGCGCATGTTGCCACTACATGCAACAAAACTCAGATGGAGAGTGTGCGTGCGCTCGGAGCTGACGTGATAATCGACTACGAACTAGAAGACTATGCCGCAAGCCTCTCAGGCTATGACGTGGCCTTGGAAACAGTGGGTGGAGCACTTGAAGAGAGGACGTTGAATATCCTAAATAAAGAGGGAACGGGGGTATTTGTGACGATCATTCATCCGTTACTGAAAACGTTTGATGAGTATGGCCTGTTAAAGGGCGCAATAAAAAACTTTGTTCTCTTTCAAAAGCACAAAAGGTACGCAAAAAAAATAGGGGTGCATCGTTATTACTGGGCGACCTTCAAACCCAATGAAAGCGCGATGCTCGAACTAAATGCTCGCGTAGGCTCGGGTGACATTCGCCCTCACATTGGTCGCGTATTTAAGCTGGATGAAATCGTGGCTGCTCAGCAGTGTTGCGAGCAGGGAAAGTCAAACGGGAAAATCATTGTGAAAATCGAATAGAGGAGGAGTCCATCGGCGGCTCATGAGTGTTGTCGTGTGACAGGTGGAGGCTGAAATGAAAATAATAAAGCGCTGTCTCTTTGGTTCGGCAGTAGTTGTGGTTGCGGTTGTTGTTGGCAGTGCAGGTTTGGCAAATCTTGCTGGAGTGCCCGCCATTCATGACGGTTTTTTCAAGATGGGTATGCCCGCCTGGGTTGGATATTTTATTGGCGTATGCGAAATGTTCGGGGCTTTTGGTTTGATCATCCGTCCTTTGCGCGCACTGTCGGCTCTTGGTATTGCTATCATCATGCTCGGAGCCATCTACTACCATGTCACTTATACTCCTTTGGTCCAGGCCGTGCCGGCTGTTTTTCTTGCGATACTTTGTGTGTACCTGTCTTTTAGGTTGCGTGCTGAGCTTCTTAAGTTTGGCTCCGTCGTACAGAAGGGCATTCGAATCAACGACCCCACCTCCGGGAACTCTATCGAAGTCAAGGCTCGGAGGCGCGCGCTATGACGCTCTCGATTCTGAAAATAGGACATGCAGGTGAGCCACAGTACCGTGGTACCAATCATTTTGCTCGCTTGGTAATATCGCCTGAAAATGCCGTGGAAAATAGTCCATTCCTGCTGATGGCTGAGGACTGGTTTGCACCACCGGCGGGATTTCCGACTCACCCGCATCGAGGCATGGAGACGGTCACCTTTGTTGTTGATGGGCAGTTGCTGCATGAGGACCATACCGGTGCAAGTGGAACGCTAAGCGCTGGCGCTGTGGAGTTCATGACGGCGGGGGCAGGGGTTTTTCATAGCGAAATGCCTGGCCCGCACGGAGTCCATAGTTTGCAACTGTGGTTGAATCTTCCAGCTAGCCTCAAATCAATCCCTGCCAGGTATTCCGACCTTGATCAGGCGAATGCGCCGGTGTATCGCGAGGCTGGAGTTGAAGCTCGTGTCTATGCTGGCTCGTTAGGGGATGTCCATATGCCGTATGGATCAACCTGGCCGATTACCCTGATAGATCTGAAGCTTGATGCAGGCATTACCTTTGACCTGCCAGTTCCTGCGGAACAGCGGGTATTTGTATATCTTCTGGCTGGTGATGCTTTGCTGGGTATTGAGGAGCAGCAGGTAACTACCGGACACGTGGCGTGGACAAGCATTCCACCTGCCGATCAACTGTCCACGCTCAGAGTAAGCGCACGAACCTCGTTGCGCCTTTTAATGTACGCAAGCTGCATTATCAATGAGCCGATTGTGCTAGGAGGGCCGTTCGTCATGAATACCGAACAGGAAATTACCCAAGCATTTATGGATATAAATTCCGGACATTTTGTGAAGTCTTAATTGGCCTGAGTAGTTAAAAGGCTGGTCCTGTCCGGATGTGTAAAAAAGGAGCGCGCTTTTGTCTGTCTTCGTCCCCTGAGGTTTGTGTTTTAAGTTTTAACTTGATTTATAACCTGTAGATTTGAACTATGGTTGCATCATGAGTTGCTTTTCCGAGGTGTTCGGTTGTCCAGTATTGGCTCGCCTCTTTCAGCCGGCGCTCATGGGTACTACAACAATCTCTTGAATTTTTGACCATTACCACAATAATAAGAGCTCAAAATGAACAACAAAAACCACTCCAAGCAGTTACCTCTTTCGGTTGATGTAATAGTGGTCGGCAATGGTCCGGTAGGGGCTACACTTGCCGCGTTACTGGGACGATACGGCATCAAGGCGCTTGTTCTGGACAAGTCCCATGATGTACTGCTTATGCCTCGGGCCATTGCGCTGGATAACGAGGCCCTTCGCATACTGCAGCTCGCAGGATTAGCTGAAGATGCCTTTGAAAAGATTGTTATTCCGGAAGTGCGAATGCGTTCAACGGTGATTGGCCAATTTTCTCGTGCCAACACCAGCGGCAGCCTCGACGGACATCCCAAGCTCGTCACCTTCTACCAGCCCGACCTTGAGCATGCGATGCGGGCGCAGTATGCCAGCTTTGAGTCTGTCACAAGCCTGGGAGGCATGGAACTGGAAGGGCTCGTCGAGGAGGAGGGTGGTGTGACAGCGTCAATAATGGGTGACGACGGTCAAACCCACCGGGTCCATACTAAGTACCTTGTAGGTGCAGATGGAGCTAGCTCTAAAGTCAGGACGTTGATCGGTCAGGATTTTCAAGGCTGCACATACGCCGAGGATTGGCTCATTGTCGATGCCTGTGACCGTCTTCAAACAGCTATCAATCATGTTGAGTTTTTATGCGATCCGCAACGGCCGACTCCCCATATGCCTGCCCCGGGAGGGCGAGAGCGTTGGGAGTTCATGCTGCAACCTGGAGAAAAACGCGAAGATATGGAAAACGCCGAGAATGTCGCCAAACTACTGGCGCGCTGGTCTCCTGCTAAAGAGGTGAAAATCGAGCGCAAGGCGGTCTATCGTTTCCATGCACGCTGCTGCCAGAGCTTTCAAAAAGGCCGGGTGTTTCTCGTCGGCGACGCTGCTCATATCACCCCACCTTTTGTTGGTCAGGGTTTGGTCGCCGGTCTTCGTGACGTGGCCAATCTGGCTTGGAAGTTGACCTGGGTGCTTCGCGGTCAGGCTTCAAATGCAGTGCTTAATTCCTACGATTTAGAGCGTCGGCCTCATGCCCAGAAAATGATCAATATGGCCAAGTTCATGGGGCGCCTGGTGATGCCACGCAATAAGATTGCAGCCTTTTTTATACATGGGGTGATGCGATCTCTGACACTGACGCCGACCACCCGAAGATTTTTTGAAGAGCTGGACATCAAACCGAAGAATATTTTCAAAAACGGTCTCTTTTTGCGCCACCGCCGTGGCGACAAGTTGGTTCGCGGCGGCCTGTTTCCTCAAGCCTGGGTGCGTGACTCCAAACAACACACACGATTAAGTGACGACAGCCTAGGGGACGGTCTTACCCTGATCGGATTTGGTGTGGATCCAAGAGCGGTCCTGGACCAGCACCATAGAGATCTATGGGCCTCGGTGGGAGGTGACTTTTTACAAATCTGCCCTCATGGTCAATGTCGAGAAAACACCCCGAATTTTCTTGAGGACCTCAATAATGCTTTTTTGCCCTTGGCGGTCAAAGGTACGTTAGTAGTCGTGCGTCCCGATCGGATTATCATGCATCACGGCCCAGGCGATCAGGGCGCAAAGCTGATTCAGGAGTGTGTTGGTATGCTTGGTAATATTCCGGGCTCCAATATTGAGAACCTTTCAAGTCGCATGAATGAATCCGCTCGATTAAGCGTCTGAGATTTTTTTCTCGTCTCAATTGCGATGGCAGCCGAGTTTTCGGATGCCATCCGGCGCACTTTTAGAGGGGCGAACTGCCGACGTACACGATGCCCGTCATCTGTTCCAGCGTGTCCCGATGAGTTTCTGAGCCGTTAGGGCGTGAGCGATCATGAGACTGCCCCCCTCCCCACGCAAGACATGAGGGTTTCCTGCACGGTGGATTAGCGTAATTACAGGTCTGCATTGAGCGGCGCGGGGGGGGGGGCTTAAACATCTTTTGGGCGAGGGCATTGTTCAAGAATGAGCAATGCCAGGCATCTGCAACACTTATGGATACCCTAAGAAGAGCTACGGATATCGAGCGGGTCCAGCGAACCACCCGCCTCGCGTAACATAGCCAACCGCGCACCTTCTTGGGCGGTTAAAGCATAGAGCTGTTCCGGATTGGCAGCGCTTAGTTTCAACGCCATTGCCTCGATGCCTTCGGCAATCGGAATTGCCGATTTTCGTTCGGCCAGGCCGGTCAGAATCAGCTTAGCGGCCACCGTCACATCCATGCCGTTTTCGATATTCGGGTCGGAGTACCCACGTGCACTGCCATCGCCGGCTAACGCATTGACGGCCAAATCGGTGCGTAACGAGCCTGGCAGAATTACGCTGACGGTAATACCGTAGGCTTGTTCTACCTCGGCGCGGATGGTATCGAAGTAACCGATCACTGCGTGCTTGGCTCCCGAGTAGCCGCTTCGCAGTGGCGTGCCGACCTTGCCTGCGACCGAGCTGACCACTGCAAGGTGCCCGGCTTTACGCGCGACCATTTTCGGCAGCAACAATTGGGTTAGCGCCAGGGGGGCCATGTAATCGACTTCGATCAGTTGCCGATACACATCTAGATGAGTGTCAAGTGCCAGGCTGCGCTGGCTGATCCCTGCATTGTTGATCAGCATGTCAATTCGGCCGCTCCACGCCCAGGCGCGTTCGACAATATTGGGCAGGGCAGGGTAGTTAGTACTTTCGAAGGGAAGAATAAAGCAGTGTTCTGGAGCTTGGGCGGCCACGCGCTCAAGTTCCTCGACCCTGCGACCAGAAAGAATTACTTTGGCGCCTTGTTGTAAAAACGCATTCGTCAGCGCTTCGCCGATGCCCGATGATGCGCCGGTTATCCAGATAATTTGGTTTTCGAACGACATAAGTTTCTCCGTTATTCTTATATATGCGGAAGCTGCGGCATAAGCTATAAGCTTGTGCGACCGATTATATGGCTTGCGAGGGCGGCACGATGAGCTTTTCGATTAAAGGGAATTAATTTTAACTGCTTATGAAATTACACGTCAGCACTATTCTAGATGCTACGAATGCCGTATTCAGCGCGTTTATGTTGGGGTGGTTATCTGTAACTGAGGCTCATGGACTTTTCGTAGTGGTGCGCAAATTTTCATTGGTTGGCATGACGCGCATAAGGTTTGATTAATTTTTCAATTGCTGGACAAGGGCGCCAATAGGTTTTTTTAGTGTACGTTCCCATTTGTGTAAAGTAGTTTCGGATTCATGAACCGGCGCCAATATCGGAACCTCCCCCTTCGTTGCATAACGAGGAAATAATCCCAGCGCGTTACCGCGATCGATACCCTGCTGTTGTCGTGGACTCCACAATAATGACCTGCTTATTCCTTTTATCTCATCGGCGACTGTCTCGGATCGCACTAAAGAAAAGCCGCTACCGTATAAGAGCTGCGTCGGCTCGACTAACTCCTTGAGTACCGCCATAGGGCCAGGGTAGGTCGTCAAAGCCGTATCGAAGTAAAAGCGCCTTAGATAGGTCATCACGCCTTGAGGAACGGCGTCGCTAAATTCTGGCAGGACATTCGCAAGCGAGATTCGCCACGCTGCATAAGGAAGAAATCCACCACCGTTGGAGAGAATCCAATTGATATGGGGGTATCGCTCCAGCGTGCCTGTAAAAATCAGATTGAGTGCCGCTCGCGTTGTATCGCAATCCAGTTCCAGACCAAACTGCGGCCTCTCGAGCAGCAGTTGGGAGCTGCTTGGGTGCAGATTTGGCGACAGAAAAACACTGGCGTGACGGCTATCCAGTTCTGCCATCAATTCATCAAATCGCGGATCGCCAAGAAATACCCCATCATTGCTGCCCATCAACGAAACGCCGTCAGCGTGCAAAGTATCGAGAACGTACGTGGCTTCGACGCAAGCACTTTCAGTGGCGGGTAGGGGTAGCACGGCAAACGATCCAAAACGACCAGGATGAACCGCAGCCATCTTGGCCGCGAACTCATTACAGCTTCGTGCAAGCTCGGCTGCGGAGCGATCATTTCCGAAATAGACGCCCGGAGCCATTAGGGAAGTGATAGCGGTATGAATGCCCTGACTGTCCATCAGCGCCACTGATTGCTCTACCGTCCATTTGGGTAGCGGTGTACCTGTAAGCTTGTCTAATCCCTTGCGCGTTAAAGCGTCAAGGAATACGGGTGGCACTATATGATGGTGCACATCGATACGTCCTACGGGCGTGGCTACATCAGTCGTCGGCAAGGACTTCTGCGTGGTCATGTCGGCAACAACCACATGCTCAGGTGCGGTTGTAGCGAGCATCGTTGCGCCGGCGAGTAGACCTGCGCTGGCTATAAATTCTCGGCGTTTCATGGCAACCTCAAAGGTTAAAAGGTAGAAGTGACTAAAGATTGGGTTAGCGATCGCGCATACGTTCCGCCAGCGCAGCCATCGGTTTGGTCAGCCCGCGCTTGATCCGACTGGACAACGATTCCTCCTCATAGATGGGGCTCGCCTGAGTCACTTCACCCGCTCTCTGATACTGCGCAAACAGCCGCAATGCATTACCGCGATTGATGGCGTAGAGTTCATCGGCTGACCAAAGCGGGTTTTCGTCCAGCGTCTGACATTGCAAGCTGGTTACAGGAGCAGGTGCGAATGGAAAGTCACTGCCAAACAGTATGTGCCCGGGCTCAACCAATTGTTTCAGGGCTGCCATCGAATAGCTCGACGGTGATAAAGCGGTGTCAAAATAAAATCTACGAATGTAGGAGAGCATCCCGTGGGGCAGCTTTTCCTGAAGTTGAGGTGTCGCATTGAACAGCGATACGCGCCAGGCGACATAGGGTAAGAAACCGCCACCATGAGCCAGTACCCAGCGAATTCGCGGGTACTTCTCCAAGGTTCCGTTAACGATCAGATTCACTGCACCGCGAGTAGTGTCACAGAGGAACTCGATTAAAAAACCGGGTGTTTTAAAACCCAGCTGTTCACTGCTCTTGTGAAGATTGGGATGCACGAAAACCACGGCACTCCGATCGTCGAGCTCGCTCATTAACTCATCAAAGCGCGGGTCGCCGAGAAAAAAACCATCGGTGCTGCCGAAGAGCACTACACCTTCTGCCTTGAGCACATCCAACGAATAAATCGCCTCGTTGCAGGCGGCTTCTGTGAACGGCATAGGCAGCACCGCAAAATTACCAAATCTCTCAGGGTAATCATCACGCATTGTTGCCGCGTATTCGTTACAAGCTCGAGCCAAAGCTAGTGCCGGCCTTACGCCGTTACCGAGGTGCACTCCCGGTGTGGAAATAGAGGTTATGGCGCGTTGGATGCCATTCATATCCATCACATCAATGGATTTTTCAGGCGTCCACTTGGGCAGCAACGCTCCCGCGTGCCGTTCCATCCCTTTGCTGTAGATCGCCTCTTGATAGGCGGGAGGAACGAGGTGGTGGTGGAGGTCAATACGACCTTGTTTGATCGTCATTATTATTATTCCGAATGAGGGCTTGAATAGAACTGGATATAACATAGTGAAATTGGACAGGGCGGATCGATTCTGAACACATTTGTTCATTTGTGTCAAACGGCTCAGCTTCGGGCTGTCCATGGCCCTCGCTGGTACAGCTTCCTTTTGATTTTTTATCTGCAGAAAGCGGCGGCGCAAGGTGAGAACTGATCATGCGTGTTCATTTTTTTTGCAGATAGATGCTCGAAAAAAGGTGATCATCCTCCTGAAGGCACAAAACAAGACCAATATTCATAAGGCTCAACGGGCTTTTTGAGGGCCGGGCTCTGTGTGGATGGAAAAAACACTGTTGACGAAAATTGATCGCGAGTGTTCAATTGGGTCATTGATAGTTGGAGATTGAGTATGGAATCCCTGAGTCCGACACAGCGTCGCATTCACCAAGCAGCTTTTCGCTTGTTTGTTGAGAAAGGTACCGCGCAAATCAATATTCTCGACCTGGCGCGAGAGGCAGGCGTGGCGCGTGGGACTGTCTATAGCCACATTGAAAGCATGGACAGCTTGTTTGAAGCCGTTGCCAGTTATCTCGGACGGGAAATGCACGAACGCGTACGAAGAAGCGTTGACATGCTTGCGGATCCTGCTCAGGGCCTGGCTTACGGCATTCGCTTTTTTATTCGTCGAGCTCATGAGGAGCCGCAGTGGGGAGCATTCCTGCATCGGTTTGCCACCAGTAATGCTTCGTTACGGGAGATGTTTTCGAGTCAAGCGATGACCGACCTTTTGAGAGGCCTGTCCAGCGGGCGGTACAACTTCCGACAGGAGCAATTGCTGAGCGTCGTAACGCTGATTTCCAACAGCGTGCTGGGTTCGATTTTTCTGGTGCTCGAGGGGCATCGGACATGGCGTGACGCGGGTGCAGATAATGCAGAGCTTGTGCTAAGAGCGTTAGGTCTGCCCCCCGTAGAGGCGCGAGAGTTGGCGACGAGCGAATTACCAGCCCTGCCTTCTCTCTAATAAGGGCGTAATCACAGTCGATTGATTGACATCCCTCTAGCCGAGGGATGAGGGCGAAGCCTTGCCCGGAGAATTACGGAGAATAAGAATAATGAGTAGCACAAACGTTACGCCCTTTTTATCGACACACCAGCCCGCCCGGCATCCGCAACCAACAGTCAAGGCTCAAGGCCTGGCGCACCTTATTTTTGAACGGCCAGCGCTTGATGAAGCGGCACGCTTTCTGACGGACTTCGGGCTGATCGTCATTGAACAATCCGCCGATACGCTCTATCTGCGCGGCACCGAACCGATGGCTTACTGTTATCGGATTCATCGGGCAAAACAAGCACGCTTCATCGGCATTGGATTGAAAGTCCTGACCCTTGAGGACCTGAACCGACTTGCGCAGATACCCGGCGCTTCGGCAGTCGAAAATATCGCGCATCCAGGCGGCGGGAAATGCGTACGGCTGACCGATCCTTCAGGTTTCATCGTCGAGGCCGTTTGCGCTCAGAGCTATAGCAAGGCGCTTGAGCACAGACCTGCTCTGGCACTCAATCTGGCGCTGGAGCATGCTCGGATCAACGTCGCTCAGCGGCCACCCCTCGGCCCGCCGGAAGTACTCAGGCTCGGTCACGTCGTGATCGAGGTGGCTGACTATCAAGCCACGTGTGCCTGGTACACCCGACATTTCGGTTTAATTCCAAGCGACGTGCAAGTGCTGCCTGATGGCTCACCCATCGTCTCTTTTTTGCGTCTGGATCTTGGACAACAGCCTGCCGATCACCACACCCTTGCGATCGCGCAAGGATTCATGGCCGGTTACAGCCATAGTGCGTTTGAGGTCGTTGATGCTGACGCGGTTGGCATGGGGCAGCGTGTTCTGGAAGAAAAAGGCTGGACTCATGCGTGGGGAATCGGGCGCCACATTCTGGGAAGCCAAATTTTTGATTATTGGCAAGATCCTTGGGGTGACAAGCACGAGCATTATTGTGATGGGGACGTCTTTACGTCTGCTCATCCAACCGGGACCCACGCGGTGAGTGCCGAGGCGATGGCGCAATGGGGCCAGCGCATGCCCAAAAGCTTCACCAGACCCCGGATAAGCCTCGCCAGTCTGCGCATTCTTGTTCGTAGTCTCAGGCGGAGTCCGGACGTCACGCTGCGCAAACTCAGAAGCCTTATGCGGTTGTTCGGCTAGGGGCGGTCGTTGCCGCGTGTTCCTTCTTTTACAACATTACCGACACCCATCCAGAACAATCATTACGTTCAAGCGCGACGTAGCGCCGACCCATCGAAGCTCAGGAGTACCGTCAATGTCAGTTGTACATGTTGTCCGCTTCTCTTATCGCAATGACATCCATTGGGGCGTGGTACGCCAGGGTCTTATTACGGTTATTACGGGTAGCTTTGAAACGACCGGTGATTTTATTCGCAATAACAACATTGATGATCTTGCTTTAACAAAGGGAACAGAGTTGGTCCTAAGCGACGTGCAGTTGCTATCACCGATTACCCGAAATCAGCAGTTTGTTTGTCAGGGCGCCAATTATCGGCAGCACATGATTGAGTCAGGGATGGACCCTGACGTGAAGAAATACAACATGATCTTCACCAAGGCGACCAGCTGTATTGTGCCGGCGGACAACGACCTGATCAAACCGCGCGAGGTGCGTTTTCTCGATTATGAGATTGAGCTCGGGCTGGTCATGCGCAGCGATATCAGCAGCAAGGTCAAGGTCGACGAAAGCAACCTGCATCAGTTCATTGCAGGCGTGGTGATCGTCAACGATTACTCGGCGCGCGACATCCAGATTCCACAGATGCAGTTCTACAAAGGCAAAAGCTTTCGTACGTTCGGTCCAGTGGGGCCGTACCTCTGCCTGCTGCCCCCGGAAAAAATGGCTTACCTGAAAAATTTGCAGTTACGTCTGACGGTGAATGGTGAGGTGCGTCAGAGTGATTCAACCGCAAACCTGGTGTTTGGTCCGGCGGAGACGCTCAGCGAGTTGTCAGGTATCCAGGACCTTGCAGCGGGCGACCTGATAGCTACTGGTACGCCCGCAGGGTGTGCGTTGACCGTACCGTCACCGGCCAAGCAGCGCATCGCGGCGTTACTGCCCGAAGCCACCAAATGGAAAATGTTCCTCAAGGCACAGGAGGGCCGTTCTCAATACCTCAAGGCTGGCGACCTCGTCGAAGCAAGCATCCGCAGCACCGATGGTGTGGTTGACCTGGGCGTGCAACGCAATCGTGTGGTGGAGCAAATCTGATGCCAATACGAGACTTTGCCGACATACAGGTTGTGGAATCTGTGCCACTGGCCGAGCGTAATCTCGCTCCGAGCACATATGAGGCACTGCGGCGCAGCGCGGAAAGTCATCCGCAAGCGACCGCGTTGAGTTTTTTCCTTGATGCCGCAGACTTCGCCCATACCCATGACTGGAGCTACGCCGAGCTCTTCGCCGACATCACCCGTGCGGCCAATGCCTTCCACGATTTAGGTGTTGTGCCGGGCGAGGTGATCGCGTTTGTCCTGCCTAATCTGCCGGAAACTCACTTCACTATTTGGGGGGGGGAGGCTGCAGGCATTGTCATGGCGATCAATCCGCTGCTTGAGGTGCCGCAAGTTATTGATCTCTTGCGCGCTGCTCGTGCCAGGGTCGTGGTGGCACTGGCCCCCGGACCTGGCAACGATCTCTGGCCTAGGTTAGCCGGTCAGCTCAATACCTTGCATGACCTGAAGCACATCGTGTGGGTGAGCCTGGAACCCTACGTTAATCATGAAAGGGGGGCTGCTCTGCGCAGCATCGCCTTGCACGAGAAAAGCTTGCACAAAGATGTCGTGATTCATACTGACCTGCGCACATTGATGCTGGCGCAACCGGATGACACCCTCAAAAGCGGTCGGCAGATAGGTCAGGACGAAGTTTCTTCTTATTTCTGCACTGGGGGCACCACAGGCCTTCCGAAGATTGCTGCGCGCACTCACGGTTCGGAAGTTTTCAATGCCTGGGCAATGGCCACTCACATGCAACCGCGTGACATTGGTCAGATTGTTTTCTGTGGGCTGCCTCTGTTTCATGTCAACGGTCAATTGGTCACCGGGTTGATGCCCTGGACTAAAGGCGACCGAGTCATTCTCGGCACCCCTCAGGGGTATCGTGGGCCGAGGGTCGTAGAGCGGTTCTGGAGCATGGTTGAGCATTTTCATGTCAATTTTTTCTCCGGGGTACCTACTTTCTACGCTGCATTGCTGCAGCAAGACTCACAGGATCATGACCTGTCCAGTCTCAGCTACGCCTTGTGCGGCGCCGCACCGATGCCGGTCGAGCTTTTCCGTGAATTTGAGCGTCGGATTGGCGTGCGCTTGCTCGAAGGATATGGCCTTACAGAAGGCGCTTGTGTTTCTTCGGTCAACCCTCCACTGGGCGATCGGCGCATTGGCTCGATTGGTTTGCGTCTGGTTTATCAGGATATGCGCGCAGTCGTGTTGGACTCGAATGGCCAGTACGAACGTGATGCTGACTTGGAAGAAGTCGGGGTGATTGCAATACAGGGGCCCAATATATTCAACGGTTACCTGGAACATAGCCATAACCAAGGCGTGTGGATTGATATAGGCGGTAAGCGGTGGCTGAACACAGGTGATTTGGGGCGCCAGGACGCTCAAGGTTATTTCTGGCTTACAGGCCGCAGAAAGGAACTGATTATTAGGGGGGGGCACAACATTGATCCCAAGCAAATCGAAGAAGCGCTGCAGGCACACCCGGCCGTTGCGTTGGTGGCTGCTGTAGGTAGCCCGGATGCATATGCTGGCGAGGTTCCGGTTGCTTACGTGCAGTTGCTTCCCGGGCAGGTCTGCACTGTTGAGGCACTACTGGAATTCGCTGGACGACACATCAGTGAGCGCGCCGCAGTACCCAAGCGCATCGAGTTGTTGGAAGCACTGCCGTTGACACCGGTGGGTAAAATTTTCAAGCCAGCCTTGCAGCAGCGTGAAATTTCCCAAGTGATTCTCAACGAGGCAAAGGCGGCAGGATTAGACGGGGTAACGGTGCATGTTCTACAAGACAGCCGCCTTGGCATCGTCGCGCGTATCAACGCCGGAGCCGAGCGCGAACAGCTGGAGCGGTTAATCGGTCGCTATAGCTTTAAAGTTGATTGGGCCTAATAGACTTTCTTAAGTTAACAACTTTCGGTTTGCCATGGCCGACTGGGTTGATTTTCCTGTATCGCTTTGAACTTGTTTTGCTTTGTCGTGGGCGTTTTCAGCCGGCGATAATAAAAGCTGTGCGTGTAATTCATCAAAAATAAGAGAGGCCGTTAAATGAAGAGAGTGCGTATGCCATTGAAGTTATACCGGGTGCGTAAGACATCGATGACGAACATTGTGTTGCTCGAGTGATATCAAGCGTGCGTGATTGATCTGGAGGACATACGGGGTTTTCTATTCAGTGCTCATCAGGAACTCAAATAATGATAAAAATAAAAATCAAAACCAAAACCATGCTTGGCATCGTTGCCACACTTGCTTCTTCGCCATTATTCGCAGGTGGTTTTGCCATCAACGAAACCAGCGTCAGCGCAATGGGGACAGGGCATGCAGGGCGATCCTCTTCTGCCATTGATGCGAGCACTGTCCAAACAAATCCTGCCGGCATGTCTCGTCTGAAAAACGAACAAGTCAGTGCCGGGGTTGCTGTCATTGATGCCAAAACAGACACCAGTGATACGCGCAGTACTTTTGGCGGCAAAGAAGGTGGCGATGTGGTTCCTATTGGCCTTGCGCCGATGGGGTATTACGTAAAGCCCATTGATGAACACTGGGCGGTTGGTTTCGGCGTATATGTACCATTTGGGTTGATCACGGACTACGGGAGTGACTTCGCGGGCCGTTACTTTGCTAACAAAAGCAAAGTAGAGATTATTACCTTTCAGCCTACCGTCAGCTATGCCTTCAACGATAAGGTATCTATCGGCTTCGGCCCAACCATCAATCGAGTCGCCGGCGAACTGTCCTCGCAAGTACCCAACATCGTCACCCCAGGAAGCAATGACGGCAAGATCAAGGTCAACGGTACCGACACGGCCCTTGGTTTTAATGCCGGTGTGTTGATACAAGCTACTGATAGCACCCGTTTGGGCCTGACCTATCACTCCAAGGTGAGTTATCGCCTGGAAGGGGATACTAAAGTTTCCGGTGGCACGTTCAGCCTGCTGAATGTTAGCGGTCAACATTATAATGCTGAACTTGAACTGGACACTCCGGAGTCAGTGGATTTCTCGCTCACGCATAAGCTCAACGACGACTGGACAGTCTATGCGGGCAGCACCTGGACGCGTTGGAGCCGCTTTAAAGAAGTTACTGTCGAGAGCAGCGGCGTCAGTCCGAGTCTCGGTGGTTCATTGGACGCGGTGACTGAAGAACAGAATTGGCACGATACCTGGGCTCATGCCATCGGTGCTGCATATCAGTTGAATAAGGAATGGGTATTGCGTACTGGTTTATCGGTCGATCAATCACCCACTGACAATGCCCATCGTTCCGCACGTTTTCCGACTGGTGATCGTCGGGCCATAAGCTTCGGTGCTGGCTGGACGCCAGTGAGTAACCTGACCATTGACTTTGCTTACTCCTATCTTAAAGAAGAAACCGTCAAGGTCAGTGCAGTTTCGGCATCTAGTGGCGTGTATAACTCTACGTACAGCAACAGCGGCAGCGGATTTGCTACTTCGCTTACCTACCGTTTTTAATATTCGGTGAACTTGTTATTTAAAATGACATGGCGACAAAACCAGTCTTCGTGCTAGAGAGATTTCATGAAGGCTGGTTTTCAATTCTGTCCGATTAAAGCCAAGTGCTGTCCGAACACTACGTTCCGCAAGACCGCTGCTTCCATAAAGCTGCGCGTGATACGGCTCTGCGAATCGCCGCGACGGCGCACTACGTGCGCTCTCGCCATAAACGTAACAAGATCGAAATGCTGTTTGTCCACCTCAAGCGAATCCTGAAATTGGATCGCCTGAGACTACGTGGAATTAGTGGCACGACTGATAAGTTCATTGGCCGCTGCGGTGCAGAACCTGGGACGACTGGTCAAATTTCAAGGGCCACCGGACCCGGGATAGCAGCGTCCGCACTAAGCAAAAATCTCAAGCCAGCCCAATAACAGAGCAGCAAAGGTCAACGAAGAGTCGAGAAACCACTCAATTTGGTAAGTAGGTTCTCCGGATAGTAATCACGCCTAAGTTCAGGCCAGCTAAAAACCGCCTTTTCAGCAGAGTCGAGCTCAACCTATTGCTCTCGTGAGCCTGAAAGTACCACTACTGGATAGACGCGTTAACGTGATCCTAGGTAGTCAGCAGCCGGCGCACCTATTTCTTGAAGTTTCACAGGACTTCGATAGATGGGCAGCAAGAGGAGAAGCATTGTGCCCATATCTGTTGAAGCGCAACTGCCACATCATTTCTGCATAGCTCAGCAACCCGACCAGGATATTGGTCAAACATATGCGGAACACCTGGATAGACGTGGAGCTCGGTGGCCACGCCTGCGCGCGATAGCTTCAAGGCGAAGTCCACGTCTTCCTCCAGAAAAAGATCCAGGGCCCCGACTACAATAAAGCTGCGTGGCAATCCCTGAAGATCAGGCGCAAGCGCGGCGGAAAACAGAAAATCCTCTCCATCGCCAAGGGCGTACGACCCTTGCAGGCATCGCCAGCAAAACTGGTTTGCTCGTCGCCCCCAATTCAACGTACCGGTGGTGGGGTTCTCGGTGGGGGCTGCCGGCGAGCCGGTTCTGTGATCGAGCATCGGGTAAATCATGACCAGACCCGCCACGGAATATTCGCGCCGTTCGCGAACCAACAGGGCCAACGACGCAGCCAGTCCACCGCCGGCACTGTGGCCCATGATGACGACTTTTTTCGGATCAAGCCCCAGCGTAGGTCCCTGCCGCAACAGCCAGGCGAGCGCGGTGTAGCAATCCTGCAGCGGAGCGGGAAACGGATGCTCCGGAGCCAGTCGGTAATCGACTGCGACGATGACTGCTTGGGATTCCTCAGCGAGCGCGGCGAGGTAGTCGTCATTCATTTCCGGACTGCCCAGTACGAAGCCTCCGCCATGCAGGTACAAAATAGCCGGGAGTACCTTGGCCTCCGGCATGGGCCTTGGACGGTAAATGCACAAGCGCACACCGCCCGAGCCGGTCCAGCGTTGCTCTGCGCAGCACATCTCGGGTGTCTTGGCGTTGGCGCTGATCCGGCCTCGGATGGCGGGGAGCGTGGCGAGCGTCCACTCAGTGGAAGGCTCTGCGAAGAAAAACGCGTAATCGGGATCCAGCAGGGTGTCAGCGTTCAAGGCGTGTTTCCTCCATGCCAAGGGTCTGATTCAGCCCCTGCAGGTGTAAATCCTATAACCAACCCTTGATCTGCGTGCACACAGCCTGGGTGGAAATACCGTATCGATCATGCAACGTCGGCAGTGCGCCCGCATCGAGGAACGCGTCTGGCAGGGCGATTTGCCGGTACGTCGGCGTCACCCCGTTGCGCAACAGCACGGTGGCCACCGCTTCGCCCAACCCGCCGATGATGGAGTGGTTTTCCGCAGTCACCACCAGCCGCCCCGGCTTTCTGGCCTCGGCCAGAATGGTCTGCTCATCCAAAGGCTTGATGGTCGGCACATGCAGCACCGCGACATCCACGCCATCCGCCTGGAGTTCCTTGGCCGCTTCCAGGGCGCGCATCGTCATCAAGCCGGTGGAGATGATCAGTACGTCGTTGCCTGTACGAAGGGTTTTGGCTTTGCCGATCTCGAATTTATAACCATATTCGTCGAGTACCAGCGGTACGTTGCCGCGCAGCAAACGCATGTAGACCGGGCCTTGATGCGCAGCGATAGCAGGCACCGCCTGTTCGATTTCCAGGGCATCGCAAGGGTCGACGATCATCAGGTTCGGCATGGCGCGGAAGATCGCCAAATCATCGGTTGCCTGGTGGCTGGGGCCGTACCCGGTGGTCAGGCCTGGCAGGCCGCAGACAATTTTAACGTTGAGGTTTTCCTCGGCAATCGCCATGCAGATGAAGTCATAGGCGCGGCGCGAAGCAAACACCGCATAAGTCGTAGCGAAGGGCACGAAACCCTCCCGCGCCATGCCCGCTGCGGCGCTCATCAACAACTGTTCGGCCATGCCCATCTGGTAGAAACGATCCGGGTGTGCCTTGGCAAAGATGTGCAGGTCGGTGTATTTGGACAAGTCAGCCGATAAACCCACGATCTCCAGGCGCTGGTCCGCGAGTGCTGCCAATGCATGGCCAAAGGGCGCGGACCGAGTGGCCTGACCTTCAGCGGCAATCGAGGCAATCATCGCGGAGGTGGTCAGCTTTTTCTTCACGACCGCGGGCGCTTGAGCTGACGTGTTGTTTGCAGTGCTCATAGTGTTTTGCCTTCTTCGAGGTTGTTCAAGGCCACATCCCATTCGTGCTCATCCACCCGGATGAAGTGGGTTTTTTCGCGGGTTTCCAGGAACGGCACGCCTTTGCCCATCCTGGTATCGCAGATGATGACGCGCGGTTGTGCGGCGGGGTGGCTGCGGGCTGCGTCGAACGCTTGGACCAGAGCGTCCAGATCGTTACCGTCTACGCGCTGGGTGAACCAGCCAAAGGCTTGCCAGCGGTCAACGATGGGTTCAAACGCCAGCACCTCGCTGGAGTGACCGTCGGCTTGCTGATTGTTGACGTCGACGATGGCGATCAGGTTGTCGAGTTTCCAGTGCGACGCTGACATGACCGCTTCCCAGGTGGAGCCCTCATTCAACTCACCATCCGAGAGCAGGTTGTAAACGAAAGACGCGGATTGTTTGCGCTTCAAGCCCAGGCAGGCACCCACCGCAATGCCCAGTCCCTGGCCCAGCGAGCCACCGGTGATTTCCATGCCGGGTGTGTACGTGGCCATGCCGGACATGGGCAGGCGGCTGTCATCGGAGCCGTAGGTTTCAAGCTCGTCCAGTGGAATGATTTCAGCCTCGATCAGCGCGGCATACAACGCGATCGCGTAGTGACCGATAGAGAGGTAAAAGCGATCACGCTGCTCCCACTCAGGGTCTTCGGGCTTGTAGTTCAAGGCATGGAAGTACGACACGGCCAGCAAGTCTGCCGCGCCCAGCGCTTGACCGACATAGCCCTGGCCTTGGACTTGCCCCATGCGCAGGGCGTGACGACGGATATTATGGGCACGCTCGGTCAGCGGCTTGGATGAAACGTAGGAGGGCTGGGTAGTCATGGTAGAACTCCGGGTACTCAACGATTGACCAGGGCGGCGGGAATGCGCAGCACCAGCAAGGCACCGCCCAGCAGAACGCCGGTGATAAGGTACATGCCGATGGCGCTGGAGCCGGTCTGTGTGGTGATCCAGCCAATCAGGTAGGGCGAGCAGAAACCTGCAAGGTTGGCGAAGCTGTTGACTGCCGCGATGCCCGCGGCTGCAGACACACCGCCGAGCAAGGTGGTGGGCAGCATCCAGAACATTGAAGAAGCGGACAGGATGCCGGACGCCGCCAAGCACAGGCTCAGGATGGACAGGACAATGTTGCCTCCGAGCAGCGCGGCCAGGGTCAGTCCGATGGCACCGGCGATCATCGGCCCGATCAGATGCCAACGCCGTTCGCGATGTTTGTCGCCACTGCGTCCGACCAGCAGCATCGCCGCAATGGCGCAGAGATAAGGCAGGCTGGTCAGGAAACCGATATGCAGCGGATCGGAAACCCCGGCATTGCGCACCAGGGTGGGCAGCCAGAAGGTGATTGCGTACTGGCCCATCACCACGCAGAAATAGATACCCGCCAACAGCCACAGACGGCGGTCACGTATGAACTCCCCCACAGAGGCGTGGGTAACCTTCTTCTGGTCGTCTTCGGCCAGCTCGCGGCTGATCAGGGCTTTTTCGTCGTCATCCAGCCAGGTGGCCTGATGCACGCCATCCTTGAGGTAGCTCAGCACCAGCAGCCCGACAATCACCGTGGGAATGGCTTCGAGCACAAACATCCACTGCCAGCCAGCCCAGCCGTGAACACCGGCGAAGGCGTTCATGATCCAGCCGGAAAGCGGGCCACCGACCATGCCCGAGAGCGGAATGGCGATAAACCACAACACCGTCATGCGGGCACGCCGATAGGACGGGAACCAGTAGGTCAGGTACAGCAACAGGCCAGGGGCAAGGCCGGCTTCGGCGACGCCCAGCAGAAAGCGCAGGGCGTAGAACTGCCAGGCGGTTTCGACGAAGGCGAACAGGGCGGAGATGATGCCCCAGGTGATCATGATGCGGGCGATCCAGACGCGTGCACCGACCTTATGCAAAATGATGTTGCTGGGCACTTCGCAGAGGAAGTAGCCAATGAAGAACATGCCCGCGCCCAGCCCATAGACCGTTTCGCTGAGGGCCAGGTCGTTCATCATCTGCAGCTTGGCAAAGCCGACATTCACGCGGTCGAGGTAGGCGCACAGGTAGCACAGCATGAGGAAAGGCATCAGGCGCCACGCGGTTTTGCGGTAGGCGTTGGTGCGCACGGTCGAAACCGCTTCAAGCGACAGGGTTGTCATGATGGTCTGATCTCTTGTTTTTATTGACCGCCAGGCCACAAGGCCCGGCTGCATCGTCGATCCAGATCCGCACGGGCTGCAAGGCCCGCCAGGTGTACTCAGTGAATCAGCATGCCGCCGTTCACATCCAGGGTGATGCCGGTCAGGTACGAGGACAGGTCGCTGGCCAGGAACAGGGCCGCGTTGGCCACGTCCTGGGCTTCACCCAGGCGGCCCAACGGGATGCCGTCGATGATTGCGTGGCGCCGTTCGTCCTGCATCAGGCCGCCGGTGATATCGGTATGAATCAAACCCGGTGCAATAGAGTTGACGCGAATGTTGTCCGCGCCGAATTCCCGCGCCATGGCCTTGCCCAGCCCGAGCACACCGGCTTTCGCTGCGCTGTAGTGCGGGCCGCCGAAAATGCCACCGCCGCGCTGGGCCGATACGGATGACATGCACACGATGCTGCCGGCTGCCTGAGCGCGCATCACCGGAATGACCGCCTGCGACATCAACAGCGTGCCGCGCAGGCTCACATCCAGAACCTTGTCGTAGTCGCTTGGGCGTATATCCAGGGTCCTGATCGGCTGCGTGATTCCGGCATTGTTGATGAGTATGTCGATACGGCCGTATTGCGCGACAACCTTGGCGACGGCTGCTTTGACTTGTGTCTCGTCGGCGACGTTAGCCGCCAGGCCCAGATGGCCTTCACCGAGGGTGGCTGCGGCGTCACGGGCGGCGGATTCGTCGAGATCCAGGATCACAACGCGGGCGCCGTGTTTGGCGAAGGTGACAGCGGTTGCGCGGCCGATACCACGCTCGGATGCAGCGCCGGTGATAATCGCGACTTTGCCTTGAAGAAGCATGAGGGTTACCTCTGATTGTTTTTATGGTTCGATTCAGCGATCGATGGCTCAGAGTGGTCCCCGCGAGCAGGCCGAGCAATAACGCAAACGTCACTGCTACATGAATAAAATTCAGCACTCGTCAATCCAGAACGCAAATGCTTGAATGGCGCTGCCCGTTCAACACCAAAACAATAGGCTTAATACTGATGCGCCAGGACGATACCTCTTCATCCCATCTGCCACCGCTGAGAGCAATTCAAGCCTTCGAGCAGACCGCCCGTTTTGGCAACCTCGCCAGAGCGGCCGAAGTGCTGGACCTCACGCCTTCGGCGATCAGCCACCAATTGGCCAAACTGGAGGTCATGATTGGTCGTCAGTTGTTTGTACGGGCGGCGCGTGGGGTGACACTGACGCCAGTCGGCGAGCAGTATTTGAAGGACATTTCAGGATTGTTGCAAAGCCTGGAGGTCGCTACCGAGCGGGCAGCGAGTGACGTCAGCCTGGATTGCCTGCGACTGCATTCCTCCCCCAGCTTTGGCTTGCTCTGGCTGATGCCCCGGTTGGAGTCATTTCGCATGACCAACCCGGACATCCAGATCAATTTGTCATGCTCATACGAGTCGCTGCATTTCAGCCAGGACAAGATTGATGTGGATATTCGTCATGGCCGGCCTAACTGGCCCAGCTACGAAGTGCGCACCGTGCGCAACGAAAGCTTCGCGGTGCTGGCCTCGCCCAAGCTGATCGCGCGCTGTGGGGTAAAAAACGCGGCTGATCTTCTGGCTCAAGAGTTGATACTTTCCGAGGCGACCTTGCTCAGATGGCCTGAATGGTTCGCTCAGCACGGCCTGGCGCGCCCCGAAAAGCCCTACGCCTTGAGTTTTGACCGATCCTACATGAGCCTGGAAGCGGCGAGCCACGGCTTAGGCTACGCCCTTGAAAGCACGCTGCTGGCGCAGAAGTACCTAGCCAGCGGTTCGCTGATCGAAGTGGCCCCCGAAATCTTGAGTTCCTCGGTAGCCGCCCATCATTTGGTGTTCCCGAAAGCGCACTCGAGTTTTCCCAGAGTCAGGCGATTTCTGGAATGGATGGAGGGAGAGCTCGGGCATAGTTTCGTATTTTAGCCAAAGAGTTTCAACGCGACCATTTGACAAACGTTTGGGCTAAATTGTAGCTCCGGGGCCAACTCCTCTTCACCACTGGCAGTTGCGGGGCGCCAGCAGTCGGATAATGAAGCGGTGACGTAGAGGGATTCGATGTTGCTGGTATTTCTCGAGACTGAACCTGCGTAACTGATGTCTTCAGTTTGACAAATATATCCAAATGGCTAGGACCATAACCCAGTAGATTGCCTCGGAATTTCTCATTTTTTGTTCTTAAATCACCTAAAAAACAAGTCAAGAATTGAATCTTCTTCTGCTTTCTTAAGGAAAAATCCTTATATTTCAATTGGTAGAACGCTAAATGCGAGACTCGCTTCCGCTCCAATCTCCTGATTTTTTCGCTATCGTTAATCTGTGGTCACTCGCGCAGCGTTTTGCCGCAGCTGATCTAAATAGTCAGCCCATTGTTGAGCCGCTTCCCGGCGTTGTACCAGCAGTTGCGCGCGCGCATACACAGCCCCGAGCGCGCCTGGCATCCGGTGGGATAACGACAGCTCGAGCACGATTGGATCTATACCTAAGTGTTCATGGGCAATGGTCCGGTAGGTGGCGCGAAAGCCGTGGGATGTGATGTCGTACTCCGGCCAGATACGCTGAAAGGACTTGAGCATGGAGGTCGGGTTTATGGGACGTCCCGGATAGACCGGCGAGACGAACACCCAGCCTTTGCCTTCTTCATCCACCACGCGGGTTTTATATAGCTCGCGTAACAGAACCAAGGCTTGCTCAGGCAACGGCACGATGTGTTTGCTCTTGTCTAGATGTTTGGTCTTGCTCACCACATAACGCCAATCGGCGCCCACCAAGTCGACATCTTCCCAGCGCATCTGCACCAGTTCGCCTGGGCGGACCGGCAACATGACCAGCAGGCGCATTGCGACGGCAACGCTGCCGTCGTTGCAGTCATCCAGACGCAGAAGAAATCTGCCCAGGTCCGCTGGCCTTTCGATCGCTGGGTTGCTGGTCACGACATGGCGGATCTTCAACTCTTCAATGTTGCTAAGCGCCACATTGCGTTCCACCCATCCGCGCCCCTCGGCAAAGCCCAGGACTGCACGGATGATGGTACGCACGCGCCGGGCCATGGCCATGGTGCGCTGGCGGCGCAACTCCGTAATGATTGTAGTGATGTGCTCCAGTTTGATCTCGCTGACCGGTTTTTTACCGATTGCGGGCAAGATGTGGTTGTTCAGCGCTCCGTTAAACCCCGAGATGGATTTGGTCACAAGTTCGGCAGACTTGAACGCCAACCATTGCTTGGCTACGTATTCGAAGGTGCGCACTTCGTTGAGCAGGTGTGCTTCGATCTTGGCGGTCTTGGCCTTGAGAGGTGCGGTTTGGTTAGCCACGTCGCGGCGTGCGCCGCGGGCAATGTCGCGCGCCTCCTTGAGACCAATGTCGGGGTAAGCACCGATGGAGAATCGGTTTTCCTTACCATGCAGTCGATACTTCAATCGCCAAACCTTGGAAGGGGATTTGCCGACCTTGCTCGACGCCCTGACCTCCAAGTAGAGGCCAGGGACTTCGCCATCGGCGTGTTTGCCGGGTTCGGTCAGGGAGCGGATTAAGGCATCGCTGAGTTTTCGTTTGAAAACGACCGTATTATCTGGGGGCATCGGTGGGGGCATCCTTTTCAAGGAACCGAAATTTGCCCCCAATTATGCCCCCATGAGTCGTGGAATCCATTGGATTTAGACAGACGGCAATGGACTGAAATTAACAATAAGTCCTTGTTATAAAACAGTTTTATAGACCTCACTAGAACTCCATTACAAGCTATCGGGGTCCCCAAAAAACATCTGAATCCGCGACCTCAACCACCGCTCCCCCGGATCATTGTCCTGCGACCCACGCCACGCCATGTGCAATTCGAACGTGCGCACCGGCAATGGCGGTTCTTCTGCACGCAAGCCTCCCGCGGCCGTCAGTGCTTCGGCCGCGTAGTCCGGCACGATGGCAACAATGTCGGTGCCTGCCAGCAACGTCCCCAGGCCGTTGAACTGCGGTACTGCGAGCACCACATGGCGCTTGCGGTCGAGCTTTTCCAACTCTTCATCGATAAACCCGCTCAAGTCGCCGGCGAACGACACCAGGGCGTGGGGGCGGGCGCAGAAGTCGTCGAGGCTCAGGGCGCCCGGCACGCTGTCGGCGCGCAGCAGTTTCGGCAGGCTGCGGCGCAGTACTTTGCGCTTGGCGTTGGCCGGCAGGTCGGCGGTGTAGCTGACGCCGATGGAAATTTCGCCGGAGGCGAGCAGGCCGGGCATCAGGATGTAGTTGACGCGGCGCACTACCAGTACGATGCCGGGCGCTTCGGCGCGCAGGCGTTTGAGCAGTTGGGGCAGCAGGGCGAATTCGACGTCGTCGGACAGGCCGATGCGGAACACCGCGGTGCTGGTGGCCGGGTCGAACTCGGCGGCGCGGCTGACGGCGGTGGAAATCGAGTCCAGGGCCGGGGAGAGCAGGGCGAAGATTTCCACGGCGCGGGCCGAGGGTTCCATGCTGCGCCCGGTGCGTACGAACAACGGGTCATCGAACAGCCCGCGCAAGCGCGATAACGCTGCGCTGATGGCCGGCTGGCCAAGGAACAATTTCTCGGCAGCGCGGGTCACACTGCGCTCATGCATCAAGGTTTCGAATACGATCAAGAGGTTAAGGTCGACACGACGCAGGTCGTTACGGTTCATCTTGTGTCCTGGAAGAGTCAGCTTTACTTGACGAGAGCGGCCATATAAGAGCCCTGAAGGTCCATTCAGACGCGTGACCGGTATGAATCTTACGGGGAAAGGCTGGTACTCTGCACCGGCTAATTGAGTTTTCCTACGATACTTGAGGTCTATTCCTCAGATGCGGAATCAATGACAGACATGTCGACTATTAACGGCGACCGGTGGTCTTAGCCGGAAAGCCCAGATAGAGTTCATGGCAATAGAGGTTACTTTGACGAGGTTTGCGATGTCCCGCACGATCCGTTTTCACAAGTTTGGTCCGGCCGAGGTGCTCAAGTGCGAAGAGCATGCAGCCGCGCAGCCCGCACCGGGCGAAGTGCAGGTCCGTGTCGAGGCGATTGGCATCAGCTGGTATGACATTTTGTGGCGCCAGAACCTGGCGTCTTCCCACGCACGCCTTCCATCCGGCCTTGGCCATGAGATGGCCGGGGTGGTCGTAGCCTTGGGCGAGGGCGTGGATGACTTGGCAGTGGGCGATAAAGTGGCCAGTTTTCCGGCCGAGAGCCCCAATGATTACCCGGTGTATGGCGAGCAGATCGTCCTGCCCCGTTCGGCCCTGACCCGCTATCCGGACGTCCTGAGCCCCATCGAAGCCAGCGTGCACTACACGCCGCTGCTGATCGCCTACTTTGCGTATGTGGACCTGGCACGGGTCAAGCCCGGGCAGTTTGCCCTGGTGACTGACGCCAGCCACTGTGCCGGCCCTTCGTTTGTGCAACTGGGCAAGGCCCTGGGTGTGCGGGTGATTGCCGCCACCAAGGACAGCGCTGAGCGCGAGTACCTGCTTTCTCTGGGCGCAGAAAAAGTCATTGTCACCGAGGAACAGGACCTGCTGATGCAAATCAACAAGTTCACCGACAACCGCGGTGTCGACGTGGTGTTCGATGGCTTGGGTGGCCCGCAGATGTCGTTGCTCGGTGATGTGCTGGCGCCCCGTGGCAGCCTGGTGCTGTATGGCTTGCAGGGCGGTAACCAGACACCGTTCCCGGCGTGCGCGGCGTTCCAGAAGAACATTCAGTTCTTCGTGCACTGTATCGGCAACTTCACCGGCAAGCCGGAGCTGGGCATCATCCAGGATCAGGTGGCGTTGCAGCGTGCGTTGCGTGACATCAACCAACTGACCGCCGATCGTGTGCTCGTGCCCCTGAAAACCACGGTGTTTCCGTTCAATCAGTTTGTCGAAGCCCACCGTTACATGGATGAATGCCCGTGCCGCGAGCGGGTTGCGTTGCAGGTTGCGGCTGTTTGAGCTGTAGGAGTATTCGTAAATGAGTACTCCGACGCCTGAGTGAATGGGGCAAATGCGCCATTTGACAGGGCTTAACCCGCCCGCCCCAGAAGCTGCCGACCTGGTACTTTCAGCCCACAAATCCGGCCCTCTCTCCCTGACGCCGCCCTGAATCCCAGTGCGGCGTCGTTGCATGTGCACCTTTTACGCGACATCGGTTGTTCATCTGAACTGGTTTTCGGCCCGCTTCTGTATCTATTAATCATTATTCCAACACTGATAATTGCGCCTTCACTTTCATCTCAAGGACTGAGCAATGATTGAATCCATGACTCGGCTGCTGATAGTTGCTCGAACTATCGACGCGGCCCACAGGTGTACTCAGCAAGACAGGTACTTTCATAAAGCGTACCGGCCATGCAAATGGAAAAGTTGTTTGAGCCTATTGTCGGACACTTCTTTAAAAGGCTGGTTAAAAACGCGTAGGACCTTGTCGGAAGCCTCCTAAGGCTAACCTTTTAGAAATTTTTACCAATATTTTCATTAGGTTATGCGCTTGTACGGGTAAAAAATGCTTCCCGGCAATCCCTGTCGTTTTGTTGCGTGGTGCTAGTGTCTAATCATCGGCGCACAATGCGAGGCGCGATTTTCCTACACGCAAAATAGGTCAAGCAAACACTGTCAGCAGTTGCTTGAAACTGATATTTCAACTCGGGTAGTAGAACTATGAGCACTATTCACGAACAGGCTATGAATCATGTTTACCAGCAAGTTCTGCAACGTCTGATCGGGCACTTCAATCGCGCGGGACGTACCGCTCTCCAGTTACTGGTCCAGCGAATCATTGTCGCGGCAGGCGGGATGGAGCAGGTGGGGGATTTCAAGGTACTGGTGGCCCACGGTGGCGGTGAAGTCAGCAGCTATACCCTGGCGCTGCTCCGAGCGGCTCAACTGACCATTGCCGGTCGCGCGCCACGTACCTTTCAACTGAGGGTCGCGACGCTACGGCACGCGGGCATGACCGAGGGGCAGCTCGATACCCTGAATCGCGGCTACGGCCGGCTGTTTCTCCACGATGACCCGCGTGTCGAGTTGTTGATGGTGGAAAACCAGGAGGTACAACCCTTCAATCACCAGCGTCCGGTCTCAGCGATCGGGCGAAAGATCAGCCAGCGCAATATGTTGATGGTGGGCCATGTGAGTGCCGGGGACTGCCGCGCCACCCTGTGCAACGACACTTACCTGGCCGTCGGTGATTTTTACCAGCGTGTCACCACGTGCAATGGCGGCGTCCATGCGCTGGTCAGTGGTGACTCCCCGCGTAGGCAGAGTCAGTTTCTCGCCTGGCTCAAGAAAACCGCCCAGGGCGCAGGCGTCCATGTTCCCAAGGGCCATCCGCTGTCGCTCAACGCGTTGTTCGCCCACATGGACGAGTGGAGCACCGGTTATTTCCAGGATGTGTTCGGTGAGCATTACGTGGCCAGTGATAACCCCAGCACGGCGGGGCATCGTCACTTGGCCTACATCGGCATCGCCGACCTGCTGGAAGATGTCGACATCGCGTCGACCTCCCTGCTGACCGAGTTCATGGCCTACGCTCCCGATCCACTGGGCTTTCACTTCAGCCATCCGGCCTATTCCAATCCGTTGCTGATGGCTCATCTACGTGGGTTGCAGGCCGAATGCCTGCGTGCGCTGGATTATGAGGAAGGCGTCGAAGGTTTTGTCCAGCAGGCCGCCGCGTACATGCGCCGTCTGCGCATGCCCGACGACTTGCTCGTTCAGGCCGGGACCCGCGAAGGGCGCATGCTCTGGAGTACCTACGCCCAGGAGTTCTTCGGCTTGGATGAGACCCAACTGACCTGCCTGCTGTTTTCACCCTTTGTTCATCACGGAGAGCGACTGGAAGGTTATCTGCGCCAATGTCACCCAGGCATGCTGGTGGCGTTGCCTGAGTTGCACAAAGTCCTCCAGGGCAACGGTTCCGCCGAAATGCTGCAGCAGTGGGTAACGGACACCAGCGGTTTGCCGATGCCCTTGTTGCAGCACCTGTACCGCAAACGGCCGCTGGCCAGAGAAAACGGCATGTGTCGCGCCGCTGCGGCCCAGGGCGCCGCGCAGGCCGTGCCATTGTTCGGGCGATGACGCTGCGCGGCGAGCGTCAGGCGGATTTCGCGTATCAGGCGGTCTATCGCTACATGATCAGCCTGATCAACGAGGTCAGTACCGACACCCGGGTAAAACTGCCGTCGTTACGGCAGTTGGCCGGACGCCTGAACGTGTCCATTTCGACGATCCAGTACGCCTATGCGCTGCTGGAGAAGGAGGGCAGGGTGTATTCGGTGGCCAAATCCGGCTATTACGCCTGGCCGATGTCGGCAAACCCGCTGGCGTGGGCCGGCGGGGGCCTGCTTGATCGCCTCTACGCGGCGGCCCGGCGCCCCGGCATGCTGGTACTCAGTGGTGACGAGCCGGCATTGCTGGGCTCCCTGGATGAAACACTGCTGCGGCTCGAGCGGGAACTGGTGCGCCAGTACCCGTCGCATTTGCAGCCCTGGTCCCAGCCCTGCGGTGTATGGGAATTACGCGCAGCCCTGGCCGCGCGCTATACCTCGTCGCCCACGCGCTGCTGGCATGCCGACGACGTGTACATCGGCGCCGACCTGCGCGGCGTGTTGGACATCCTGATCGAAGTGCTGGGCCTGCGGGGCACCACCGTGATTGTCGAGTCGCCCTGCGACTGGTTGATCCTGCGCCTGTTGCAGGACGCCGGGGTGCGCATCATCGAGTTGCCCTGGACGCTGGAGGGCCGCCTGGATCGAACTGTGCTGGGGAAGCTGTTGCGTGATGAGCCTGTGCATCTGGTGTTGCTCTCGTCTTCCGTCAGCCTGCCCAGCGGGGTGGCCATGTCAATCGACGAGCGTCTCGACGTGGCACACCTGCTGGAGCAGTCCGGTTGTTGGTTGCTTGAAAACGACACCTTTGGCGAGCTGGGTTTTGAAGCCCCCCACACCGCATTGCGTGAACGGGTGAACCCTGAGCGGCTGATCGTGTTTTCTTCGTTCGAGAAAGTGCTCGGCTCGGAAGCCCCCTACGGCTACCTGCTGTGCCGGCGCATGAGCAATGAGTTGCAGCGTCAGTTCCTGCTGCGCTCATTCCGTTTATCGTCGATCCGTCAGCGCGCGATTGCCCGTTTGTACCAAAGCGGGCGGATTGACCAGCACCTGCACACGCTGCGCCAGCGCTTGAGCGAGCAGGCGGCGCACATGAGCCAGCGCCTGGAACAGCACTTGGGCGACCAGGTGACTTATCGGATGCCGGCCGCCGGTGCCGCGTTCTGGCTGGCCTCCACCCGTGCCGTAGACATGCGCCAGGCATTTCAGCGCCTGCTGGCACGGCAAGTGGTGATCGCCCCCGGGGAGCTGTTCAGTGTCAGTGGCTTGCACCAGCAGCACCTGCGCGTGAGTCACACCTTCCACGGGCAGCCCAATCTGGATATTGCCCTGGAAGCATTGAGCGACGCGTTGCGCCAGGCGCAGACTGGGTGAAATTTCTCTTAACGATGTAGGATCGATACCATCGCGCAGCAGTCCAACTCTCAGTAAACTGGCATTTTTTCCGAATCCTTCTATCCGAGGTTTATGCATGACAATCAGTCCTTTTGCGGGCAAGCCGGCGCCGGCCCAGTTGCTGGTGGATATCCCGCGACTGGTCACGGCCTATTACACCGGCCAGCCTGATGCAGCGATCTCTACCCAGCGCGTAGCCTTTGGTACCTCCGGGCACCGTGGCAGCTCGTTCGAACTGAGCTTCAACGAATGGCATGTGCTTGCCATCAGCCAGGCCATCTGCCTGTATCGCGAAGCCCAAGGCATCAACGGCCCGCTGTTCGTTGGCCTGGATACCCATGCACTGTCGACCCCGGCCGGTGCAAGCGCGCTGGAAGTGTTGGCCGCCAATGGTGTGCACGTGATGCTCGCCGAAGGCGATGAATACACGCCAACCCCGGCAATTTCCCACGCCATCATCTGCTACAACCGTGGCCGTACCAGCGGCCTGGCCGACGGCATCGTTATCACGCCGTCCCACAACCCGCCGCAAAGTGGTGGCTACAAGTACAACCCGCCCAACGGCGGCCCGGCCGATACCCACGTCACCAAGTGGATCGAAGCCAAGGCCAACGAGCTGCTGGCCAATAAACTGGCGGGGGTCAAGCGCATCACCCATGCGCAGGCGCTCAAGGCCGACACCACCCATCGCCATGACTACCTCAACAGCTACGTGGCCGACCTGATCAACGTGATCGACATGGACGCCATCCGCAGCGCCGGCCTGCGCCTGGGCGTGGACCCGCTGGGCGGAGCAGGGGTGCGCTACTGGTCGGCGATTGCCGAGCACTATCGACTGAACCTGGAGGTGGTGAACACTGAAGTCGACGCCACGTTCCGCTTCATGAGCGTCGACTGGGACGGCCAGATCCGCATGGACCCGTCCTCCAGCTACGCCATGCAAGGCCTGATCGGTCTCAAGGAACGCTTCGACGTGGCCTTCGCCTGCGACCCGGACCACGACCGTCATGGCATCGTGACCCCGTCCGGCGGCCTGTTGGCGCCGAACAACTACCTGGCGGTGTCCATCGACTACCTGTTCCAGAACCGTCCAGACTGGCGCGCCGATGCGGCCGTGGGCAAGACCGTGGTCAGCAGCGGCCTGATCGATCGCGTGGCCGCGCGCATCGGTCGTCGTCTCTATGAAGTGCCTGTGGGCTTCAAGTGGTTTGCCGATGGCCTGTTCGAGGGTTCATTGGGCTTTGGCGGCGAAGAAAGCGCCGGGGCGTCGTTCCTGCGCAAGGATGGCACGGTGTGGAGCACCGACAAGGACGGCCTGATCCCGGCCTTGCTGGCGGCGGAAATGACCTCGCGCAAAGGCCAGGACCCGAGCCAGATCTACCGTGGTCTCACCGATGCCTTGGGGGAGCCGTTCGCCATTCGTGTCGACGCCAAGGCCACCCCGGCGCAAAAAGCCTTGCTGGGCAAGCTGTCGCCGCAACAGGTGACTTCCACCGAGCTTGCGGGCGAAAGCATCCAGCAGATCCTCAGCCATGCGCCAGGCAATAACCAGGCGATCGGCGGGTTGAAGGTGATGACCGAAAACGGCTGGTTCGCCGCGCGGCCGTCGGGTACCGAGGACATCTACAAGATCTACGCCGAGAGCTTCATTGGCGAGGACCACCTCAAGCAGCTGGTGGAAGAGGCGCAGGTGCTGGTAGACGGCGCTATCTCGGAATAACCCCAATATGGGAGGGGGCAAGCCTTAATGCCAGTCAGTTAAGGCTTTTTGTAGGAGCGAGCTTGCTCGCGAAAAACTCACAGGCGCCGCGTTCATTCAGGAAGCACGCGTTATCGTTGACGTTTTTCGCGAGCAAGCTCGCTCCTACAGGAGGCGATGTACGCTTAACTGACTGGCATTAGGGCAAGCCTCTCCCATAGTTTATTGGGCCAAAGCGTTGGATCAGGCCAGATCGACCAGCACGATCTCGCTGTCTTCAACCGCCGTTACCCGCAACACTTGCTCATCCTCAACCGCCACACCGTCTCGAGCGTGCGCACGCAAGCCGTTGACCTCAATCACGCCGGTCGCCGGTACCAGATAAGCCCGACGCCCAATGTCCAAGCGGTATTCCGCGCTTTCCCCGGCTTTCAGGTTCGCCGCTACCAGGCGTGCATCCGCGCGGATGCGCAGGCTCTCGCTGTCACCGGCCTTGCCACTGGCCAGGGTCACAAACCCTTCGCGATCACCTTTCGGAAACGGCTTGGCGCCCCAGGAGGGTGGCAGGCCGGCCTCGTTCGGGATGATCCAGATCTGGAAGATCTTGGTCGGCGTGGCTTCCAGGTTGTACTCGCTGTGGGCGATCCCCGTGCCTGCGCTCATCACCTGCACATCACCGGCCTCGGTGCGGCCCTTGTTGCCCAGGTTGTCGGCGTGGCTGATGGCGCCTTCACGCACATAGGTAATGATCTCCATGTCGCGATGGGCGTGCTGAGGGAAGCCGGTGCCGGGGGCGATGATGTCGTCGTTCCAGACCCGCAGGTTGCCCCAATGCATACGCTCGGGGTCGTGGTATTCGGCAAATGAAAAGTGGTGATGGGCGTCAAGCCAGCCATGGTGGGCGCCGCCCAGGGCGTTGAAAGGTCGAAGTTCAAGCATGATCGTCTCCTGTTGATGGCGCCTATGATCCGTGAGCCCATGATCGAAAAAAAGCGTAAAAAATGCCTGATTCCTATCGGTTAATTAGATTGATTGCCGGCGTTTTGACTTTCACTTCATCGCCTAACTGCATGACGGTAAAGCAATTGGCTGGAACTGAGCGCCGATTCCGGCGACCATGGTGCCCTTGTCAAAACCCAGCTCATCGCAGGAGTCCGCGTGCCGCAACACAAGCCTGATCTGCCCCCCGAACTGCGCCCATTGGCGGAAATGCCGCTGCTCAAACGCCTTGCCGCACGCCTGTTTGGCCATGGCCTGACGCGTTTGCGCGCACAGCATCGGTTTTCCTGGTTGCACGGGCAGGCCGATGGTTTTCGCAGTGGTCACGAGGCCGGCGTGGAGTATGGCTATCGCGAGGGCAAGGCCGATGGCCTCGAGGAAGGCCGACAAGTCCTGTTGATCCGCGACTTCCGTCCCGATGAGCACCGCGCGCCCGGCGTCGATGACAGCCTGTTCGACGATTGGCGGCTACCCTTGACCGCCGACGTGAAGAAACGCATCAAGGCTGATGTGGCCCGGTTGCTGCCGGCCCATGCCCAGCCGAGCGCGGCGCAATGGAAGATGATCTTCAGCGATACGCCGTCAACCTCGGTGATCGCCGGTGCCGGCGCGGGTAAATCCACCTCGCTGGTGCTGCGTATTTTGCTGCTCACCCATTACCTGGGGTTCGAATTGAGCTCGATGACCGTGGTGACCTTCACCCGCGAGTCGCGCAAAGACTTCATCAACAAGCTCATGGACATTCTCACCCTGTGGGGCCAACCCATTGATATGAAAGAAGCCCAGGCGGTGGTACGCACCTTTCACTCGCGCATCCTGCCGATGGTCCGCAGCCTGCCGGGTTTTGAGCGCCTGCAGGCGTTTGAAAACCTCAGTGCCGGTTTCGAAGACGCTGACAGCAACCCGTTCGACCTGCGCATCAGCGACGCCCAGCGCCAGCAGATGAATGCCTGCTACCACCAGTTGCAGGGGCGACATGCACGGTTTCGTGAACTGATTGCACCGCTGGCACGCCACGGCCTGCAACTGCGCGAACTGGAGCGCGATCATCCGGATGTACAAAAACGCATAGCGGTGACCGAACTGGCGGCCAAGCGCGATGAAGAACTCTGCGATGTGATCGAGGACCTGTGGTTTCGTGCCGGCGCCTGGCCGATCAAGGGGATTGAGCCCAGTCGCCAGCGCTTCGAAATCAATGGCGCGCAGTTCCATTGCCACGGCTATATCCCGGCGCTGGATGCGTGGGTAGTGCTGGGCTTTGACGCCAGGGAAAACCCCCAGGTCAGCCGGCCGAATTCGAAGCTGTCGGTCCGTGCAGAGTGGGCGGTAAAGCGCACCTTGTTTCAAGCTTTCTGTCGTAAGCCATTGATATGGATGGATAGTTATGATGCATCAAAGCGTCTTTTAAGCAGCCTCGCCGGGGATGCCAGCGCGGGTCCCGGCTTTGATTACAAGGTCAAGGGTGAGCTGGCGTCGGCGCCGCTGCTGGACAGTTTTGTGATGGCCGCCGGCTTTATCGAGAACCTGGGGCTGGACGTGCCGACTGCCGTCGGCCAGATGAGCTTCGCCAAGGACGACCCGGACCGGTTCTTCTTTGAAGCCCTGAGCATTTTCTGGAAGGCCCTGGAAGACCACCTTCTCGACCAATCACCGCCGATCATGACCTATAACCGCATGTTCTCGCTGTTCGGCGAGAACACCCCGGAAAATCTCAAGCTCCTCAGCGATCCGCTGCTGCGGCCAATGTCGCACCTGATGATCGACGAATTCCAGGACGTATCGCCCCAGATCGTTTCGTGGATACGCGCGAGTCTGCGGGAAATCCGCAGTCGTGGGCCGGCGATGCATGTGGGCCGTGGTGCGCAACGTTCGTCCTTGCTGTGCGTGGGCGATGACTGGCAGTCGATCTACGGCTGGCGCGGCAGTTCGCCCAAGTACTTCATGGAATTCAACCAGCAATTCCCGGCGCCGAGCACTACCCGCGTCATGCTCGGCGAGAACTACCGCAGCCATCAGCACATCATCGACGCCGCCGAACATATCGTGCGCGCCGCACCGGCCATCCCGGGGAAAAAGGCCAAGGCCAGCGGCACGCCAAAAGCCTTGGTGCCGGTCACGGTACTGGAACGGGACGATGCGGCGTTGGGGCGGCAACTGCTGGAGCATTATCAACGGGGCGATTCGATATTAATGCTGTATCGAAAAAGTAGCGATAAGTTACTGATCCAAGAGCATATTCAGTCGATTGTTAATGTTGATTCTAGCTTGCCCGCAGTGACGCGCAGGTTGAAGCAGCTGACGTACCACAGCGCCAAGGGCCTGCAGGCGGATGCGGTGTTCCTGCTCGGGGATTGCCAGCATGTGACCAGCTCGCCCTACAAGAACCAGGTCTACCGCATGGCGGGCCTGGGCAAGGACGGGGACAGCGAACCCTACGACACTGCGCAAAAGGACGAAGTGCTGCGCCTGGCCTACGTCGGGATTACCCGGGCCGTGAGCCATTGCTACTGGTATGTGGAAAAAACCGAGGGCCAGGCGGTGAATGTGCCCAAAGCCTCGGAGCGGGTCGACGGCAGGAAAGCGTTTTTCGACGATCAGCGCCATTAGTAGGGGACAAATGCGATTCCAACGTGGGAGGAGGCTTGCCCCCTCCCACAGTTGAGCTTCTTTCTGCTGGCTGGACCGGAATCAGGCCCTCAGCGACAACGGCGGCACAAACGACTCCAACTCATCCTCCACCGCCTCGATAATCCGCTCCACATCGGCAGCATTCATCACGGTGGCGCAGGGGATGCCGGCGATGGCAATCAGCGTCTCGCCGCTGGCCCGGTCGAACAGGCGGGCGACCATACTGCCGGGCGCATCCATGCTGCCCTCGAAGCCCATCGGATGAAAATGCCAGCGCATCAGCTGGCAGGCGTTGGGGAATGTCACTTTGTTCATGTTGCCCACCTTGTTCATTGAGCGCTTCCTTTAGCTCGCGGCAGGGGGCCAGGACCGTCACTGGTCGTGGCGTCGTAGAAGCTAAAAATAGCATTCGTTCGCAAGTACAAGGTGACTTTTTCTGCCCCGTTCGGCGGTTGTCAGCCATTCACTTGATGTGGGTCATCTCTTACTAACGATTGGGCACAATGCCACTAATGCGAAGTTCCAATTGGCCATTGTCGGCAGTGGCAAAATTCGGCAATCTCCGAGGTTTACCTGCCTCAGAGCCTTCCATGCCCGACATCGCGCCAGACGATGATTGCCATAACACCCACGCCACGCGTGAGCTGGTGTTGCGCCACCACCTGTGCTGGCGTCATCGCGACCTTGACGGCGTGATGTCCTACTACCACCCGGACATCCAGTACCACGACTTTTTCCAGAACCGTGTGGTCGGTTACGCCGAACTGCGTGAGTACCTGCAAGCCAGCATGCCCCGCGAAGCCGACGAAGCCATTGAACATACCGACCGCATCCGTGCCGATGGGGACACGGCATTCATCCAGTACCGCATCACCTTGCGCGGCGGTCAGGGGCTGGTGTCATTCCGTACCAGCGAGGCCATCACCGTCCGCGATGGGTTGATCTGGCGCGTCAACGAGTACGCGTCATTGGTGCATGAACAACCCTCCCAGGCCCAGCGCCCCAGCGTCAGCCGCCTGGGCCTGTCACCCCAGCAATTGGGGCATATGGCCAATGACTTGCAGCAGTACTTCGAGTGCAGGCAGCCTTATCTGGACCCGGAACTGGACCTGCAGCGTGTCGCCAAGGAGTGTGGCTACAGCCGCAATCAGATTTCCTACCTGCTCAACCAGGTGCTGGGGCAAAGCTTCTACCGCTACGTCAACCAGGCTCGGCTCCAGCACCTGCTGGCCGCACTGGATACCGCGCAACCACCGATCAAGGTCGACGACCTGGCCTTCGCCGCCGGTTTCAATTCGTTGTCGGCGTTCTACAGCGCCTTCCGCCAGCACACCGGCCAGTCGCCCAAGGCCTACGTCAAACAAATTTCCCTGCGTGCACGCGCGCAAGACAGCGAATAACCCGGAGTTCTAGGATCCCTCCATCGAAATGTGGTTGGGGAACTTGGCATGCCGGCATGGCGCACTATCAGTTTATGGATGGACCAACTGGACGACCCGCTGTCGGCGCGGCCGGCCCTTGAGCATGACCTGGACGTCGATGTGGCCATTATCGGTGCCGGCTACACCGGGCTGTGGACCGCCTACTACCTGAAACGCCAGGCGCCTGAGTTGAAGATCGCGATTATCGAGGCGCAAACCGCTGGCTTCGGCGCCTCGGGCCGTAACGGCGGCTGGCTGATGGGCAATCTGCTGGGCGAAGACCGCCTGCTGGCCGGCCTTGCGCCTGAACAGCGCCGCGCCTCCTTCGACCTGCTGCATGGCATTCCCGACGAAGTGGCCCAAGTGCTGGCCCGGGAAGGCATCGACTGCGACTACCGCAAGGGCGGCGCGCTGTACTGCGCCGCACGCTACCCCGAGCAGGAAGGCAGCCTGCGCGCTTACCTGGACAAGCTCTACGCCCAAGGCCTGACCGAAGCCGACTATCGCTGGCTGAGCCCTCGACAGTTGGCTGAACAGATCCGCATCGCCAAGCCCTATGGCGGTATCCATGCCCCCCATGTCGCCACGATCAACCCGGCCAAGCTGGTGCGCGGTCTTGCGCGGGTGTTGGAGAGCATGGGCGTGACGATCTATGAAAACACGCCGGTGACCCACTGGCAGTCCGGTACTGTGCGCACCGCCAAGGCCCGTGTGCGCGCTGCCTGGGTGGTGCCGGCTGTCGAGGGTTATGCGAATACCTTGCCGCCCCTCGGCCGATACCAGTTGCCGGTGCAAAGCCTGATCGTTGCCACCGAACCGCTGCCCGCCGGCACCTGGGATGAAATCGGCCTGAGCCATGGCCAGGCCTTTGGCGAAAGCAGCCGCCAGGTCACCTATGGCCAGCGTACGGTGGATAACCGCCTGGTGTTCGGCGCCCGCGGTGGTTACCAGTTCGCCGGCAAATTGCGCCACAACTTTGATTTGACTGACAGCGAAGTGGCACTGCGCCGCTACCTGTTCGGCGAACTCTTCCCACAGCTGAAAAAGGTGCGGATTACCCATTCCTGGGGTGGCAACCTCGGCATGTCGCGCCGTTTCCGCCCGCACATGCTCTGCGATCACAAGACCGGCATCGCCCTGGCCGGTGGTTACGGCGGGGAGGGCGTCGGTGCCACCAACCTGGGCGGCCGCACCTTGGCCGACCTGATCCTCAGTCGCGACACACCTCTGATCCACCAACCCTGGGTGATCCGTGAGCGTGGCCTGCACGCGCTCAAGGCCTGGGAGCCGGAGCCATGCCGCTGGCTTGGCTACAACGCGATCATTCGCAGTTTTGTCCATGAAGACCAGGTGCTGGCCAACCCCAACACAGCACCTTGGCGCCGCAAGCTGGCGATCGGCATAGCCGGGTTCATGGAAGGTTTCATGCATTGAGCCGTTTCACCTACACGAGAAAACCCCATGAGCATCACTCAATTCAAAGACGCGCTGCATGCCCAACTGCCGGACTCATCACCGGTGGCCGTGCCCCTGGGCGAGCCGATCGCCGTGGCCTCGACCTTGAGCGTTGAACGCAGCGACGGCGTCGAGACCGGTATCTGGGAATGCACCCCGGGCCGCTGGCGTCGGCAGATCACATCCCAGGAGTTCTGCCACTTTATCCAGGGTCGCTGCACCTTCACCCCTGACAACGGTGAAATCGTTCACATACAAGCCGGTGACGCACTGATGTTGCCGGCCAACAGCACCGGTATCTGGGACATCCAGGCAACCGTGCGCAAAACCTACGTACTGATTTTGTAACGCTTTGATCCTTGATCGCCTGCCATAAAAACAGCCCTAAAATCGCCAGGAAATCGAACCATGAAAGCCATTGCCCTGTTGCCCTTGATGTGGGTAGCCGCTATCAGCCAAGCCGCTGAGACGGTGAAGATCTACAACTGGTCCAGCTATATCGCGCCGGACACAACGAAGAATTTCCAGAAACAAACCGGCATCGGTTTCAGCTACGACGTGTATGACAGTAACGAAACCCTCGACGGCAAGCTGATGACGGGTAACTCCGGCTACGACGTGGTGTTTCCGTCCAACCACTTCATGGCACGGCAGATCCAGGGCGGCGCCCTGAAGAAGCTCGACAAGAGTCAGTTGCCCAACTGGAAAAACCTCAACCCCGTACTGCTCAAGGCCCTGGAAAACAACGACCCGGGTAATGCCCATGGCTTCCCGTACCTGTGGGGCAGTACCGGCATCGGCTATAACATCGACAAGGTCAAGGCGGTACTGGGGGAAAACGCACCGGTGGATTCCTGGGACCTGATCTTCAAGCCCGAGTACATGGAAAAGCTCAGCAAGTGCGGGGTAGCGATCCTCGACAACGGCCCGGAATTGCTGCCCATCGCCCTCAACTACCTGGGGCTGCCGCCCCACAGTAAAAAACCCGAAGACTACAAAAAGGCCGAGGCGCTGCTGATGAAAGTGCGCCCCTATGTGGCGTACTTCCACTCCTCGAAATACACCGGCGACCTGGCCAATGGCGACATCTGCGTGGCGGTCGGTTTCTCCGGCGACGTACTGCAAGCCGAAAGCCGCGCCAAGGAGGCCAAGAATGGGGTGAAGATCGGCTATCAGATTCCCAAGGAAGGCGCCGCCATCTGGTTCGACATGGTGGCCATGCCCGCCGATGCCCCCGATGAAAAGGCCGGCTACGCGTTCATGAACTACCTGCTGGAGCCCCAGGTGATGGCGGACATCACCAACTCCGTGCACTACGCCAACGGCAACCGTGCAGCGGATAGCCTGGTAGACCCTGAGATCAAGGCGGACACCAAGATCTACCCCAGCGACGAAATGATGGGCAAGTTATTCGCGCTGGAGGCGATGCCGCTGAACATCGACCGGATTCGCACGCGGGTGTGGAACACCATTCGAATGGGCCGCTGACGGGTAATATCTCGTCGCCTTTTGGGTTCGCTGTTTAGCTGTTTTTTTCTGTAGTGTCCTTGCCTCCTTTCAATAGAACGGGGGCAAGGAATGCTCACTTCGAACAAATCAGGCCGTTTGCGAATCGGTAGAGTGTCACAAGCAGGGGACGTTTACTTGCTGACCGCCGTGGTGAACCGGCGTGAACCAATCTTCGACGATTGGCGGCTCGGGCGCCTGGTTGTGAAGCAGTTTCGAGAAGCCCACGAGGATGATTGGGTTAACTCTCTGGCCTTTGTGGTCATGCCAGATCATATGCATTGGCTGGTTCAACTCCATGAGCGGACATTGGCGGAACTGATGTGCCGAATTAAATCGCGCAGCAGCTTAACGGTTAACGGCGCTCTAGGTCGTAAAGGGCGTTTATGGCAAAAGGGCTATCATGACCGTGGTGTACGGCGCGAAGCGGACTTGAAAGATTTTGCTCGTTACGTGGTGTGTAACCCCATTCGTGCAGGGCTGGTCAGTCGTGTTCACGACTACCCGCTGTGGGATGTCTGGTGGCTTTAAAAGCCCATGTGTCCCGTAGATACAGCGCAAACCCGTAGCAGCTGCCGAGCGCAAGCGAGGCTGCGTCGGGCACACCGCCGACATCACTGACCCTCCACGTTCTCGCGGTGATTGTGAGGGCCTCACGCAGCCTCGCCAGGGCTCGACAGCTGCTACGCGCCATCCCACGCCCCCGTAGCAGCTGCCGAGCGCAAGCGAGGCTGCGTCGGACACACCGCCGACATCACTGACCCTCCACGTTCTCGCGGCGATTGTGAGGGCCTCANCACTGACCCTCCACGTTCTCGCGGCGATTGTGAGGGCCTCACGCCGCCTCGCCAGGGCTCGACAGCTGCTACGCGCCATCCCACGCCCCCCGTAGCAGCTGCCGAGCGCAAGCGAGGCTGCGTCGGGCACACCGCCGACATCAGGGGTTTTCCAGGTCATGCCCCAACGACTGGATAAACAACGAAAACAGTTCCGGCTGTGACGAGATGTCCAGCTTCGCGTACAGATGCCGGCGGTGCACCTTCACCGTGTCCGGCGAGATATGCAGGCGCTCGGCCATGGCCTTGGACGAGAATCCGCGCAGTACCAGGCGGGCGATTTCCAGTTCGCGGTCCGAGAGCACACCGCAACCGAATTGGCTCAGTGCATCCCGGATCTGGCGGTCCATGGCCGGCGCGCGCCGGGTGCTTTGTTGCCAGTGCTGCTGCATCAACGGCAGCACCCAGGCGGCCAGCGTCGTCAGCAACCCGGTCTCCTCAACGCTGAATCGCCGCTGCATACCCAGTGACAGCGACAACGTCCCCGCGCCCGGCAACTGCAGGATCAATTGCACCTCGTCTTCCAGCACGTTGTCGTGGAAGTAGCTGAGGAAATACTCGCTCTGGCGAAAATGGTCCGGCGCCACTTCCTCAAGCCGGTACACGCCGCTGGCATACCCCTCGCGACACGCCTGGAAAAACGGATCGAGCAAATACAGGCCATTGAGGTACACCAGCATCGACGCCGGCTTGCTGCTCGGCTGGGCGTCGTACTCTTCCAGTGCCTGGGGCGCACCATCCACGGGATAGAAGATCGCCAGCGCGTTATCGAAGGGTACGCATTGGTGCAACAACAGCACCAGCTGTTTCCAGAAACGCTCGGTGCCGATGTGCGCAACAGTGCGGCCCAGGCCGGCGTGCATGCCGACTTCACGAAACAGGCTCATGTAGCAAGCTCCCGCCAACAAAAGATCGCCCCAAGGGTTCGGCTTTTGCCGGGTGCCGTCAAGGGGAGTACGCCAATAGGGGAATTGGCTGGCATAAACCCCACGGTTACCTTTGGCATCATTCAGCGGGAAACATATCCCGCCACTTTCAGACCTTTCGTTTCTGCCTCACACCAAGAACAACGACAGAGGATAACGATATGAGCACTTCCCCCACGCCCGACGGCGTGCTGAAACCCACCCTGAGCGTCTTCGATGTGGTGGCCATTACCGTTTCGGCTGTGACCCCCGCCAGTTCCGTTTTCGTGATCGCGCCCTTTGCCATCCAGCAGGCTGGCAGCGGCGTGTTCCTGGCGTTCGTGATGGCAGGGCTGCTCGCGCTGATGTTCGCGTTTTGCTACGCCGAACTGGGCCGCGCCCATAACAGCGCCGGTGGCGAGTATGTGTATGCCAAGCGCGTGTTCGGCGGCATGGCCGGCTACGCGACGTTCCTGACCGTATTGGTGATGCTGCTGTTTATCCCGCCGGTATTGGCCACCGGTGCCGCAACCTACCTCAACAATGCTTTGGGTACCAGATTCGACGCGCAAACCGTGGCTCTGGTGATCGTGGTGTGCAGCTACGCCCTGGGCATCCTCAATATCAAGCTCAACGCCTGGATCACTGGGACCTGTCTGCTGCTGGAAGTCGCGGCGTTGCTGGTGATCGTGTGCATCGGCTTCGGTAACCCGGTGCAGCCGGCCAGCGTGCTGTTTCAACCCCAGATCGTCGAAAACGGTGTGTTGCACCTGGCGCCCTGGGCCCTGGTGATCGGCGCGGTAGGCATTGGCCTGTTTTCCTACAACGGTTACGGCCCAGCCGTGTTGCTGGCCGAAGACATGAAATGCGGTGGCAAGGGCGTGCACAAGGCGGTGCTGTGGTCCCTGGGACTGGTGGTGGTGATCGAGCTGGTGCCGATCACTGCGCTGTTGATCGGCGCGCCCTCACTGAGTGCGATGATCAGCAGCCCGGACCCCATCGGCTACCTGCTCACCAGCCATGGCAATGAAACCCTGTCGCGCCTGGTCAGTGCGGGGATCTTCCTGTCGGTATTCAATGCGATTGTCGCCATCGTTATCCAGATCGGCCGCGTGGTGTTCAGCAGCGGGCGCGATGCATTGTGGACGCCTACCATCAACAAGCTGTTTACCCGCATTCATCCGCGCTGGGATTCACCCTGGCTGGCCACGCTGTTCCTGGCGATCCCGTCGGCGTTGCTGAGCTTCAGCTCCAACCTGACCGACCTCACCTCGTTCAGCGTATTGCTGATCATATTGGTGTACCTGGTGGTGGCGTTGAGCGCGCTGATGAGCCGCGTGCTGCTGCGCGACCGCGAGCATCCCTATCGCATGCCGCTGTGGCCGCTGCCGGCGTTGCTGGCTGCACTGGGCGCGGGTTACTTGCTGGTGACCTTGATCTACGCGGCGTCAGTACGCGACATCATGATCATCATCGGCTTGCTGGCCCTGTCGGTGATTCTGTATTGCATCAGTGGCCGGTCGAGTCCGGCCTTTCAAAAATTGTAAGGAGTGGTTATGCGTGCACGTCAATTGGGCATCACGCTGGGGCTGGGCACACCCGGCGAGTTGAATGCCATCACCGACGTTCCCGGGGTTCGGGTCGGTCACTGTACGCTCAAGACCCGCGTCGACGGTAAACAGGTGCGCACTGGCGTCAGCGTGGTCCAGCCCCGCGCCGGGGAAGCGCGGTTGCAGCCATGCTTTGCCGGGTATCACGTGCTGAACGGCAATGGCGACGCCACTGGCCTGGAATGGATCAGCGAGGCGGGCCTGTTGACCACGCCGCTGGCCATCACCAACACCCACAGCATCGGCATCGTGCGCGACACCTTGATTGCCCTGGAGCACAAGCGCCTGGCGGACCCGGCGGTGTACTGGTGCATGCCGGTGGTGATGGAAACCTACGACGGCCTGCTCAACGATATCTGGGGCCAGCACGTCACCCCCGAGCATGTGCGCCAGGCGCTGGACAGCGCCGAACGCGGCCCCGTGCAAGAAGGCGCGGTGGGCGGTGGGACGGGGATGATCTGCCATGAATTCAAGGGCGGTATCGGCAGCGCCTCGCGCCGTTTGCCGGCAGAGCAGGGCGGTTGGACTGTCGGCGTGCTGGTCCAGGCCAACCATGGCAAGCGCCAGGAACTGCGGGTCGACGGCTATCCGGTGGGCCGCCGCTTGATGGACCTGCCGTCACCCTTTGCCGAACGAGGCACGCCGGGCATGGGCTCGATCGTGGTGATCATCGCCACGGATGCGCCCCTGCTGCCGCACCAATGCCAGCGCCTGGCACAACGCGCGTCTATCGGCATCGCGCGCACCGGCGGCGGCACCGAGGATTCCAGCGGCGACCTGTTCCTGGCCTTCGCCACTGGCAACCAGGAACTGCCGCCAGCGGACTACGCGCGCAAGGGCCTGCCGTTGAGCAGCACCTTGCAGATGGTGAATAACGATCATATATCCCCGCTGTTCAGCGCTGCGGCGGAGGCGGTGGAGGAGGCGATCATCAACGCAATCCTGGCGGGCGAAGACATGGTGACCGACGACGGCGTACAGGTGCCGGGCTTGAAAGGCGAAACGTTGATACGGGCATTGCACGACACGGGCTGGCGCGCGTCCCGATAAGGGAGGGCCAGCGCCGATATATAAATATAAACAGTGGCTGTTTAATGTCGCCAATGACACCGTGACAATACAATGGATCCAATTATCAAGTGCGCCGTTCAACTTGAGCGGCTTTAGCGCTATTTAATATTTAAATAACCCTCCGCTGTCTTTTGTCGGACAACAGCAACGTTGCCCAACAGATACGGCGCCTAACTTGGAATGCATGTTTGTTGCCCGATTTTCATGCTGGAAAAGATGTAGACGAAAGATTTCAAGTTGTGTCAGTTTCGTGACGCCTTCAAAAGAGGCGAGTGATAGGACGATCTCGCCCACGGGATTCCTATCGACCCAAGACTGATGCATTTGCAAACAAGGAAGTACGTTTATGTCAAAAGCAAAAGACAAGGCTATCGTGTCGGCGGCGCAAGCCAGCACCGCTTACTCGCAAATCTATAACTTCAGCCATCTGTATGACCGTGGCGGCAATCTCACGATCAATGGCAAACCCTCCTACACCGTTGACCAGGCGGCCACCCAGCTGCTGCGCGACGGCGCCGCGTACCGGGACTTTGACGGCAACGGCAAGATCGACCTGACCTACACCTTCCTGACCTCGGCGTCCTCGAGCACCATGAACAAACATGGTATCTCGGGCTTCAGCCAGTTCAACGCCCAGCAGAAAGCACAGGCCGCCCTGGCCATGCAATCCTGGTCGGACGTGGCCAACGTCACCTTCACCGAGAAAGCCACCGGCGGTGACGGCCACATGACATTCGGCAACTACAGCAGCGGCCAGGACGGCGCGGCAGCCTTCGCCTACCTGCCCGGCACCGGTGCAGGCTACGACGGCACCTCGTGGTACCTGACCAACAACAGCTACACGCCGAACAAGACGCCGGACCTGAACAACTATGGCCGGCAGACCCTGACCCACGAAATCGGGCACACCCTGGGCCTGGCTCACCCTGGCGACTACAACGCCGGCGAAGGCGCCCCGACCTACAACGACGCGACCTATGGACAGGATACGCGCGGCTACAGCCTCATGAGTTACTGGAGCGAGAGCAACACCAACCAGAACTTCAGTAAAGGCGGGGTAGAAGCCTATGCCTCTGGCCCGCTGATCGACGACATCGCCGCGATCCAGAAGCTCTACGGTGCCAACTACAACACCCGCGCCGGCGACACCACCTACGGGTTCAACTCCAACACCGGGCGTGATTTCCTCAGCGCCACGTCCAACGCCGACAAGCTGGTGTTCTCGGTCTGGGACGGTGGCGGCAATGACACCCTGGACTTCTCCGGCTTCACCCAGAACCAGAAGATCAACCTCAATGAGGCCTCGTTCTCCGACGTTGGCGGCCTGGTCGGCAACGTCTCCATCGCCAAGGGCGTGACCGTCGAGAACGCGTTCGGCGGTGCGGGCAACGACCTGATCATCGGCAACAACGCGGCCAACGTGATCAAGGGTGGGGCCGGCAACGACCTCATCTACGGTGGCGGCGGCGCGGATCAACTGTGGGGCGGCGCGGGCAACGACACGTTTGTGTTCGGCGCCAGTTCCGATTCCAAGCCAGGGGCGGCGGACAAGATCTTTGACTTCACCTCGGGCTCCGACAAGATCGACCTCAGCGGCATCACCAAAGGGGCCGGCCTGACCTTCGTCAATGCCTTTACCGGGCATGCCGGCGATGCGGTATTGACCTACGCGGCAGGCACCAACCTGGGCACCCTGGCCGTCGACTTCTCCGGGCACGGCGTGGCGGATTTCCTCGTCACCACCGTCGGCCAGGCAGCGGTCAGCGACATCGTGGCATGATGCACGGGCGCGGCGCGCAAGCGCCGCGTCTCCAGGCTGGAGCGTACAGATGCAGCGTTTTTACAATGTGATCGCCTGCGTGTTGCAGGTGATGTTCGTGTCGGCAGGAGCCCACGCAATGGCGAGCAGTCTTGTTTTACCCACCAGCGCCCAGCTGGCCGGGCATTGGCAGTTGCACCAGCAGGATCAGGTGTGTGCACTGGACCTGCTCGAGCAGGCCAATGCTTTGGGCGGCGATGTGGCCTGCGTGGCGCAGTGGCTGGGGGACAAGCCCCTGACCTGGTCGCCCACACCCGACGGTATCTGGCTGTTCAATGCCGAAGGCAGCGGGATCACCCATTTGAATCGTCAGAAAGACGGCGAGTATCAGGCGCGGACGAAGTCCGGCACCGTGGTTGAATTAAAACGAGTGCCTTAGTTGTTGTTATAAGCCTATAACTCGATTTCATTAGTTGAGCGGCCTCTATCGCGGAGGACGGCAAACTTATGCGCGTAATTTGATTCAAGGAAGATCAAAACCTATGGCCAGGCCCCATGCGGTTGCGCCTTTATTCAAGGCGCTGGGTGAATACAAGAGCATCTTGATCAGCGTCGGTTGTTTTACCGCGTTGATTAACCTGTTGATGCTGGTGCCGTCGATCTACATGCTGCAAGTGTATGACCGTGTGCTCTCCTCGCAGAATGAAACCACCCTGGTGATGTTGACCCTGATGGTGGTGGGCTTCTTTGCGTTTATTGGCCTGCTCGAGGTCATCCGCAGTTTTATCGTGATCCGCATCGGCAGCCAGTTGGAGCGGCGTTTCAACTTGCGCGTGTACAAGGCTGCGTTCGAACGCAACCTGCAACGCGGCCAGGGGCATGCCGGGCAATCCCTGGGTGACTTGACCCATATCCGCCAATTCATCACCGGGCCGGCGCTGTTTGCGTTCTTCGATGCGCCGTGGTTTCCCATCTATCTGTTGGTGATTTTCCTCTTCAACGTCTGGCTCGGGGTGTTGGCCACCGCCGGCGCAGTGCTGTTGATCGGCCTTGCGTGCCTCAACGAATACCTGACCAAGAAACCCTTGGGCGAGGCCAGTGGCTTCTCCCAGCAGTCGACGCAGCTGGCCACCAGCCATTTACACAACGCCGAAACCATCCAGGCCATGGGCATGCTCGGCGCGTTGCGCCACCGCTGGTTTGCTGTGCATTCGCAGTTCCTGGGTTTGCAGAACAGAGCCAGTGATACCGGGTCGGTGATCACCTCGTTGAGCAAATCCCTGCGCCTGTGCCTGCAATCCCTGGTGCTGGGTCTGGGCGCGCTGCTGGTGATCAAGGGCGACATGACCGCCGGGATGATGATCGCGGGCTCGATCCTGATGGGCCGTGTACTCAGCCCCATCGACCAGTTGATTGCGGTCTGGAAGCAATGGAGTTCGGCCAAGCTGGCCTACCAGCGGCTGGACGAATTGCTGCGCGAGTTTCCGCCGGAAGTGGAGCAGATGAAATTGCCCGCACCCCAGGGCCAGGTCAGCTTCGAACAGGTCAGCGCGGGGCCGCCCGGGCGGCGCATGCCCACCCTGCATCAGGTCAGCTTCAGCCTCGGCGCCGGCGAAGTGCTCGGCGTGCTTGGCGCCTCGGGCTCCGGCAAATCCACCCTGGCCCGTGTGTTGGTGGGCGTGTGGCCGACCCTGGCCGGCACCGTGCGCCTGGACGGTGCGGACATTCACCGCTGGGACCGCGACGACCTCGGCCCGTACATCGGCTATCTGCCCCAGGACATTGAACTGTTCAGTGGCAGCATCGCCGACAACATCGCACGTTTTCGCGAGGCCGACCCCGAGCGGGTGGTGCGGGCTGCGCAGCAAGCCGGCGTGCATGAATTGATCCTGCGCCTGCCCCACGGTTATGACACGGTCCTCGGCGATAACGGCGGTGGTCTGTCCGGCGGCCAGAAACAACGCGTAGCTCTGGCGCGTGCGCTGTACGGCGGGCCGCGCTTGATCGTCCTGGACGAGCCCAACTCCAACCTCGACACCGTCGGCGAAGCCGCGCTGGCCAGCGCCATTGTGCAGATGAAGGCCCAGGGCAGCAGTGTGGTGCTGGTGACCCATCGTTCTTCGGCCTTGGCCCAGGCCGATAAATTGCTGGTGCTCAACGAAGGGCGTTTGCAGGCATTCGGGCCGAGCCAGGACGTGCTGCGGGCGTTGTCCGGCCACCGTGACCAAGCGCCCCAAGGTAGGAGCGAGCTTGCTCGCGAAGGGCGTTAACGATGATGCGCCCTGATTGGATACACGCGGTGACGCTGAGTTTTTCGCGAGCAAGCTCGCTCCTACAGGTTTTGCGTCAAGCAGTAAGGATGTCAGCATGATTCATGAACAACACGACGCCCGTTTTTTCGTACGCATGGGCTGGCTGCTGACCGTGGTCGGTGCCGGTGGCTTTTTCCTCTGGGCCAGCCTGGCGCCCCTGGACCAGGGCATCCCGGTGCAGGGCACGGTGGTGGTGTCGGGCAAACGCAAGGCGGTGCAAACCTTCAGCCCCGGCGTGGTCAGTCGGATCCTGGTCAAGGAGGGTGAGCTGGTGAAGCAAGGCCAGCCGCTGTTCCGTCTCGACCAGACCCAGAATCAGGCCGACGTGCAGTCCCTGCAGGCCCAGTACCGCATGGCCTGGGCCAGCGTCGCGCGGTGGCAGAGCGAGCGCGACAATCAATCCGCTATCACCTTTCCCGCCGAGCTGAGCAGCAACCCCGATCCCGCACTGGCGTTGGTCCTGGAAGGCCAGCGCCAATTGTTCAGCAGCCGTCGCGAAGCCTTTGCCCGTGAACAGGCAGGCATCCGCGCGAATATCGAGGGCGCCACCGCACAGCTCAACGGCATGCGCCGCGCCCGCAGCGACCTGACCGCCCAGGCCCAGTCCCTTCGCGACCAACTCAGCAACCTGCAACCCCTGGCCGACAACGGCTATATCCCGCGCAACCGGCTGATGGAGTACCAACGTCAGCTGTCCCAGGTGCAACAGGACCTGGCGCAGAACACCGGAGAGAGCGGCCGGGTGGAGCAGGGCATCCTTGAATCGCGCCTGAAATTGCAGCAGCACAGCGAGGAATACCAGAAGGACGTGCGCAGCCAATTGGCCGACGCGCAATTGCGCAGCCTGACCCTCGAGCAGCAACTCACCTCGGCCGGCTTCGATCTGCAACACAGCGAGATCAACGCACCGGCTGACGGCATTGCGGTCAACCTCAGCGTGCACACCGAAGGCGCCGTGGTGCGTGCCGGTGAAACCCTGTTGGAAATCGTGCCCCAGGGCACGCGCCTGGAAGTGGAAGGGCATTTGCCGGTGCACCTGGTGGACAAGGTCGGCACGCACCTGCCGGTGGATATCCTGTTCACCGCCTTCAACCAGAGCCGCACCCCGCGTGTGCCGGGGGAGGTCAGCCTGATTTCCGCCGACCAGATGCTCGACGAAAAAACCGGCGCGCCGTATTACGTATTGCGCACCACCGTCAGCGAGGCAGCACTGGAGACACTCCACGGCCTGGTCATCAAGCCGGGCATGCCCGCCGAGATGTTTGTGCGCACCGGCGAGCGTTCGTTGCTCAATTACCTGTTCAAGCCGCTGCTCGACCGCGCCGGCTCCGCGTTGACCGAGGAATGAGCATGAAAGCTGTGTTCATCGCCTTGCTGTTTACCTGCATTAACGCCCAGGCCGCCATGGGCCCGTTCGATGTATACGAACAGGCCTTGCGTAACGATCCGGTGTTTCTCGGTGCGATCAAGGAGCGCGACGCCGGCCTGGAAAACCGCACCATCGGCCGCGCAGGCTTGCTGCCCAAGCTGTCGTATAACTACAACAAGGGCCGCAACAACTCCCAGGCCACCTTGCCCGACGGCCGCGGCGGCAATTACCACGACGACCGCAACTACAACAGCTACGGCTCGACCTTCAGCCTGCAACAGCCGCTGTTCGACTATGAGGCCTACGCCAACTACCGCAAGGGCGTGGCCCAGGCGCTGTTCGCCGATGAAAGCTTTCGCGACAAGAGCCAGGCGCTGCTGGTGCGGGTGCTGAGCTATTACACCCAGGCGCTGTTTGCCCAGGACCAGATCGACATCGCACGGGCCAAGAAGAAGGCCTTCGAGCAGCAGTTCCAGCAGAACCGGCACCTGTTCCAGCAGGGCGAGGGCACCCGCACCGATATCCTCGAAGCCGAGTCGCGCTATGAGCTGGCCACCGCCGAAGAGATCCAGGCGCTGGACGAGCAGGACGCCTCGCTTAGAGAACTGGGTGCGCTGATCGGTGTGCAAAGCGTCAACATCGACGACCTCGCCCCGTTGAACGAAGGTTTCGCCGCGTTCACCCTGACCCCGGCCAACTACGACACCTGGCATGAACTGGCGATCAGCAACAACCCCACGCTGGCGTCCCAGCGCCAGGCCCTGGAAGTCGCGCGTTATGAAGTGGAGCGTAACCGCGCCGGACACCTGCCCAAGGTCACTGCGTACGCCAGTTCGCGCCAGCAGGAGTCCGACAGCGGCAACACCTACAACCAGCGCTACGACACCAACACCATCGGCGTCGAAGTGAGCCTGCCGTTGTATGCCGGTGGCGGCATCTCCGCGTCCACCCGCCAGGCCAGCCGCGCCATGGAACAGGCCGAGTACGAGCTGGAAGGCAAGACCCGCGAGACCCTGATCGAACTGCGTCGGCAGTTCAGCGCGTGCCTGTCTGGCGTGAGCAAACTGCGCGCTTACCAAAAGGCCCTGACCTCCGCAGAAGCACTGGTGCTGTCGACCCAGCAGAGCATCCTCGGTGGCGAGCGGGTCAACCTCGATGCGCTGAACGCCGAACAACAGCTCTACAGCACGCGGCGCGACCTGGCCCAGGCGCGTTACGACTACCTGATGGCCTGGACCAAACTGCACTACTACGCCGGCAACCTGCGCGACACCGACCTGGCCAAGGTGGATGAGGCGTTCGGGCCGGCACCGCATTAATTGACTTTCTCGACAATTCCAACAACAGAGAGGCAATACCATGGGTGTGTTCGACTATAAAAACCTCGGAGCCGAGGGCTCCAAAGCGTTGTTCGCCGATGCCATGGCGATCACGCTGTACGCCTATCACAACCTGGATAACGGCTTTGCCGTGGGCTACCAGCACAACGGCCTGGGGCTCGGTTTGCCCGCCACGCTGGTCGCTGCACTGCTGGGCAGTACGGATTCCCAGGGCGTGATTCCCGGCATTCCCTGGAACCCGGATTCGGAGAAAGCCGCCTTGGAGGCCGTGCAACAAGCCGGTTGGACGCCCATCAGCGCAAGCACCCTGGGCTATACCGGCAAGGTCGACGCCCGAGGCACGTTCTTCGGCGAAAAAGCCGGCTACACCACAGCCCAGGTCGAGGTGCTGGGCAAGTACGATGAAGCCGGCAAGCTGCTGGAAATCGGTATCGGTTTTCGCGGTACGTCGGGCCCTCGGGAAACGCTGGTCAGCGACTCCATTGGCGATCTGGTCAGCGATCTGCTCGCAGCGTTGGGCCCCAAGGATTACGCGAAGAACTATGCCGGTGAAGCCTTTGGCGGCCTGCTCAAGAACGTCGCCGACTACGCCAGTGCCCACGGCCTCAGCGGCCACGACGTAGTGGTCAGCGGCCATAGCCTGGGCGGCCTGGCGGTCAACAGCATGGCCGACTTGAGCAGCAGCAAATGGGCGGGTTTCTACCAGGACGCCAACTACCTGGCCTACGCCTCGCCGACCCAGAGCGCTGGCGACAAGGTGCTTAATATCGGCTACGAAAACGACCCGGTATTCCGTGCGCTGGACGGATCATCCTTCAATTGGTCATCGTTGGGCGTGCATGACAAACCCCATGAATCGACCACCGACAATATCGTCAGCTTTAACGACCACTACGCTTCGACGCTGTGGAATGTGCTGCCGTTTTCCATCACCAACCTGCCGACCTGGATCTCCCATTTGCCTACGGGTTATGGCGATGGGATGACGCGCATCCTCGAGTCCGGGTTCTATGGGCAGATGAGCCGCGACTCGACGATTATCGTCGCCAACCTGTCCGACCCGGCACGCGCCACCACCTGGGTGCAGGACCTCAACCGCAATGCCGAACCGCACAAGGGCGATACCTACATCATTGGCAGTGACGGCAATGACCTGATCCAGGGCGGCAAGGGCGCGGACTTTATCGAGGGCGGCAAGGGCAATGACACGATCCGCGACAGCAGCGGGCATAACACCTTTTTGTTCAGCGGGCAGTTTGGCCAGGACCGGATTATCGGCTATCAAGCGACGGACAAGCTGGTGTTCAGGGACGTTGAGGGGAGTGCGGATTACCGTGATCACGCCAAGGTCGTGGGCGGGGATACGGTGATCAGTTTTGGCGCGGATTCGGTGACGTTGGTGGGGGTGGTTGGCTTGTCGGGGGAGGGGATTGTGATCGGTTAAAACGGTGGGAGGGGGCAAGCCCTCTCCCACATTTGATCAGTGCGGGCCGCTGGAAATCAGTCTTCCTTGCGCACCGTGGCCACATCGTCGGCTTTGACGCGGATGCGCTTGCCGGCGATATCGGTGAACTCATAAAACCCGTCGGCCGTCTTGGTTTTTGGAGAGTCCTTGGTCAAATACTGCGTGCCATTTTGCAGTGTCACTACGGTTTGCGTCGCGCAACCGGCCAATACCAGAAAAGTGAGTGCAACCAGTGGCAGCCCCAAATTCTTCATGTTCATAACCCTTACCTTTAACCCTGAAAAATCCCACGCCAGGGACGCGGGCGACAAATGTTACGCCATCGACTCCCCATCTGATCATTTTTATGCAAAAAGTTGCGTGTGCCATTTATCTATTACCGATTGCAACACCGCATTTACGACGGCACTCTGTATGCATAACCAGTATTCGACCAATGCGTACCATGGCCAATCCCCTCGAAAACCCGCTCTATTACCTGCATAACTTCCGCCAGGTCCTGCATTGGCTGGGGCAACGCTATGCCGATCTGCTCGACCCTGACGAAGAGCATTTCATTCAGCAATTCGACAGGTTGCCGCAAGCCTCCCAGGCGCTTTTGGTGCGCATGGTGATGCGCAAGGGCGTGCATTTTCGTGCGGGCAAGCTGCACTACGTGGAGATCGGTTGCCCCCATGCCGCTGCCGCGCCTTTGCGGGAATTGGGATGGGTGGACGACAACCACCTTCTGGCATTTGAAGCATTATTCGCCTTGCTGCAAAAAGGCGAGATTCTCAGCACCTTCGCACCCTGGATCGACCAGCCCAAGGGCAAGAAGGCCGATTGGCTGGAAGGGTTGGCGGCACAGTTCACCGACACGCGCCGTTTCGCCGACTGGTGCCCGGACCTGGCCGACACGCTGTACAGCCTCACCGTGATGGAGTTATGCGACCGCCTGCGGCTGATGTTCTTCGGCAACCTGCACCAGGACTGGTCCGAGTTTGTCCTCGCGGACCTGGGCATCTACACCTATGAAAAAGTCGAGTTCTGCGCCGAATCGCGGGGGTTGCGCAGCCGCGCCGACGTGCACGGTTTTCTATTCCTGCACCAATGCCAGCAGGCGTTTGAACGCGGTGAGGCGCTGGCGCAGGTGCTGGCTGAAGTGGCCACGCTGAACACCGACAACCCCTGGCTGGAAAAGCGCCGGGCCAAGCTGTTGTTCCAGCTCGGCCAGTATTGCGAGCGCGGTGCCGAGTTGGACCTGGCGCAGCAGATCTACCGCACCTGCGCCTACCCCGGCGCGCGCGCGCGGCTGATTCGCGTGCTGGAGCGCCAGGAGGATTACGCCCAGGCCATGGCCCTGGCAAGCATCGCGCAACAGGCACCGGAAAGTGCCGCCGAACAGCAACACCTGTTGCGCGTCATGCCCCGTCTGCGCCGCAAGCTCGGCGAACCCCGGCTGCCGACGCTCAAATCCCGTGAAGTCACACGCCTGGACCTGGAACTTGCGCTGCCGGAGCCGTTGATGTCGGTGGAATCCTGTGTCCAGGCCCACCTGAGCGCACCTGATGCACCGGTGCACTACGTCGAGAACGGCCTGATCAATTCGCTGTTCGGCCTGCTGTGCTGGGATGCGATCTTCGCACCACTGCCGGGTGCGTTTTTCCACCCGTTCCAGCGTGGGCCGGCGGACCTGCACAGCGAAGACTTCCACGCGCGCCGCGTCCCCCTGTTTGACGCGTGTTTTGCGCAACTACAGGACGGGCGCTACACAACCACCATCCGCCAACGCTACCTCGATAAGTGGGGGATCCAGTCGCCCTTTGTGTTCTGGAACCTGCTCAGTGAAGACCTGCTGGAACAAGCCTTGGCCTGCCTGCCCGCCGAACACCTGCGCTACTGGTTCGAACGGTTGCTGCTGGATATCCGCGCCAACCGCGCCGGCATGCCGGACCTGATCCAGTTCTGGCCGGCGCAGAAGACCTATCGCATGATCGAGGTCAAGGGCCCTGGCGACCGCCTGCAGGACAACCAGCTGCGTTGGCTGGAGTTCTGCGGTGAATACCAGATGCCCGTCACCGTCTGCTACGTACGCTGGGCGGAGCAACCCGCTTGAGCTACAGCGTAGCCGTGCGGGCGCTGTGCGAGTTCACCGCCAAGGTCGGCGACCTGGACCTGCGCTTTACCCCGTCGCCCAGCGCCCAGGAAGGTATAGCGGGCCATCGCACCGTTGCTTCGCGACGCAGCGCGCACTACCAGAACGAAGTGGCCCTCGAGGGCGACTACCAGCAACTGAAGGTGCGGGGCAGGGCAGACGGCTATGACCCGGACGCCAACCGCCTGGAAGAAGTGAAGACCTATCGAGGCGACCTGGCTGCCCAGCCCGCCAACCACCGGCAACTGCATTGGGCCCAGGCCAAGGTGTACGGCTGGTTGATGTGCCAGAAGCTTGGCCTCACGGATATCGACGTGGCGCTGGTGTATTTCGATATCGTCGGCGAAGGCGAAACCCTGCTCAATCAACGTTTCCAGGCGGACGAGCTGCAAGCGTTCTTCAATCAGCAATGTGCACTGTTTCTCGGCTGGGCCCGCCAGGAAATGCAGCACCGTGAAGCGCGCGACGTTGCGGCGCAGACCTTGGGTTTCCCCCATGCCGATTTTCGCCCCGGCCAACGCACTCTGGCCGAGTCGGTGTACAAGGCCGTCAGCACCGGCCGTTGCCTGATGGCCCAGGCCCCCACGGGCATCGGCAAGACCATCGGCACGATCTTCCCGCTGCTCAAGGCCCTGGCGCCCCAGCAACTGGACAAGGTGTTTTTCCTCACCGCCAAGACCCCCGGTCGCCAACTCGCCCTCGATGCAGCCAAGGTGCTGCATGCCAGCAGCGACCTGCCCCTGCGTGTTCTCGAGCTGGTGGCGCGGGACAAGGCCTGCGAGCACTTGGACAAGGCCTGTCACGGCGACGCCTGCCCCTTGGCCAAGGGCTTCTACGACCGTTTGCCCGCCGCCCGCCTTGCCGCGTCCAAGGTCCGCCTGCTCGACCAACACAACCTGCGCAATGTCGCCCTCGATCACAGGGTGTGCCCCTATTACCTGAGCCAGGAAATGGCACGCTGGGCCGACCTGGTGGTTGCCGACTACAACTACTATTTCGACTTCGGCGCCATGCTCTTCGGCCTGGCCCAACTCAACCAATGGCGCGCTGCCGTGCTGGTGGACGAAGCCCACAACCTGGTGGAACGTGCGCGCTCGATGTACAGCGCGAGCCTCGACCAGTACAGCCTGAAGATCCTGCGCGACACCGCGCCCGAGCCGCTGAAGAAACCCCTGCAGCGCCTCAACCGCGAATGGAACGCCCTGCACAAAGACCAGGTCGCGCCGTACCAAGCCTATGCCTCCAGGCCGGACAAACTGCTCCAGGCCCTGAACCTGTGCACCAGCGCCCTGGGTGATTACTTCAACGACCACCCCGAAGCCCTCAGCGGTGACCTGCAAGCCTTCTACTTCGAAGCGCTGCAATTTACCAAGGTCGCCGAGCTGTTCAACGAGCACTTCATCTTCGACATCAGCAAGCGCCAGCTCGGCGGCAAACGCAGCAGCTCGACCCTGTGCCTGCGTAACGTGGTACCCGCCGAATTCATCCGGCCGCGCTTGACGGCAGCCCGCAGCAGCGTGTTGTTCTCCGCCACATTGAGCCCACGCCACTACTACGCCGACCTGCTTGGGCTGCCGACGGACACGGCTTGGGTCGATGTGGAATCGCCGTTCAAGGCCGAGCAACTGCAGGTACGCATTGTCGACGCAATCTCCACCCGTTTCGTGCATCGCCAAGCCTCGCTGGCGCCGATTGTCGAGCTGATCGCCCGCCAGTTCGCCCTGCAACCGGGTAACTACCTGGCGTTTTTCTCAAGCTTTGATTACCTGCAACAGGTGGCGCAACTGCTCGCCGAAACACACCCGCAGATCCCGTTGTGGCACCAGTCGCGGGGCATGGCCGAGGCCGAACGCCAAGGGTTTCTCGACCAATTCACCGAACATAGCCAAGGCATCGGCTTTGCCGTGCTGGGCGGCGCGTTTGGCGAGGGCATCGACTTGCCGGGCACACGCCTGATCGGCGCATTTATCGCCACCCTGGGGTTGCCGCAACTCAACCCGGTCAACGAGCAGATAAAACTGCGCATGGCGGCGATTTTTGGCGCAGGGTACGACTACACCTACCTGTACCCCGGCATCCAAAAGGTTGTGCAGGCGGCGGGGAGGGTGATCCGCAGCCAGCACGACCGGGGTGTGGTGATGTTGATGGATGATCGGTTCGGGGAGGCGCGGGTCCGCCAGTTGTTGCCGGAATGGTGGACGGTTTATTGAGCTATTCCTGCCATCAATAATGCTGGTTCTTGCACAACGGATCCCCCAGGCTAGGCAAAAACCTCCAGGAAAGGCCCCGCCCATGAGCCAACTGCCCCCGCAAAAGATCCCTGTAAACGGTATTGAACTATGGGTGCATGTCGCGGGGCCGGAACAGGGCCGCCCCATCTGGCTGCTCCATGGGTTTCCCGAGTGCTGGCACTCCTGGCGTGAACAGATACCCGCGCTGGCCGCCGCAGGCTACCGGGTATTTGCCCCTGAAATGCGCGGCTACGGCCAATCCAGCGCACCCGCCGAGATAGCCGACTACGACGTGATGACCTTGTGCGGCGATATCCAGCAGGCCATGGACCATTTCGGGCACGAACAGGTCGTGATGGTCGGCCATGACTGGGGCGCCGTGGTGGCCTGGCACCTGGCGTTGCTCGAGCCGGAGCGCGTCACTCGGTTGGTCACGATGTCCGTGCCTTTCGCCGGGCGTGCTCGGCGGCCGGTGATCGAGATCATGCGCGAGCTGTATGCCGACCGCTTCAATTACATCCTGTATTTCCAGGAACCGGGTGTAGCCGAGCAGGAATTGGATGCCGATATCGAACGCACCTTGCGCCTGTTCATGCAGGACCAGGATGTGTTTCTACAGCAGAAACCGGCCACCGCCACGTTGCTTGAGGGCACTTCAACGCCCGGTGCATTACCGCACTGGTGTACACAGGCAGACCTCGACGTGTACGTGCAAACCTTCGCCGAACACGGCTTTCGCGGCCCGCTGAACTGGTACCGCAACTTCGAGCGCAACTGGCAGCGCACCAAACTCCTCGCCGGCCGCCAGGTGTTGCAACCGACCTTGTTCCTGATTGGCGACCGCGATCCGGTGGGGGTGTTTGAGGCCCATACGCTCAAGCGCATGCCTGAGTGGGTGCCTGACCTTGAACTGCATAGCCTGGCCAACTGCGGTCACTGGATCCAGAACGAGCAGGCGCAACGGGTCAATGCGCTGGTGCTCGAGTTTTTAGGGCGGGTCCGGTCACTTGACTGATGGTCAGCAGTCGCATATCGCTTTCGCCATTCTCAGCCCTGGTGCCGACGACATTAGTCTTGTCTCCACACCAGTAGAGCAAACAACATTAGATAAAGTCTGTTAGACCCGTCTGAAGCGAATATCGTCAATTTCATAGTCGTTACCATAGCTGGTAATTACATGGCTATTAATATAAAGCGTCAGTGTTTCGCTGTTGGCCGTCAGTGTTCCTGATAAGGTCAGCCAATTAACCAGATCTAAAAGCTTTGCTGGAGTTGTAAGTGATCCTTGAGAGGTACTTAGAGAGAGTGACGGGGGTTCAAATCGCCCGTCGAATCTCCTGGCTTTTATACTGAATTCGTACAGCTCATTCCGCCTTAAGTTGTTAAAAGTCTGACTGAAAATAACACCGCTTTTATCGCCGGGGGGATAGGTGTAGTTATGAAAAATCGTATTTTCTGCGTATGTTCTGAACTCGATATCCTGCTTGTTACTGAGTGCTATTCCCGGCAACCATCCGTTTAAATTACTATTGTGGAAGTCGGTGATATGGTCGAGTCCCGTACGAATACGCAACGCGAGAATCGGTGAAAATCGTCTGGGAACATTAGCCCGGGCCAAACTGTATTTCAGCCTTATGGATCTATCCAGGTTTCCAGTGATGAAGTTCCGTGCGATAGGGATTTCCAGTGTTTTCCCTGCCTGGTCATTATTTAACGTCACCTGAACGGAGGTGCTGATGACATCTCCATCCAAATCCAACTTAATCACATCACCGCCCAGACTGTCGGTAAGCGGCAGCGTAACCATCAAGTGGGGGCCAAAATTATCCGGGTCCAGATAGTTACCCGAAGCGCTTTCAACCCTCACCGCTGGCAGTGTTCTTGTGGGTTCGCCCACTTGCAGCTGAAGACGTTGGGATTGCCGATGGGGTGACTGGTCGATGCGTTCGTAATACACCTCGACAGGCAATGTATTAAAGCGCCTGACTTGTGCATTCGGAACGGTAAATGAAAGTTCCCGGTCGTCCGGAATAGGTCCCAGCACAAACTCTTCAGCAAAGTTAACCGAGTGTGCGGCCCATACTATTCGGATGCGTGTGGTGGCGGTCCAGCCAAATTGGGCACGGTATTTAACCGTGGCATTTGAGTTTGGATTCAATTCTCCGTCTGGCGCTTCTACGATGCTCGGTGCGGGCCAGGCGATGAACTCGCCCTTAACCGTTACCCGTACTTTTCTTGACGGCAACCATACATCATCTCTGGCCTTATAGAGGTTGTAGTACATAATTGCAGTGCCGCCGACGATTGCGCTGACAATTTCGTTGGGCACGTCGAAGTCTTCGATGAAGTTGACAAGGTTGACGTCTCTCTCCTCACCATGGAAAAAAGGCAAGTTATAAGTGTCTCGGCCCTCCCATTCAAATGCAATTTTGTCGTTGCGCTCGAAAAAGTCGTTATCGATGAATATCTGGACGACCTGTGCAGCATCACCCAACTCATCAAGTTCAACGGTTTCTCCGGCTTGCTTAAGGAACGGTGGCCGTGGCCGCAAGAGCCCGAGGTTGACTTCTACTCGCTGTGTCTCCGACCAGTTCGATTTGGAATCGGGATCAGCCGGGTAGTTACCGCCCACATCCTTGATTTGCATGGCCACCGGCATGTTCACGTAATGAGGGTTCTCTTTGATCTGCTCGGGGGTAATTAACATTTCAAATGCCCGTTGCACCTCACTGGCCGTCACCACGTGTTCGATGAGCGTGGAGCCCCAGGCGATACGGCAGGTGTCCCACTCGGCCATATTTTCCCAGGGGTGGATTTCGAGCACTACACCGCGATTTGCCCGGGCCATATCCACGTGGCTGCCGGCCTCCAGGTCGGCAGGCAGAAAAAACACCAGGCCCTGGTTGCCGTCGGCGTCCGGGTTGGGGTCAGGGTAACCCGGGCGACTGCGTTTCACCCTGAGCTTCAACGGTTTGGTTTTAGAGCGGTTGCCGCTGGGGCGCTGGATCAGGCAATAGACTTCGGCCCACTCCGGCAGAATTTGCTCTTTATTCACCGTGAGGCTGAAAAACCGGTTCCCCAGGTTGTCCGGTTGGATGATGAGGTAATCCACCGGGGCTTCAGGGTTGTTCCAAATCAGGTAGATCTCCGTGTCCAGCACTACCCCCGGGAACGCCAGGAGCAGCACCTCCAGATTATGTTCCACATGCCGTGCGCCCAGTGCGCCGTCAGACTGGGTATCCCCTTCGGGAGGGGGTTCGATACCGCTGATCAGGACAGGGCCTAGGTCGTGGTCATTGCGGGGACGGCGGGCCGAGGTGTTGGTTTTACGGGACATGGTCAGACCTCCGGAGCGAGACTCGAAGTTAATAGGTATCGATGCACGCAAGCGTCAGATGATTAGCCGTATTTCGAAGAATTATTCGCTCATTTCATTCACCGGCGATGGGTTGCAGCTGGCAGTAGCGTACTTTTATTACCACGCTCAGCATCGACGTTGCCGTTATTGGGCATTACCCACACAAGCAGCTTCGAATAACGGACGGGTTGGCCTCGTCGTATAAGGCTGTAATACACCCGTACGATTTCCCCCTCCTCAAGGTCATTCACTGGGATCGGAATGTGCAGTTCCCGGCCAGCCGTTTCGGAATCCAGTGTGTTCGGTACCGTGGTTCTCGATTGGTCACCAATCCACTGTAATGTCACGGCGTCTCCGGGCTCGGTTTCGGTAAAAGGCAGTATCACCAGTACTTGCTGTTCGGTACGGCTGTCTTCAACCCGTGCCTGGGGCAGCGCGCTGGCAGGCTTGCCTATCTGTAATTGCAGGCGCAGCGACTCACGGCTTGATGGCCGGTCCGCGCGTTCGTAATACAGCTCGGTGAGCAGGGTATTGAAACGTTCGATATGCCCGCCGTCGACCTTGAATACCAGGATGCGATCCGGGGGGATCGCCCCCAGCGTGTATTCCTGGGTGTAGATCACCGAGCCACCCACCCACACCAGACGAATCCGGGTCGACGCCGCCCATCCGTCGGGAGCGACTATGACCACTGTCGCCTCAGGAACACTCGGATCGAGATAGCCAGCCGCGGATTCCTGAACCCGGGGCGCCTGCCAGGGACTGGCGGCCCCGCGTACGCTCACACGCGTCTTCATCGAAACACGCACATCGTCGGTGTTCAGCGAATGAAGGCTGCAAGACAGCATTGAGACGCCGCCGCCCAGGGCCTTGACTCTTTCATTCGGGACATAGAACTCCATAAAGCTATTGGTGCGCTCGACGGTCTTTTCCTCGCTGTAGGGCACAGGAAAGTTCTCTGCGTCTCGACCCTCCCAATCCAGGCGTACTCGATCGCCTTTTTTGAACACCGTTGGATCAAGGAACAGTTTGATCTTCTGCGCCGCGTCCCCGAGCCGTTTCAAGTCGATAACGTCTCCTGGCTGCTCAAGAAAAGGTGCTTCAAGTGGCCGAGTACCGAGGTCCACATTTGCCCAGGTTGGTGGTGACCAATTTGCGTCCGATTCGGGGTCGAAGACCGGATAGTTGCCCACGGCATCAACGACCTGCATGGCGATGGGCAGGAAAGGGTTGCTGCCGGCGGCACGGATGGCGCTCTCATTAACCGTTACCTGGAACCGTCTGCCGACCTCCCTGGGGGTTACCACACGACTGATAAGCTGCGAACCCCAGGCAATTGTGCAGGTATCGAATTCGGCCATGTATTCGTAGGGCTGGACTTCAAGAACGACTCCAAGCCTGGCCCGTTCGGGGTCTATCACTGCGCCCGCCTCGAGATCTTCGGGGAGGAAGAACACCAGTCCTTGATGGCCCGGTTTGTCAGCGTCCGGGTCTTCTTTGCCGGGACGGTTGAGCTTGATCCGAAGCCTGAGCCGGTTGGTGTCGACGAGGCCGTTTCCGGGCTCCTCAATGGTGCAGTAGGCAGTAGCCCACTCCGGCAGAATGTTTTCCTTGGACACGGTCAATGTATGCACCGGGTTATTCGCATTGCTCTCGTCGATAATCAGGTAGTCCTCTGGCGTCGGGCCGTTCCAGTACAAGAATATCTCTGTGTGCAGCGCCAACTTGTGCTCGGGGAAAAGTAACGGCTTGAGATCATGCTCGACATGCCGCAGTCCAATGCACCTGTCAGGTTCGGTGTCCTCCTTGATAGGCATACCCAGGTTCGAGATGTACAGCTCGGATTGTCTATCGTCGACTGTACTTCCAAGCTTTCTTTCAGGAGCACGAGACATCGTGAATCCTCCACATGAAAGGGTTGAAAATCGATCAGGCAGCCGCGTGATGATCATCTTTACGGTATGTCTTCGAATCCGAAAATACCTCGGCGAGCAATGCGCAGCGTCACCACACCGGAATAGCGCTGTGGAACACCGTTACGGTTGACCTCCCAATAGACTTTTACGATGTGATTGAGGTTGTCCGATACATACTTCGCCGGGACTTTGATTCGAGCTTCACCGGGCGTGGAAATATGCATCAGCATGACAATGCGGTTCACCGGGCCAAACCAGTGCAGTCGAAGATGCTGGCCGACAGGCGGGTCAGGGATGGTGACCCAGACGCCCTCCGGTACCAGGTCCGGATCAAGGTAATGGCCGGCAACCTTATCGACTACCGGAGCGGCCATGGGCTCCAACGGTTTCCCCACCAGCAGGCTTTTGCGCGCAGACTCACCCAGCAGCCGCCCATCAGTACCATTGACCTCGTAGTGCATTTCGGAAGGGCGCCCCTCGAATCGCTTGATTTGGGCCACGGGCAGTACGAACTCAATGATGTCGTGCTCCGGGCGCTCACCTGCACTGCGGGTGAAGCGGTATTCCACGCTGCCGTCTCGGTCAGGCAAGAGCCAGACCAGTGTGATCAGGTCCCACGGCTTCCAGCTGGCCTGGTAAGGCACGTAGGCTTGCCCATCTTTCGGTACCGGACGTATTTCAGCGAAGGGCATGGTGTCGATCACATAGGGCGCTGGCCACAGAACCGTTGCACCTTTGACACTCACGTAGGCAGCTTGCGAATACATCGTCGTTGAACCGACATATTTGCGCAGGGTGTAATACAGCTTGGCATGCCCCTGGGCCAGACCGTCCATGAACGCAGGAGGGATCGAGAAGTCATAGATCGCGTTGATCCGGTCCACTGGGCGTTCCTCGCGGTGTGTGACAGTGTTTCCTTGAGCATCGGTAGCCCTGAAGACAAATTCCAGGGCATCTCTCGTCTCGAAGTAATCCGCTGAAGCAAACACCGAAGCCGTGACGGATTTGCCTGCCAGCTTCTCCAGGTCAATCACCCCGGTTTGCGGGTCAACCTCGGCGCTGTAAGGCTCTCTCAAAATATCGCGTTGTGCATATACCCATACCTTGCTGACGGCAGACCAGCGTTCAGCCGGGTCAGTAAAGTTACCGGTATGCCCGCGCACCTGAAGCCTCACGTTCAGTTCTCTGCCGTCGCGGGCGGCCATGACTGTCCTGTAAGGCACTATCAGGTTGACCGCATGGTTCAGATCTGACTCGGTGAGTAAATAGGTAACCTGTTGATCTCCCCAGCACAGCAGGACCTGGTCTCCCGCAGCCGCGTGGGCGTAAGGCATCAGCGTGATTTCGATATTCTCGAAGGCCCTGGCCTCACTGACGCCGTTAACCAGCACATCGTCAGGCAGATAGATGACCAGTCCCTGGTGCCCTGGCTTGGAAGGGTCGGGGTCGTGGCCGCCCGGACGTGCAAGGTCAACCCTCAAGCGCAGGGGCAGGGTAGACGCGCCCGAGGCGTTGATTCGGCACACCAAGGGGTCTATCCATTGAGGCCGGATACTGGCTGCCGGCAGGAGAATTGGCAGCCATTCACGCTGGGTATCCCCGGGCATGACAAAGGCGTGAGCGACGGGAAGGATAGGGTCGTTGCTGAACAGTTCGAGCAATTGACCGGGTGACGTGCGTGAACTGGTTTTCACGTAGACAACCTGTGGGGTTTCGATATTCCTGAGGCCCAGGTTGCCGTCAACCCCTACATCACCGGCCGCGGCCGGATGGAGCCTTGGGATGTAAAGATCGCCTAGTTCGGCGGTGGGCGCAGGGGGGGCGACGTTGGACATGTAGTGACTCCTTTCTATGAAACAACGGGTAAGACACCGAAAGGCAAAGTTCGGGCTAGAGGCGTCTGAAGCGAATATCGTCAATTTCGTAGTCGTTACCACTGGTAGTCACTACATGACTATTAATGTAAAGCACGACGTAAGAACTGTTAGCGAGGAAACGTCCCGAAAGGGTTCGCCAGTTTACTAAGTCGGTGAGTTGGGTTGGAGCTGTGACAGCGCCTTGAGTGCTACTTAGAGAGAGTGAAGGGACTACGTATAGGCCGCGGAACCTTCTGGCTTTCATACTGAATTCGTATTGATGGCCTGGTATCAAGTTGGCAAATCCCTGACTGAGGATTACCCCGCTTTTATTGCCGGTGGTATTTGTAAAGTTATGGAAAACGGTATTGGCGCCATACTTTCTGAACTCGATGTCACGTCCTCCATTGACTGCTGGGCCTGCTACCCATCCGTTTAAGTTGCTGTTGTCAAAGGTGGTGAGGTGGTCGAAGCCTGCGATTACGCGCAACGCGAGAATCGGTGAAAATCGCCTGGGAACATTGGCCCGGGCCAAACTGTATTTTAGCCTTATGGATCTATCCAGGTTTCCAGTGATGAAGTTACGTGCGATAGGGATTTCCAGTGTTTCCCCTGCCTGGTCATTATTTAACTTCATCTGAACGGAGGTGCTAATCACATCTCCATCCAAATCCAACTTAATCACATCGCCGCCCAGACTGTCGGTAAGCGGCAGCGTAACCATCAAATGGGTGCCAAAATTAGCCGGGTCCAAATAGTTACCCGAAGCGCTTTCAACCCTTACCGCTGGCAGTGTTCTTGTAGGCTCTCCCACTTGAAGCTGAAGACGTTGGGATTGCCGATGGGGCGTCTGATCGATGCGTTCATAGTACACCTCGACAGGCAATGTATTAAAGCGCCTGACTTGTGCGTTCGGAACAGTAAATGAAAGTTCCCGGTCCTCGGGAATGGGCCCCAGCACAAATTCTTCAGTAAAATTAACCGAGTGCGCGGCCCATACTATTCGGATGCGTGTGGTGGCGGTCCAGCCAAGTTGGGCACGATATTTAACCGTGGCATTTGAGTTTGGATTCAATTCTCCGTCTGGCGCCTCTACGATGCTCGGCGCGGGCCAGGCGATGAACTCGCCCTTAACCGTTACCCGGACTTTTCTCGACGGCAACCATACATCATCTCTGGTCTTATAGAGGTTGTAGTACATAATTGCAGTGCCGCCGGCTATTGCGCTGACGATTTCGTTGGGCACGTCGAAGTCTTCGATGAAGTTGACAAGGTTGACGTCTCTCTCCTCGCCATGGAAAAACGGCAAGTTATAAGTGTCTCGGCCCTCCCATTCAAATGCAATTTTGTCGTTGCGCTCGAAAAAGTCGTTATCGATGAATATCTGGACGACCTGTGCAGCATCACCCAACTCATCAAGTTCAACGGTTTCTCCGGCTTGCTTAAGGAACGGTGGCCGTGGCCGCAAGAGGCCGAGGTTGACTTCTACTCGCTGTGTCTCCGACCAGTTCGATTTGGAGTCGGGATCAGCGGGGTAGTTACCGCCCACATCCTTGATTTGCATGGCCACCGGCATGTTTACGTAATGAGGGTTCTCTTTGATCTGCTCGGGGGAAATGAACATTTCAAATGGCCGTTGCACCTCACTGGCCGTCACCACGTGTTCGATGAGAGTGGAGCCCCAGGCGATACGGCAGGTGTCCCACTCGGCCATATTTTCCCAGGGGTGGATCTCGAGCACTACACCGCGATCTGCCCTGGCCATATCCACGTGGCTGCCGGCTTCCAGGTCGGCAGGCAGAAAAAACACCAGGCCCTGGTTACCGTCGGCGTCCGGGTTCGGATCAGGGTACCCCGGGCGACTGCGTTTCACCCTGAGCTTCAACGGTTTGGTTTTAGACCGGTTGCCGCTGGGGCGCTTGATCAGGCAATAGACTTCGGCCCACTCCGGCAGGATTTGTTCTTTATTCACCATCAGGCTGAAAAACCGGTTCCCCAGGTTGTCCGGTTGGATGATGAGGTAATCCACCGGGGCTTCAGGGTTGTTCCAAATCAGGTAGATCTCCGTGTCCAGCACTACCCCCGGGAACGCCAGGAGCAGCACCTCCAGATTATGTTCCACATGTCGTGCGCCCAGTGCGCCGTCAGACTGGGTATCCCCTTCGGGAGGGGGTTCGATACCGCTGATCAGCACTGGGCCCAGGTCATAGTCATTGCGGGGACGGCGGGCCGGGGTTCTGGTTTTACGGGACATGGTCAGGCCTCCAAGAGGGGCGGTGTGGCTGATAGAAACCGCAGCAGCTTCATCTCCCACGGCCCGGCGCACCAATCCGTACTTCCTGGCGTAACGATTCGTTTAGCGATGTGCTGCGCGCCAGAATATTTTCGGGCTCATACACGTAATAGAGTTCAGGGGTGGTGCCGTCGAACCTCAAGAGATCTTCATAGGGAATCAGGCGTCTTATCGGCACGCCTTCAGGCACCTGCCCCACGGTAAATAGGTCGTCGTAGAGGATCAGGTCATGGCTGCCCGGTATCACGTAACGCATAAGCAACATGATCTTGTCAGTGGGCCTGCGCCATGCGTACCAAGGAATTTCGACGGCGGCGCCACCGGTGGGGATGGGGTCGACGACATGGGAGGGGTATCGCAAAAAAATAGGCGCCTGCAATCGGATGATCGCGTCCTGCACGGCGGCGGAGGCGATTTTTGAGTAACCCACGATATTGAGCCCTTGGAACAGGATAAAGCTGATCTCCACTTTGCCACCGGCCACGGCACGCACTTTGTCATGAGGTACGAAAAAATCATGAGGCCGGCCGGCCGCTACGATGGGGATGTATTGATCGTGCAGTACCCTGCCTCCCAGCTTTGGGTAGCCCTGGTAAGACACAAAATACGTGTAGCCAACAGGGCCCTCCCACGGATAAGTGAACAACTGCATATGCAAAGGCCCGCCGTTAAGTGACTCAAGGTCGATCAAGCCTGGATAGTGCTGGGTCGCGAAGATAGGCGCGGCATAGTTGGCGCTGCCCACGTCCACGAGCACCGGGACGTTGCGCGAGCGGGGGGTGGATACATTGCGGACGGCGTCGACAACCTGGAAACTCACCAACCTATTGGTGCCGTTACCGATCGAGATGATTTGATCGCGGTTGAGTTTTATCTCGGTCTGTTGACCGACACCGGTCACTTGCTGAGGGGGAGCCAGAAAACTACCAACCTGGCATTCAATGCGATCCAGTGCATGCATATTCGGATAAGGCTCGAAGGTCAGGGTCACGCCCCGCCCGGCCTGAATTTCCCTGATCTCTGTATCGGATATTTTGAAATTGAGTTCGGAATGGCCGGGAGTGATGTGGTCCTGATCCTCGCCGGCGGGGAGGGTTCGCTTGACCATCAGGGTCAGCGGATAAGAGAGGTCATTGGATGGGCCGCCGGTGTACCACACCCTGTACCCCAGTATCAGATCCCCATTGGGGAGGTCGCTGTCCGAAATGGCAAAGGAGAAGCTGCTGCGGGCTTCTTCTCCAGGTTCCAGGGTTTTCTCTGCAAGTACCTTCATCCCCACTATAGAAAGCACCTCAATCTTGTCTCCGGGTTTCGCGGGCCAATTCTTGTCCACCGACACGGTCAGGCCTCTGGCCAGCAACCAGAGCGGAATACCACCGTCATAGCCCGCAAATGCAGGGGACATCCCAGGGACTCGCAGGGTGTCAAGAAACTTGGGTTTGACCGGCGAGGCCTTCTTGGGTTTGGTCGTGGCGGGCTTGCTGTTCTTGGTAGGCATGGCTTTCTCCAATAGAAAGTTGTCACGCTTGACAGGAAATGCTCCTGCGCTTGGACCTATCAAACGCCGTTAAAGAAGGATTTGGCTACTGTCATAATTAACAGGTGGCGACGGGCGGACGGCGCGCAACACGCCCGGTCAGGAACCTTGCAGGATTTGCACTTGACGGCGCAGCGACTCGTTCAAATCCACCGAGCGGGCCCTGATGGAGGCGGACGCGGACTCGTAGACGAAATACAGATCGGGGGCGTAGCCCGCGAAGGGGTGAAGATCCGTACCGGTGAGCGCCCACTGAACCGGCTGTCCATCCGACCAGAACGATCCCACCGGCTTCGTCACGCTGAAGAGGATGATTTCGTTGAGTGACTTCACGTAACGCAGGATCAACGTGAGGGTATCTGTCGGTTTGCGCCAGGCGTACCAGGGGATATTCACAACGAGGGAGTTTTCTATGAACACCGTATCTTCAGGGTATTTTTCGAAATAGGGCGCCTCCAATGGAATGACCGACCCCACAACTTCAGCGCAGGTCTGCTTGGAAACGTAAGGGGTCAAGTCGTCTGCCCGGATCAATTCATAGCTGATCGCCACCCATCCTCCGGCCGCAGCACGGACTTTGCTGTAGGGCACTTCATGATAGGTCGCGGTGCCAGCCCTGGTGATCACTTCGATGCGTCGGTGCACCACCTCACCTCCAAGCGGAGGGTAGGCCTTGAAGGTGATCACATACCAATCTCCCGTCCTGCCGATGTGCCCAGGGGTGTACATGCCAACCCTCAAGTTGGCGCCATTGAGTCTTTCGATATCGATATAGCCCGGCTGATCGTCGGACTGGATGAATGGGCCTTCCCGTTGCGCATTGTCGAGCGCCACCACTACGCGGGTGTACTTGGATCTTGGTGTTGAGGCGTTGCCGACGAGGTCGACTATGTAAAACCCCACCAGCAGGCCATCACTGTCACCGGCTTTAATCATCTGGGCGTGATTAATCACAATAAGGGTCGCCTGGCCGACGCCTGCAACTTTCTGCACGACGTTCAGGCTGCCCCATTGGAAGTGGATGCGATCGCTTGGATGCATATTCGGATAAGGCTGAACGATTACGCTGACGCCTTTGGCTGCCTCGGGCGGATAGACTTCCAGGGCCGAGAGTGTGTATTTGAGCTGCGAGTGACCCGGCTCAAGCTGATCCAGGTCTTCGCCCGCCGGCAGGTCGGTTTTTACCAAGATACTCAGGGGATAGGATGCCTCGTCGTCGTCGCTGCCTCTGTAATTCACCACGTAACCCAGGCGTAGTTCTCCGTCGGGCAGCTTTTCCCGTGGAATGGAAAAAAAGTAACTGTGGTGTTGTTCCTCTCCCGCCCGTACCGGCTTCATCGCCAAGGACGTCATACTTGGCATCATGACGATATTGATGATGTCGCCAGGACTGGCAACCCAACTGTTATCCACTCGGACAGTCAGCCCGGAGACCATCAGCCACTCGGGAATCCCTCCGTCGTAACCGTCTACATTATGGGTCATACCTGGGATCGACAGACGAGGAAGCTGCCTGGGCTGTCCAGGGGAAGTATTGGCGCTTTCAGTGCTCATGCTCTTTATTCTCCTGAACAAGTCCCTGAAGGTGGAGGCGTAGCGTTGTTAACGGTTTACGTGCCTCAGGTGGTATCAAATACCCTTGGTTTCGCGCTGGCTACTGTCAGAATTCACAGGTGGTGTTGGGGGATCAAACATTCGCGGTGCCGAGCTCGACGTTCAGTTCATCGCACGACCACTGGTCGCCACCTGTTAACTCTGACAGTAGTCAACACCTTGCTGCTGGAGGTCTGATTTCTCTCAAACCCATGCCCAGTGCGCAGGGGAATACCGAGGAAACCAGCATGGCCAAGTATCGCGCTCAACCTCCCAGTCTGATCTCCGACCTGCCCCCGGTGGATATTCCGCTGATGCAACCGCCGATTGCAGGAGATTTGGAGGAGGCCGACGGGGGGATTGGTGTGTCGCATACCCTGAGACCCCTGGTCGTGCATATCGACCGACCAAGCAGTACGCCTGAAGGAACGTTCTTCGAATTGTTCTGGGGCGGCGGTGATCCGGTCGCGTACAACCTGATCCGTGAGGGCGACCAGAACCTGACGCGCATTCCCTTCACCGTGCCCTATGACAGTATTCGCGAGCCGTGGGCAGATCCGGTGTACGTCCGGGTTATTCGCAGCAGCGGAAACGAATCCCGAACCCAGCCTTTGCGTTTGAGGGTCAACCTGCAACATCCGGGCGGACAAGACCCCAATCCCGCCCCCGGAAATCAAGGCCTGGTATTTGAGTTGCCGGATGATGTAAGGCTTGGTGGGGTCAGTGCGGATCGGGCCAGGCAGGGTGTGGAGGTGATCGTCAGGCATTGGCTGAACATGGCCGCCTATGACCTGCTTATCCTGGTCTGGGGCTCGGTGCGAATCGAGCGGTTGATCCTGCCCGCCGAAGTCGGGCGGGATATCACCTGCATGCTCGACGAGGATGCAATCAAGGAAGCCGGGGACAGCGACTTGCTGCCGGTGGCGTTCCAGGTTCGCGGACCGACCGGCAACTACCCCGATCCCTGGGCGCCCTGGTCGAGCACGGCACTGGTTTCGGTGTACCTGGCAACCGACCGCCTGGACGCACCCTGGGTGCAAGTACCCGAGACCGACCGAGAAATCGATCTGGAAATACTCGGCACTCGGGACGCACAAATCGGCCTGACCGTCGGCGGGGCCGATGCTCGTGTCTACAGCCATGTTTTTCTGTACTGGAACGGGATAAGTGCCCAGGGCAGTTCGGTTCATTACTTTGAGGATCGGCCACTGTCAGGTGCCAAGGGTTACTTTTTCAATATCGGCAACGCCTTGGTCAGTGCGATCGCCCAAGGCAGCGCAGTGGTGTATTACGAACTGAAAGGCGCTGGCTTGCCCGACAAACGCTCGCATAACCGTTATCTCACGGTGATCGGCGAGATTGTCAGATGGCCGGCACCGACCGTGGACCAGGCCCTGGGAGAGGATCTGGACCCAGGCTTGCCGCTGATTACGATCCGCTTCCCGGCGCAGGCCAGTTGGGCCAGCACAGACAGGGTACAAGTGACCATCCTGGCCAGCGACGCCGGCGGCACCGTCGATTACACGGCAGGACGGCTCGTGGGCCAGGTTGCCCCCGGCAATGATATGACGTTCGATGTGCCGGGCACTGAGCTCAAGCGTTTTGACGGGCGTTTTATCGACGTGTTCTACAGCGTGACACGGGGCAATGAACTGCCTCAGGAATCCCTGCGCCAGCTATATCAGGTGCACCTGCCGAATGAGATGCCTGTTCCCGAATTGATCCAAGCCACAGGCTCAGGTGTTTCGGTGACCCTTGCGCCGATGAGTGCGCAAAATGGTGCAACGCTGAAAGTCAGTTTTTTGCCGATGTACACCACTGACAGCATCAAGGTCACGATGGAAGGGACTGCCGGTGCGGGGTCACCGGTTATTGCGCCGAAGGATGGTTTGACCAGTGGTGTGGTGATGTTTGATATTCCCAAGACGGCGATTGCGGCGAATATCGGCAATACCCACAAGATGTTTACCCTCAAGTACGAGCTCACCCGTGGAAATGTCGTTCGGTCGTCGTCGGTGTTGACGGTGACGGTGACACCGATACCTGCGAGCGAACTGGCGGGAACCGTAATCCAAATCAATGAAGCCAACCCAGCGACGAAGGTGCTGGATCTATCGACCGGAACGGGGAACAGGAGACTGCGGGTCGGCACCTGGCCGTTCATTGCGACCAATTCTCCGGTCTGGATTGAGTTCAAGGGTTTCAAAAGCGGAGGGGCGGCGCACAACCTCAAACATTGGAACGGTGGGGGGGCCTATGTGAATACGACCTGGTTCAACCAAGGGTGGTGGGAAAGTCCAATCAGTTATACGGCCTACTTGAAAGAGTTAGGGGACAACACGCAACTGACACTGCATTTCAAGGCAGCTTTAGTTCCTGGTGTGACGGAGGCCAATGCCATTGTCTTCCCGCAGGTGACCTACACCGTCAAAAGTGCTCCGCCCCCGCTGGTATTTGATACTTCTCCAGCAACGCTGGCTGGCAAGGTGTATGTGATTCGAGGGTACTCACATGCGCTTCCATCCTGGCCTGCCGGAACGACCATGCAACGGCAGGCAACAGGAGGACAGCCGGGTTACTACTATTCATCTTCCAATCCAGCCGCCGCGTTTGTGAACTCCACCACAGGTGTTGTCCAGGTGAGCGGAAGAGGTGTTACGACGATAACGGTCCGAGATCAAAAGCAACAAACTGCAAGCTATACATTGACCGTGACCAACGCTATTGCGGTTATTCCACTTGCTCGAGATTTTCTTGCGGAGGTTCGTAATGCGCTTGCAAGGGAAGGCGCAAGTATGCCGAGCATGGCTCAGTTACGCGAAATTTATAATACTTATGGGGCAAGATGGCCATTGGATAGTGATGCTCACTGGTCTAGTGATAGAGCGTCTGGCGATAACAGCTATTATTGCTTGAGATTTTCCGATGGCAGCCAAAGCACTGTAGACGGTCGCTTCAGAGGGTCTGCCGTTGGAGTAAAGGTATAACGTCTACGAGGTAATACAGTTGAAGGGCGAAGCAGGTTACGTTGAATCAATCTGCTTCACCTTCTCTGAATCCTAAGTACGACATACAGTCAGCAAGCGCACTCAAACAACCTCCAAGTAAGAACTGTGGATCGCCCGCGCCACCCCCCGCACCGTTTCGATGAATTCCGTGAGACGGCTATGCAACCCATCCTCCAGAATCTCATCAATCCCCGTATACCGCAGCCGAGCCTCAAACTCCGCCGCCAACCGCTGTGCCGTACGCCCATAACTGCCAGGCAGGTCCGCAAGGATATGACTCAACTCTTCAATGCACGCATGCAACGAACGCGGCACGTCACTGCGTAATAACAGCAACTCCGACACCGACCGCGCATTCAGCGCATTCGGATACAGCTCCGTATACGCCTCGAAGGACGATAACGCGCGGAGCAGGGCGCTCCACTGGTAATACCCGCGTGCCGACAGGTCGCTGACTTCTTCCGACTCTTCGCCGAACATCTCATAGCGCGCGTCCAGCAGGCGCAGGGTATTGTCCGCGCGTTCGACAAAGGTGCCCAGGCGGATAAACCGATAGGCGTCGTTACGCATGATGGTGCCGGATGTGGCCCCGCGAAACAGGTGCGAACGCTGCTTGACCCAGTCACAGAAGTGGCTGATGCCATGGCGTGCCAGGCCGCCGGCGGCGATGCTGCGCATTTCCAGCCAGGTGGCGTTGAGGTTTTCCCACATGTCGGCGGTGATGCGCCCGCGCACGGCGTGGGCGTTGCCACGGGCGGCGCGCAGGCAGTTGTAGATGCTGGCGGGGTTTTCTTCGTCGAGGGCGAAGAAGTGCAGCATGCGCTCGGCATCCAGGGTTTCATGGCGTTCCAGGTAGCTGTCCAGGGTGCCGCTGCTGAGCAGCGACATGGCCAGTTCGTCCAGGCCATCGCTGCGCCCGGCCTGGGGCATCAACGACAGCGAATAACTGACTTCCAGCATGCGCGCCAGGTTCTCGGCGCGCTCCAGGTAGCGGGACATCCAGTACAGATCTGCGGCGGTTCTACTCAACATGATTCAGCCCTCCACCACCCAGGTGTCCTTGGTTCCGCCGCCTTGCGACGAGTTCACGATCAATGAGCCTTCACGCAGTGCCACCCGTGTGAGGCCACCCGGCACGAGACGGGTTTCCTTGCCCGAGAGCACGAAGGGCCGCAGGTCGATATGCCGGGGGGCGATGCCGTTTTCGACAAAGGTGGGGCAGGTGGACAGGCTCAGGGTCGGTTGGGCGATATACGCATGGGGGCGGGCCTTGATGCGTTGACGGAAGTCTTCGATTTCGGCGGCGGTGGACGCCGGACCGACCAGCATGCCGTAGCCGCCGGAGCCCTGGGTTTCCTTGACCACCAGTTCCGGCAAGTGGGCCAGTACGTGGGACAGTTCATCGGGTTTGCGGCACTGGAACGTCGGTACGTTCTGCAGCACCGGTTCTTCGTCCAGGTAGAAGCGGATCATTTCCGGCACGTAGGGGTAGATTGACTTGTCGTCGGCCACACCGGTGCCGATAGCGTTGGCCAGCACCACGTTGCCGGCGCAATACGCCGCGACCAGGCCAGGCACGCCGAGCATCGAGTCCGGGTTGAACGCCAGGGGGTCGAGAAACGCGTCGTCGATGCGCCGATAGATCACATCCACCGCCTTGGGGCCATCGGTGGTGCGCATGAACACCTTGAGGTCGTGCACGAACAGGTCGGCGCCTTCGACCAGTTCCACGCCCATTTCCCGCGCCAGGAACGCATGTTCGAAGAACGCGCTGTTGAAGCGCCCGGGCGTCAGCACCACGACGTTGGGGTTGTCCAGGCGGCTGGAACTTTTGAGGGTCTTGAGCAGCAGGTTGGGGTAGTGGTCCACCGGCGCGATACGCTGCTTGGCGAACACTTCGGGGAACAGGCGCATCATCATCTTGCGGTCTTCGAGCATGTAGCTCACGCCGCTGGGGGTGCGCAGGTTGTCTTCGAGGACGTAGTAGGTGCCATCGCCGTCGCGTACCAGGTCCACCCCCGAGATGTGGGAATAAATATCGCGGTGCAGGTCCAGGCCGACCATTGCCTTCTGGTAACCCTCATTGCCCAGCACCTGGTCGGCCGGAATGATCCCGGCCTTGATGATGCGCTGGTCGTGGTAGATGTCGGCGAGGAACATGTTCAGCGCATTGACCCGCTGGATACAGCCGCGTTCGATCACGCTCCATTCGCTGGCGGGGATGCTGCGGGGGATGATGTCGAAGGGGATCAGGCGCTCGGTGTCCTGCTCGTCGCCATAAAGGGTGAAGGTGATTCCCGCGCGATGGAACAGCAAATCGGCTTCGCGGCGACGCTGGGCCAGCAATTCCGGCGGCGTGTTGGCCAGCCAGCGGGAGAAGTCCTGATAGTGCGCACGGCACACGCCGTTTGCGTCATTCATTTCATCGAAGAAAGATCGAGCCATTCCAGTACCTTGTCAGTGCCGAGGGACGCATGGGGTGGCACTGCCGCTTTAAAAAACGCATTTTTTTATGAGCCCGTGGCTGATGGTGCCACCGGGCCTGGTCCTTACTTTCTTATGGGGTCGGCTCTGGGTCGGGGGGTAACGAATGTTCCTGTATTCGGGCAGATGAATGGATAAAGCAATGCGTGTGCCGGAATGGGCATCCCGTGCTGATTTCCCATTGTGGTGAGCGGGCCTTCTGTGGTTACCAGGCTTCTGGGGTGAGTGGGACTGTTGTGGTGAGCTGGACTGCTGGGGGGAGCCGGACCGCTCACCACAGTAAGCCCACTCACTACAACAAGCCCGCTCACCACAAAAAAAGCAGGCCATGACAAGGCTGCTCACCATAAGGGAGCGGTTTGCGCACCGCGATGGTGCAACAACAAACTTGAACTTCGCCATAGCCCGATTCTTCTAAGGAGTTTGAGCCCAGCAGGGAGCACGGATGTGCCCAGAATCATTTCACCCGACACCCCGGAAGCGAACCTGGCCGACCACAGCGAGCACAACGCCAAGATCTTTGGCTCGCCCAAGGACCGCCTGGACTTCTACCGTCGCGAAATCCAATACGAAACCACCATCCTCGCCAACCGCACCGATGCCTACCTGACGGCGCAGTCGTTTCTGGTGATTGCCTTTGTCTCCGGCATGGGCAACCTCAACCCCGAGTGGGGCAAGTTGTTCACCCTGGTGGTGCCGGTGTTCCTGACGCTGCTCGGCATACTCAGTTCCCTGAATGCCTGGCCGGGGATCCGCGCCGCGTACGAAATCATCGATCACTGGCACTACAAGCAGAGCGAACTGCTGCGCAGCGAGCCGGTGATGGGCATGGCCTACGATGAGTCGCCGCTGTTTTCCGAAATGGAGTCCTCCCATAAGGGCTATCGCAAGTCGCTGCTGTTCTCCATGCGTGCGCCGTGGCTGTTCATGGTGTTCTGGGTGTTGCTGGGGGCGTACGCGTTTTATATCCAGGTGGATAACCCGGGCTCTTAAGCAGTTGGAACTTCAGCGGCCGGCACGGGACCTTACCTTTACGCAGTCTGCGTTTTTTCCAAAGAGGTGACCCATGAGCACAGACAAAGACCCCCAGACCAGCAACCGTAACGACCCGGCAATCGACGGCGGCGAACCGGCCCCAGGCACGGCGGCCGATGCCCCGAAAGACCCGAAACCCGCCGCCGACCCCAAGGCCAGGGAAAACGACTACAGTCCAGACTTCAAGCCTGAGCGCGAGCCCAAGCCTGAAACCGATGCCGATATCGACACCCAAGGCGGTTAGAGGAGACGGTCATGTCCAAAGAACTGGAAGAAGAGCTCAACGATCCGGGCAATGAAGACCCGGGTTCCCTGATGGATGATGCAGAAGTACCGCTCAATGATCTGGATGACGCGGCGGATGTGGGCAATACCGAGCGTCAGGACTGAGCTTTCGCCTGGGCACGTCGTTCATACCACGCGAGCATCGGCTGGGTACTCAAGCCATGAACGACGATGCTCAAGGCGATCACTGACAACGTCAGGTTCACCGCCACCGCGCTGCTGGTGCCGACAAGGCCATGGTTGAGCGCGTAGAACAGGTAGTAGATGCTGCCGATTCCGCGAATCCCGAACCAGCCCATCAGCCCGCGCTGCTGGCGATCGACCAGGCGACCCCAGGGCATTGCAAACACACTGACCGGTCGAATCACGCAGAACAGCAACGCCGCCAACGGCAATGCCCGCCAATCCCAATGACTGGCCAGCACGATGCCGAGCACCGTGACCAGGAACACTTCCATCGAGCGCTCCACCAGGCTGCCGAACGAGAGCATGTCGCCCATCATTACGCCGGCGGCGATCTGGGTCTCGGCCAACTCGCTCACATCCCCTTGCAGAGCGTGCTCCGGTTCCACCTCAAGATGACCCACCACCGGCAGCGCCAAATGCTCCGAGGGCGTGTGGGAGTTGCCGGTTGACCTGAACTCTGCCTGACGCAGCCCGAGCCCGGCGGCGAATACCGACAGAAAGCCGTAACCCCCCACCGCTTCGGCCACCACGTAGGCCAGGGCGATCAGGGCGAGGGTCAGGTAGTCATTGGGGGAGAGCGTACTATCACTGTTGTTGACGCGTAGCCACAGGGTCGTGCGGCCAATGCCCCGGCCCATCCAGTAGCCGATCAACAGCCCTGCCGGCACCGCCCATAACAGGTTCTTCAACGCCCAACCGCCTAGCCAGTTACCGTCAAAGCCGCCGTGCTGCATGAAGACCAAGGCAAAAATCACAAAGGGAAAGGCCGTGCCATCGTTCAACCCGGCTTCTCCGGACAAACCGAAGCGCAGCGCATCGTAATCCTGTGCATTATTGACCTGCACCAGCCCCGCCAGCACCGGGTCGGTCGGCGCGAGAATGGCACCCACCAGCAGCGACACCCCCCACGACAGTTCAAACACGTAATGCAGCGCCAGGCAGCTGCCGAGGATGGTCAACAGCATGACCGGCCCGGCCATGCCGAACGCGATGCGCCAGGTGCGATGGCCCAGGGGCAGGCGCAGTTTGAGCCCGCTGACGAACAGTGAAAACAGCACCGCGACTTCCGTGAGGTGCTCCATCCAGCGCGCAGACTGCTTGATGTCCAGGTGCAGCAGGTCCACGCCGAGGGGGCCGATGCCCACGCCCAGCAACAGGCACACCGCCGAGGTGGTCACCGGCATCCAGCGCAGGTAAGAGGAGGTGAGGGCAAGGGTCAGCAGCACTGCACCGAGGACGGCCATCCATAGAATAAAAGTCATCGGGAGGGTGTCCAGGGCCGTGGTCTATTCACGTTCGAGACGTGTCGCTGACTGCAGGTTCAATGTGATTGCGTCGCCTTGAATTCATTGGCGATTGATCAGCAGGCGCTCCAGGTCTTCAGTAGGCAGCGGCCGGCTGAACAGGTAGCCCTGGATCTGATCGCAGCCGGCCTCCTTGAGGAACGCCAATTGCGCCTGGGTTTCCACACCTTCGGCCACCACCCGCAGGTTCAGGCTATGGGCCAACTCGATAATGGTACGGGTGATCGCGGCATCCTGGGGGTTGCTGGTGACCTCGCGGATAAACGCAATGTCGATCTTCAGCGTGTCGATGGGGAAGCGTCGTAGGTAGGCCAGGCTCGAATAGCCGGTGCCGAAGTCGTCAATGGAGATCTTCACGCCCATGGCGTGCAGGCGTTGCAGGCTGGCGATGGTGTGCTGGGTATTCTCCATCAGCGAGCCTTCGGTCAGTTCCACTTCCAGCCAATGGGGTTCGACGCCGGTCTCAGTGAGAATACGCTCGATATCGGCAATCAGGTCGCCCTCGATCAACTGATGGCCGGAGACGTTCACCGACACCTCGACGGCGCCAATCGCGCTGCGCTGCCACGTCGCAATCTGCTGGCACACGCTGCGGATCACCCAGCGCCCTACCTCCACGATCAAACCCAGGCTTTCCAGGACGGGCACGAACACCGCCGGCGATACCGCACCGTAGCCTGGGCGCTCCCAACGCAGCAGTGCCTCCAGGGCGCAGATCTGCCCGTCGGCCAAAGCGACTTTTGGCTGGTAGTGCAGGGTGAACTCATCGTGCTCCACGGCCTGGCGCAGGGCGTTTTCCAGGTCCTGGCGGGCCAGGTCGTGCACGTTCATGCGCGTGCTGTCACCGGCATGTTGGCGCAGTTGCTGCTCAAGCAACTGACTATGGCGCTTGAGTTGATCGCCATGGCTCTTGAGCCGCAGCAGGTTGCGCACCCGCAGCCACAACTCGACCCGTTCCACCGGCTTGCTGATGAACTCTTCGGCACCGGTTTCCAGGCCACTGACCCGTGCACTTGACTCGCTGAGGGCCGACAGCATGATGATCGGAATACTCGCCGTGGCTGCGTCGCCCTTGAGCTGGCTGGCCACTTCGTAGCCGTCCATGCCTGGCATCATGATGTCCAGCAGGATCAGATCGGGCGGCTGTTTGGCCACCAGTTGCAAGGCTTCCTCGCCGCTGGCCGCCGTGAGGGTCTGGTAGCCCTCGTGTTGCAACAGGGTTTCCAGCAGCTTGCGAACCTGGGGTTCGTCATCAACGATCAACAGCGTTGCGGGTTGGCTGGCCATGGAGAGGACTCATCTGAGGGGTGAGGGGGTGGTGTGTTGCAACAGCGTGTCGATCACTTGGTACAGCTCTTTGTAGCGCAACGGCTTGCTGATGTAGGCATCGCAACCGGCCAACCGGGTCTTTTCACGGTCTTCCTTCATGGCCATCGCGGTGAGGGCAATCACCGGGATATGGGCGGTGTGCGGGTCCTGCTTGAGCAGCGCGGTAGCGGCCAGGCCATCCATGCCCGGCAGCTGGATGTCCATCAGGATCAACGCCGGTTGGGCTTCGCGGGCCAGGGTCAGGCCGCTCTCGGCGTCGGCGGCCCACACCACCGTGTGGCCGGCGTTGACCAGCAGCAGCCGGGCCAGGCGCATATTGGCCTCGTTGTCTTCGACGATCAGGATATGGGCCATTCAGCCTCCGTGCCCCGGTGGAGTGGCAGCCACACCACAAACCGAGCGCCCTGACCTTCACGGCTGGCCACCGCGACACTGCCACCGTGCAGGTCGACCAGTTGCTTGACCATCGCCAAGCCCAGGCCAGTGCCTTCGAATTTGCGCGCCAGGCTGCTGTCGATCTGGCTGAAGGCCTTGAACAGCTTGCCCATGTCGTCCTCGGCAATACCGATGCCGGTGTCGCTGACGCTCAATTCGAGGAACTGCTGGTGGGCGCTGGGTTGCAGGGCAAACCCGTGCATCGGCCAATCGCCGGGCACTCGCCCGACCTGTGCGCGGGCCACTTGGCGCACCGCCAGGGTCACGGTACTGCCGTGGGCGCTGAATTTCACCGCATTGGCCAGCAGGTTGTAGATGATCTGCTTGGTCTTGCGCAGGTCCAGGGCCAGTGTGCCGAAGTCGCCCTGGCTTTCGAGCTTCAACTGGATGCGTTGCAGGGCGGCTTTTTCGCGCACGATCAACAGGCTGTTGGACAGCAGGCCCTCCAGCTCCACGGCTTCCAGCTCCAGGTCCATCATCCCGGCTTCGACCTTGGACAGGTCGAGAATGTCGTTGATCAGCGACAACAGGTGCTGGCCGCTGGTGAAGATGTCGCCGATGTATTCGCGCTGGGTCTCACTCATGTCGCCCACCAGCCCGTCCTTCAACGCCTCGGAAAAACCGATCACCGCATTCAATGGTGTGCGCAATTCGTGGGACATGGTGGCGAGGAACTCGGACTTCATATGGCTGGCATGTTCCAGCTCCAGGTTCTTTTCCTCCAGCGCGCGCTCAAAGCCCTTGCGTTCGGCTTCTTCGTGTTTGCGTGCGGTGTTGTCGGTGCCGATCAGCAGATAGCCGATGATGGTGTCATGCCGGTTGCGCAGCGCCGTCACCGAGACCATGGCCGACAGGCGGCTGCCGTCCTTGCGAATATAGGTCAGCTCGTAAATATCCTCGATGCCGCGGGACGCCTTGAACACCAGCGCTTCGAAGCCCGGCGTGATCGGCGTGTCCAGCTCCAGGCTGAGGGCGGCGGCGCGGGTGATCAGTTCGGCGGGGTCGGAGATGTCGGCGGGGGTAATGCGGTTGAGGACATCGTCGGCGGCATAGCCGAGCATGCGTTCGGCGCCGACATTGAAGATCTGGATCACGCCCTTTTCATCGGTGGCGATGCTGGAGAAGTAGGCGCTGTTGAAGATTGCGTCTTGCAGGGCACCGGTTTTCAGCAGGTTTTTCTGGCGTTTGAATTCGACGATTTTTTCAGCCCGTGATTGGGCTTCAAGCGGTGGTCCAGTGACGGGTTTGTCCATGGCGGTGTTTTCCAGGCAGGTCAGGCCCGGCCGTGTCGATGACAGGGCCGCAGAGCATGCTCACAGAAAATCGCGTGGACGCGATGAGGAGGAGATGAGGTCCCCGGACAATAGCAGATACCGCCCGCACTACGGTATGGATACACTCAAACGAGTGTACGCCGACACAGGGCGGCGGGCCGCCCTGTTACCGGGCGGCGCGGCTTAGAGCATCACGCTGCTGATGACCTGGGTGCTGTCATCCGGGCATAGGTATCTACACAACTCTTAAAGGCTGACACATAACTCTGTGGTGAGCGGGCTTGCCCCGCGCTGGGCTGCGAAGCGGCCCCAATAAGGTCACCGCAGAGTGCCAGAATCAATCGAGGTGAAGGTTTTGGGGCTGCTTCGCAGCCCAGCGCGGGCGGTGCGACGATTCGACAAGCCCGCTCACCACAGAAGCCTAATTGCCATAGATTCCGTATTCACTGGAAGTTGTGTATATACCCATGGTCATCCGGGTCGATGACGCTGTGGAATCCCAAGGCCTTGTTCAACTCGCGCAACGGCGCATTGGTTGCCGCGTCGACCGTGTACATGCGTTTGAAGCCATTGGCGCGGGCCGCCGTCATCAGGTGCTGCATCAAAAGGCGCCCCAGGCCCAGGTGCTGCCAGGCATCGGCCACGGTGACCGCGCATTCGCATTCATCCGTCCTGGCCTCTGCATAGCGGGCCACGCCGATTTCGATCAACTGGCCGTTGTCGTGCACCAGGGCGATAAAGGCCAGGCGTTGCTGGTTATCGACATCCATCAATTGGTCCATCAGGGTCTTGCCGGGCTCGTTGATTTCGCCCAGGAAGCGCGCGTGCCGCGATTTACGGGACAGGCCCTTGATGAAGTTGTATTCCCGTTCACGGTCGTCGGCGCCGAGGGGGCGCACCAGTACATGGCGGCCATCGTCGAGCTGATCGATCCAGTACGGTTTCGGCAGTGCTGCGTAGGCGAGGGCGGCCTGCTGGTTACGTGCTTCGATAGGCATGGTGTGGGCTCCTGGCGGTCAGCATCGGGCAGCGGTGCCTTGTTCGATCATGCCCCTGGGAGCAGGGGCGCCATTGATCTGCATCAAGACGCCTGGCCGCCGGGCAGGGCAGGCGACGTTCGGTCATGTGCCCCGGCGGCAAGGAACGCATGCGTCGCTTGATGGCGGTGGTCGCCAGCGGCGGGGTGGACCTGTCGCCGCTGGTGACCCACCGCTTCAAGCTCGACGACATCGAGGCGGCCTATGAACTGTTCGCCCATCAGCGCGATGGGGTGATGAAAGTCGCGATTACGCCTTGAAAGCCTGCGCGCAGAACACCCTGGTGCGCATGCTGCCAAAACGTTAGAAATGCCAAAATTGCACTTTATGCGCTTGATGAAACGTTTCTTCTAGCGACAAACGGGCTGCGCAAGCGCTTGCGTAAGTAAATGTATCTGATTAGAGTCGGTGGCAATCGGCTCTGATCAAAGAGGGCTGAACGACAAAAATAATAAAACCAGGAGCTCATTGATGAGCCTTGAACCCTTGCTTGAGATGCAGGGCATCAGCAAAACCTTCAACGGTTTGCGCGTGCTCAAGAATGTCGGCCTGAAGGTCTACCCCGGCGAAATCCACGCCTTGATGGGGGAGAACGGCGCCGGCAAATCGACCCTGATGAAAATCCTCTCCGGCGCTTACCAGGCCGATCCCGGCGGTGAAATCCGCATGGCCGGCCAGGCCGTCGCCACCTTTACCCCCGCCACCGCCAAAGCCCTCGGCATCGCCGTGATCTACCAGGAATTGAGCCTGTGCCCGAACCTGAGCGTGGCCGAGAACATCTACCTGGGCCGCGAACTGCGCCGTGGCTGGACCATCGACCGCAAGGGCATGCAAGCCGGTTGCGTCGAAGTGCTGCAGCGTCTGGGCGCCGAATTCACCCCGGCCACTAAGGTCAGCAGCCTGTCGATTGCCGAGCGTCAGCTGGTGGAAATCGCCCGGGCCTTGCACGCCCATGCCAGGATCCTGGTGATGGACGAACCGACCACGCCGCTGTCGTCGCGCGAGACCGACCGCCTGTTTGCGCTGATCAAGCAATTGCGCAGCCAGGGCCTGGCGATCATCTACATCAGTCATCGCATGGCCGAGATCTATGAACTGTCGGACCGTGTCTCGGTGCTGCGCGACGGCCAATACATCGGCGAACTGAGCCGCGACGCGCTGTCGGCCGAAGTCCTCGTGAAGATGATGGTGGGCCGCGATCTGTCCGGTTTCTACAAGAAGGAACACGCCGCCTACGACCCCGGTGCGGTGGTGATGCGTGTGCGTGACATGGCCGATGGCAAGCGCGTGCGTAATTGCAGTTTCGACCTGCATGCCGGTGAAGTGCTGGGTATCGCGGGGCTGGTCGGGGCAGGGCGCACCGAGTTGGCGCGGCTGATCTTCGCCGCCGATCCGCGCACCAGCGGCACCCTGGAAGTGGTGGGCAAGACCGTGACCCAACTGCGCAACCCGGCGGATGCGATTCGTGCCGGCGTGGTGTACCTCACCGAAGACCGCAAGGCCCAGGGCCTGTTCCTGGACATGAGCGTGGCCGACAACATCAACGTCTGCGCCTGCGTGCCGGATGCCCGTGCCGGTGGCGTGCTTGACCGGGCTCACGCCGCGCAACGCTCGAATGACGCGATCAAGTCGCTGTCGATTCGCGTGGCGTCGGGCAAGGTCAATGTCGGCACGCTGTCCGGCGGCAACCAGCAGAAGGTCTTGCTGGCGCGGCTGCTGGAGGTCAAGCCGCACGTGCTGATCCTCGACGAACCCACACGCGGCGTGGACATCGGCTCCAAATCCGAGATCTACCGCATCATCAATCAACTGGCGCAGGCCGGCGTGGGCATCGTGGTGATCTCCAGCGAGCTGCCGGAAATCATCGGCACCTGCGACCGGGTGCTGATCATGCGCGAAGGCCAGTTGGTGGCCGAAGTCGGCGGGGCCTCCGGTCACGTCATCTCCCAGGAACGTATTATTGACCTCGCCACCGGTGGCGATCAGGTGGTTGCCCATGGCTGATTCAATGATTGCAACAACAGGCAAGGCCGAACGTGCCCGCGAACTGATGCGCACGGTCGGTATGTTGCCGGTGCTGATTTTGTTGCTGGTGGGCTTCGCCCTGGCCAGCGAGAACTTCCTGACCATGCAGAACCTGTCGATCATCACCCAGCAGGCCTCGGTCAACGTGGTGCTGGCGGCGGGCATGACCTTTGTGATCCTCACGGCGGGGATCGACCTGTCGGTGGGCGCGATCCTGGCGGCGTCGGCCGTGGTGGCGCTGCAGGCGTCGATGTCGCCGCAGTTCGGCATGTTCGGGATTGCGGCCGGTATCGGCTTCGGCCTGCTGCTGGGCCTGGTCAACGGTGGGTTGATTGCCTTCATGCGCCTGCCGCCGTTTATCGTCACCCTTGGCGCACTCACCGCCATGCGCGGCCTGGCGCGTCTGCTGGCGGATGACAAGACCGTGTTCAACCCCGACCTGCCGTTTGCCTTTATCGGCAACGACTCGATCCTCGGCGTGCCCTGGCTGGTGGTGATCGCCGTGGCGGTGGTGGCGCTGTCGTGGTTCATCCTGCGCCGCACGGTGATGGGCGTACAGATCTATTCGGTGGGCGGCAACCCAGAAGCGGCGCGACTCTCCGGGATCAAGGTGTGGAAGGTGCTGCTGTTCGTCTACGCCATGTCCGGCGCCTTGGCCGGTCTGGGTGCGGTGATGAGCGCCTCGCGCCTGTTCGCCGCCAACGGCCTGCAACTGGGGCAATCCTACGAGCTGGATGCGATTGCCGCGGTGATCCTCGGCGGCACCAGCTTTACCGGCGGCGTCGGCACCATCGGCGGCACGCTGATCGGCGCGCTGATTATCGCGGTGCTCACCAACGGCCTGGTGCTGCTGGGGGTGTCGGACATCTGGCAGTACATCATCAAGGGCATCGTGATCATCGGCGCGGTCGCGCTGGATCGCTATCGCCAGTCCGGTGCACGGACCTGATTTCACTCATACAACAATCACAAGAGAGACCCGCATGAACCTTAAACGCATGTTTCCCGTCATTGCCTTGGCTGCCCTGATGTCCCAAGCCGCAGAGGCCCGCGAACTCAAGGCCCTGGGCATCAGCATGGGCTCGCTCGGCAACCCGTATTTCGTGACCCTGGCCGATGGCGCCACGGCCCGGGCCAAGGAGCTGAACCCCAACGTCAAGGTCACCTCGGTGTCCGCCGACTACGACTTGAGCAAGCAGTTCTCGCAGATCGATAACTTTATCTCGTCCAAGGTCGACCTGATTCTGATCAACGCCGTCGACCCTTCGGCCATGGCCTCGGCGATCAAGAAAGCCCGGGATGCCGGCATCGTCGTGGTGGCGGTGGATGTGGACGCCAAGGGCGTGAATGCCACCGTGCAGACCGACAACGTCGAAGCCGGCAAGCTGGCCTGCCAATACCTGGTGGACAAGCTTGCCGGCAAGGGCAACGTGATTATCCAGAACGGCCCGCAAGTCACCGCCGTGACCGACCGCGTCAAAGGCTGTAAAGCCGCATTGGCCGGCGCGCCGGACATCAAGGTGCTGTCCGACGACCAGGACGGCAAAGGCTCCCGCGAAGGCGGCCTGAACGTGATGCAGGGCTACCTCACGCGCTTCCCGAAAATCGACGGCCTGTTTGCGATCAACGACCCCCAGGCCATCGGCAGCGACCTGGCGGCCAAGCAGCTCAAGCGCAGCGGCATCATCATCACCTCGGTGGACGGCGCGCCGGATATCGAGAACGCGCTGAAGACCGACACCCAGATCCAGGCATCTGCCAGCCAGGACCCATGGGCCATGGCGCAGACGGCGGTGAATGTCGGCAATGACCTGCTCAACGACAAGGCCCCGGCCGAAGCGGTGACCCTGCTCACGCCAAAACTGATCACCCGCGACAACGTCGGTACGTACAGCGGTTGGTCGAGTAAACACTGATAGCCTGAGAGGAACAGCGTCGTGGTGACCATGGATGACGTGGCAAGCAGGGCGGGGGTGTCGACGTCGACCGTGTCACACGTGTTGAACGGCACCCGCAAGGTCAGCCCGGCCACGGTGCTGGCGGTGCAGCGGGCGATCCAGGCGCTGGGGTATATCCCCAACACCCTGGCACGCTCGCTGGCGCGGTCGAGTACCAACACGATTGGCGTGGCGATCTCGGCGCTGTCCAACCATTACTTCAGCGAGACGGTGCACGCGATTGAAACCGAGTGCGCCAAGCACGGCTACATGATGCTGTTTGTCGACACCCACGACGACCCGGAGCAGGAGCTGCGGGTCGTCACGGCGCTGCATCACCGGCGGGTCGACGGTATTGTGCTGGCGCCTTCGAACGGTTCGATGGCCCTGGAGTACATGCGCGCCAACGAGATTCCGGCGGTGTTGGTGGACCGCATGATGAGCGAGCAGTTTGACCAGGTCGGGGTGGAGAATGCCCAGGCCACCCAGGCCCTGATTGAGCACCTGATCGGGCACGGGCACCGCCGCATCGGTTTTATCGCCGGGCGCACGGGGTTCAGCACCACAGATGAGCGGGTGGCGGGTTACTGCGCGGCGTTGCACGCGGCGGGGCTGGCCTTCGATCCGCAGTTGCTGGTCAACGGTGGCTCCAACACCGAACCGGCGCGCCAGGCCACGGCGCAGTTGCTGGGCCTGGCTTCGCCACCCACGGCGATCATGGCCGGCAATAACCTGATGACCCTCGGCGCGATGCACGCCTTGCGTGACGCGCAGCTTGAAGTGCCGAGACAAATGGCCCTGGTGGGGTTTGATGATTTTGACTGGGCGGATTTTTTCGTGCCGCGCTTGAGCCTGATCGCACAGCCGGTCAAGGCCCTTGGCGCCCGCGCGGTCGACCTGTTGCTGCAACGCATGGCGTCGCCTGACGCAGCGCCCCAGAGCGTGCGCCTGGCACCGACCCTGCAGTTACGTAACTCCTGTGGCTGTCATTGATGGGAATAACACACGCATGAACAGTCCTGTTTCCCTGGGCATTGACCTGGGCACGTCGGAACTCAAAGCCATCCTCATGGACGCCACGGGCGCGGTGCTGGCCCATGCCGGCGTGCGCTTGAGCGTGTCGCGCCGGCACAGCGGCTGGTCTGAACAGGCGCCGGAAGACTGGTGGCAAGCCTGCTTGCAGGCGTTGGCGCAACTGCGCGGACACGAGGCGTTTACCCGCGTGGCCTGTATCGGCCTGTCGGGGCAGATGCACGGCGCGGTGTTGCTGGGGGCGGACAACCGCGTGTTGTACCCGGCGATCCTGTGGGACGACTCCCGTGCAATGGCCGAAGCCGAACAGCTGGGGCCCGGCTTCGCCGACGTCACCGGCAGCCTGCCGATGGCCGGGCTGACCGCGCCGAAACTGCTGTGGCTGCAACGGCATGAGCCCGAGGTGTTCCAGGCGATTGATTGCGTGCTGTCGCCTAAGGATTACCTGCGCTTGCGTTTGAGTGGCGAGCGCATCAGCGAGATGTCCGACGCGGCGGGTACGTTGTGGCTGGATGTGGCGCGGCGGGCATGGTTTACCCCGATGGTTCGCGCTACAGGCCTTACGCCCGGGCAATTGCCCAGGCTGGTGGAGGGTGGTGCGGCGAGCGCTTTGTTGACGGCCACGGGACTGGGCCTGTCAGCAGAGGTGGTGATTGCCGGCGGTGGCGGTGACAACCCTGTGGCGGCGGTCGGCATCGGCGCGGTCAACGCCGGTGATGGCTTTATTACCCTTGGCACCAGCGCGGCCATTGTTGCGATCACCGATCACGCTGCAGGCAACCCGGCCAGTGCAGTGCACAGCTTCTGCCACGCGCTGCCCAACCGCTGGTACACCATGGGCGCCATGCTCGCCGGCGCCAGTTGCCTGCGCTGGGTCACACGGCTGACGGGTATGGCCGATGAGCAAACGTTGCTGGAGCAGGTGCAGGCGCAATTGCCGATTGAGCAGCACGTGCCTTTGGGGACACCGTTGTTCCTGCCGTACCTGGCCGGCGAACGCACACCCCACAACGATCCTTTGCTGCGCGGCGGCTTCATGAACCTGGGCCACGACTGCACACCGGCGATGCTGGGCTATGCGGTAATGGAAGGGGTGGGTTTCGGTTTGCTCGATGCGTTGCGCGCGGTGCAATCGACCGGCGCCGACGTGGGAGCCTGCGCCCTGGTGGGCGGCGGTGCGCGCAGTGAGTACTGGGCGCAGCTGCTGGCGAATATCCTGCAGCGGGAAATCTTCACCTTGCAGGGCAGTGAATTGAGCGCGTGTATTGGCGCGGCAAAGCTCGGGTTTGTGGCGATGGGGCAGGGGGCGGAGCTGCTCGCGGCGGGGATGCCGGTCAAAGCCCGGTACACACCTGACCTGACGCAGCAGCCGGTGTTGGCGGCGCGTTATCGCAAGTTTCAAAGTTTGCTGCCCGCCGCCAAGGCCCTTCACGACTAGGCTCCTGTGGCGAGCGGGCCCGTTATGGTGAGCGGGCCTGTTGTGTGGGGAACGGGCTTGCTGTGGTGAGCGGGCTTGTTGTGGTGAGCGGGCTTGCCCCGCGCTGGGCTGCGAAGCAGCCCCAATAAAGGCACCGCGTTTATCCAGGCATAGTGAGTAGTCAGGTTTAGGGGCCGCTTCGCGCCCCAGCGCGAGGCAAGCCCGCTCACCACAGCAAGCCCGCTCCTGCTCACCACATCAGGCCCACTCTCCACAAGAATCGGTGTGTTACGGTTCAGTCGTTGGTCAGCGGCGGCAAACGTCGCTTCACCGGGGTTTTCTTGACGATGGCGGTGTTGGTTTCGGCATAGGCATTGATCCGATCCAGCAGGCTGTCGAGATGGTCCATGGTGCGCACGTGCAGGCGTGCGATAAAGCAGTCTTCGCCGGTGACCTTGTCGCATTCGGTGAACTCCGGGATCGCCTGGATCTGGCGCTCCACCTCCTGCAATTTGCCGGGCAGGGGGCGGATGCGCACGATGGCTTGCAGCAGGTAGCCGAAGTGCCTGGGGTCGATGTCGACGGTGTAGTGGGTCAGCACGCCGCGTTCTTCCAGGCGGCGCAGGCGTTCGCCCACACTGGGCGAGGACAGCCCGGTGATGCCCGCCAGGGCCTTGAGGGATAACCGCGAGTCATCCATCAAAGCGGCGATCAGTTGCTGGTCGATGGTGTCAATCATGGTGTTCGCCTAATAAGAAAAGGTGATTCCTGGGATCTGCCTTTTTTAGTCACTGGAGCCGCTCACAAGCAGATTGCCATAATTGAGCCTCACTTGAGGAGCATCAATCATGGATTCATCCCTCCGTCGCGGTTCGTGGGAAATGATCGCCGCCATGCTGATCTCGGGCACCATCGGCTGGTTTGTGCTGGTGTCCGGCGTGTCGGTGCTCGAAGTGGTGTTCTGGCGCTGCGTGATCGGCAGCCTGACCCTGTTGCTGGTGTGCGCGTTGCTCGGCTACCTTCGCCTGGACCTGCTCAGTTGGGCCACGTCCGGCCTGGCAATGCTCAGTGGCGTAGCGATTGTCGGCAACTGGTTGCTGCTGTTCGAATCCTACTCACGTGCGTCGATCGCCATCAGTACGGCGGTGTACAACGTGCAGCCGTTCATGTTGGTGATGCTGGCGGCGCTGTTCCTTGGGGAAAAAATCACCGTGCAGAAACTGGCGTGGCTGAGCCTGGCGTTCCTGGGAATGCTGGCGATTGTCACGGCCCATGGCGATCAGCCAACCGGCGACGATTACCTTGCAGGCATTGCCCTGGCACTGGGCGCGGCATTGCTGTACGCGATTGCCGCACTGATCATCAAGCGTTTGAAGGACGTACCACCGCATTTGATGGCGTTGATCCAGGTGACCACCGGCGCAGTGTTACTGGCGCCCTTGGTGCCTTGGAACAGCTTGCCTGCCACCACCAACGCCTGGGCGGCATTGGTCACGCTCGGCGTGGTGCACACCGGTTTGATGTATGTGTTGCTGTATGGCGCGATCCAGAAACTGCCCACCGCCATCACCGGTGCACTGTCGTTTATCTACCCGATTGCGGCGATCTTCGTCGATTGGATTGCCTTCGGGCATCGCCTGGGTTGGCTGCAATGGCTGGGGGTGGCGGCGATCCTGCTGGCGGCGGCGGGGTTGCAGCGGGGCTGGTGGTGGCGTTTGCCGCACGGTGAGGAGGGCTCAGGACGCATTGTTTAAACGTCTTTCGAATGGCCATGGTATTTCCATGGAACAAATTCCTACGCCGTACCACATAGGGGGACAGGCTGAGATCGTGGATTGTTCAGATGTCAGCGAAAATTCTGCTATTTAGGGATGCCGGACGATGCAAGGCAATTTTCTCAGTGTTCCAATCCCCCGTTACTCAACCCCGATCATTCAACAGGAGCCCCTTTCACATCACCCGATGTTGAGTTCTACTGAGGCGGTCCAGGAGTCCGCAATGTCGACTCAAGCTGCCAGCAGTCGTAATTCGCCGGCAGGGCAACCTAAAAGCTCAGCGAGCTGGGTGAACTACCAGCACGGAGTGAATCTTGCTGAAGCCATAGAACCTGGCTCTTCTAAACGGATGACCTGGGAGGACCTGATCGCTTATCCAGGCAAACTCAACGGCCAGGCCGTCAGCCCGGAGCAAGCGCTTCTTATTGCAGCGACAAGAGTCGGGCCAGCGCTGGAATGGGCCGCGGCCAACGGTATTCTTCCGGAAAAGACCAGCTATGCACAAAGTGAGGTACACACCGCTTTATCAAGTCTTGATAAGCATCAGGAGAGCCTTGCAGGAGCAATTACAAACTTGGTCGCCCCCCTCCCTATGCGTAAAGATTATTTTACCGGTTGGCAGATGGTTTCACCTATTAAAGGACACAATGATCCAAATAACAAAAAATATAAAGTTGCCGCTTATAATGACAAACAGTTTGGTGAAGATTTCAAGGGTGATCTAGTCAACAAAAAAGCTGCGTATGGCGTGGTGATAAAACAACTGATATCCCTATTGCCCGTTAACGACCGACTCGCAATAGAACACGGCCAGGTTGAGTTGTATGCCCTGAAACCGCCCGGAACGGGAGATGATCTGGCACGTGACGTTGTTTTGATCAAAGCGGTCCATAATGGGAAGACAACGGCCTATGAGGTCAATCCCCAGCTCGGGATCGCACGTCAACGTGTCGACTTAGAGGCGCTTTTTACGGGCAATAGCGTGATTGGCAGAAATAAACTGCCAGATGGCACTGACGCAAAGGAGTTCACTGTTTGGAAAAAGCCGAACATACAGGGGCGGCGTTATGGGCCGAAAGTTGATAACGAACATCCTGAAAAACCCAACAATCAGCCATTTTCCTCAAGTATTTATACGCTAAAGTTATTAGGAGAGTTTCCTGCATCACCTGCCAGTGCCAATGAAAATACTGTGCCCAACACGCTTTCCTCCAAACGATTTAGTGACGTCGCGAACACGGTATCCAGCCAGTTGTTTTATGCGAAAGACATTGACCTGTTGAATGTTGCGCAAAAGGATGAAACGCGAGTTTCCCCGGAAGAGAAGGAAGACCTGGAAAACTATCAGGAATTTTCAGCGTCCAGAGATAATCGACGAGAATTCTTGAAGGGCTTCGTCCCGTTTTGGCAGGGGGTCGAGGCGATCATTGCCGGACGCCCGATAGAAGGGATAGCGAAGATATGGATAGATATCCTTTCTTTTATGATGCCTGTTGACAAGGTAGTGGGGGGATTGGTCAAAGGGGGGATTCGACTGATCAAGCCTGTTCTTCCGGAGTTCGCGAAACTGTCGACAAACTTCGGTAGTTATACCCTCAAGTCTGGTATGGCCGGCGTTAAATGGGAGGGCGGGGTTCAAGGGTTGAAGTGGGCTCAGAAAGTTCCCCAGAACCTGGCCAAGGCGGCCGAGCAGTTCAAGCTAAATTCCACCCCCTTACTCAAGGCTGGCTCGGCCGTACGCGAAATAGAGTTTAAAGGGGCCAGCTATTTTGTGGCCAACAAGCCCGATGCCGGAGACGGCGTGCATTACTTGCTACGCGTACCCGATCCGAAAGATCCATCGAAACTGGTAAGTAGCAGCATTGTCGCCAAGCCAGACGAGAGCGGAATATGGTTAAGGCGAGGAGTTACTGGGGGTGGGCAAGTCATGGGCCGTAATGGCAGTGCATTGAATATGGCGTCACTTAATACGTTGGAACAGATGGAAACTACCCGCCAGTTTGTGGGGATCATGAACGTTAAAACCGGCGAAATACATGTAGGGCCGTCGACCCTTTTGGGTCATCCAGGTTCAGAAGTAGAAAAAGCCCTGCCTAAAGGTATGAAGTACATGCTCGCCGGGCACGAACGTGTCGAGCCGATGGGAGATCTTGTGAAAGTAAACGTCAACGGAGTTGAAACAGAACTTACCGGTCATGCTGCCATGGTCCATTTGGCCGGGGGAAATCTGAAAGATTATGTCGGTTTTTCCGGAGTCAAGAGAGCCGACGGGATACTTAGATTAAAATGGAATTCCAGAACACTTAACCCGGAACATGCTGCCTTTAAAACCAAGTATCACTTAGGCAACCCTGGGGAAGGCAGAGATTATGTGCTCAATATCAAATATCAAAACCGCGTAGTCGAACAGTTTGAAAAATCGGGTTTCGAAATTATTCGTTAGTAGGATTCGGGCAAGCCGTTGCTGTCTGAGGTACAGGTTTTGATACTTTGCTGGATTTGCGAGGTCAAACCGGCTCTTGCAGGGCGGATAGCGCACCCACCGTGCAAGAGGCAGTTGATTCAGTGTGGGGCGCGCACGATCGTCTTGAGCAGATCGTCCGGGCTGATATAACCCACCACACTGCCCGGCTGTGGCAACCCAAGGATATGCCCCTTGATCTTGCCCACCACGTGCATTTCGCAGGGTTTGCAGTCGAACTTCAACGTCAGCACTTCATCGCCGTGAATCAACTGCATCGGCGCGACCTTGGTCTTCACCCCTGTCACACCCTTGGCTTGTTTAGGGCACAGGTTGAAGGAGAAACGCAGGCAGTGCTTGGTGATCATCACCGGCACTTCGCCTTTCTCTTCATGGGCTTCAAAGGCTGCGTCGATCAGCTTCACCCCGTGACGGTGGTAGAAGTCGCGGGCTTTCTGGTTGTAGACGTTGGCCAGGAACGACAGGTGCGCTTCCGGGTACACCGGCGGCGGCGTGGTCTCGGCCTTGCGCCCGCCACGGGGGTGGGCGGCAACACGGGCGGCGGTCAGGGCTTCGATCACTTCGCGGCGCAATGCCTTGAGCTGCGAGTTGGGAATGAAGAACGCCTGCGGTGCATCCAGTTCGATACGGGTGGCGTGATACTCGGTGGTACCGAGTTGGCCAAGCAGGTCGCGCAGGGTGTCCAGCGCCTGTTCCGGCTTGTTGGCCACGCCGAACGGGCCGGGCAGGGTGACGCTGGCGCAGATGCCTTCTTCGCTGGTCGCGGTGACGTCCAACTGCTCTTCACGCAAACGCGCGACCCATGACAGGCCGATACGGCGTTCGGCCGAAGTCTTGAGCAACGCCTGCTGCCAGTTGTGGTCGAGGTTGCGGTTCAGCGGGTGGTTCGGGCGCAACTGATGCAGGCCGGCCGGCATTTCATTCGGCTCGACGCGGTAGCGGTAGCGCTTCTCACCGTCTTCCTCGAACTCGCCCTTGGGCTCGGCGATGTTGGCGCGGAAACCCACCACTTCGCGCTTGACCAGCACATTGAGGCCGTCGCCGTTGGACAGCGGCTCATGGGTAATCACTTGCAGGTCACGCTTGCCGGCTTTTTCCACCACGCCCACCGGCAAACCGGTGAAGGTCGGGGTGTCGAAGGCGCCGATGTCGATCTTGCGGTCGCTGACAAAGTAGTCGGTGCTGCCACGGTGGAAGGTTTTTTCCGGGTCGGGCAGGAAGAAGTGCGCGGTACGGCCGCTGGACGCGCGGGCGAGGTCCGGACGGTCTTCGAGGATTTCGTCGAGGCGCTGGCGGTAATAGGCGGTGATGTTCTTCACATAGCCCATGTCCTTGTAGCGGCCTTCGATCTTGAACGAACGCACGCCGGCTTCCACCAGCGCGCGCAGGTTGGCGCTCTGGTTGTTGTCTTTCATCGACAGCAGGTGCTTTTCAAAGGCCACGACGCGGCCCTGGTCGTCCTTCAAGGTATACGGCAGGCGGCACGCCTGGGAGCAGTCGCCACGGTTGGCGCTGCGGCCATTTTGCGCGTGGGAGATATTGCACTGCCCGGAGAACGCCACGCACAGGGCGCCGTGGATAAAGAACTCGATGGCGGCATCGGTCTCGTCGGCGATGGCGCGGATTTCCTGCAGGTTCAGCTCGCGGGCCAACACCAACTGCGAGAACCCGGCCTGGTCGAGGAACTTGGCGCGGCCCAGGGTACGGATGTCTGTCTGGGTGCTGGCGTGCAGCTCTATGGGTGGGATATCCAGCTCCATCACGCCCAGGTCCTGCACGATCAGCGCGTCGACACCTGCGTCGTAGAGCTGATGGATCAGCTTGCGCGCCGGTTCCAGCTCGTTGTCATGCAGGATGGTGTTGAGGGTGGTGAAGACGCGGGCGTGGTAACGACGGGCGAATTCCACCAGTTGGGCGATATCGCTCACCTCGTTGCACGCGTTATGGCGCGCGCCGAAGCTCGGGCCGCCAATGTAGATGGCGTCGGCGCCATGCAGGATGGCCTCGCGCGCGATGGCGACATCGCGGGCAGGGCTGAGCAATTCCAGGTGATGCTTGGGCAAGGACATAGTTTTTTTAGTCAGGCTTGTCACGGTTGAGGCGCGCATTGTAGCTGTGAAATGCCTGACCGGCATTACTTCAGGCTTGAGCGGCCATCGCGGTGACTTCCACACGCATGCCGTCTACCGCCAGCGCAGCCACGCCAACCGCCGCACGCACGGGCCAGGGCTTGGCAAAAAAGCGTTTGTAGACCTCATTGAAGGCGGCGCGGTCGGCCATATCGGTCAGATAAATGGTCAGGTGCATGACCCGGTCCATGGAGCTGCCGGCCTTTTCCAGTGCGACTTTCAGCGCTTGCAGGGTACATTCGCTTTGCAGGGTGATATCGCCCAGTTCCAGGCTGCCGTCGGCGCGCGTCGGGATCTGGGTGGAGACCAGGATGCCGTTGAAACCGACAACGTCGGAAGAAATCGAGTCGGCATCCGGATCGGGGGTGTAGGACAGGTCGTGGTTGGCCATGGGCGCCTCTGGTTGGCAGTAACGGAAAGGCGCCATGGTCCCCGAAAACAATCCCAGGGGCAAACCGCTGGCTTATACCCAGCGGCGGAACAACACGCTGGCATTCACGCCACCAAACCCGAAGCCGTTGGACAGCGCGTATTCAATCGCCATCGGCCGCGCGTCACCGCGCACCATGTCCAGGCCCTCGGCCAGGTCATCCGGGTGTTCCAGGTTGAGGGTCACCGGTGCGACCTGATCGCGCAGGGCAAGTACGGTGAAGATCGCCTCAATGCCGCCCGCGGCGCCCAGCAAATGGCCGGTGGCGGACTTGGTCGAGCTGATCGCCAGCTGGCCACCGACACCGAATACGGTCCTGATGGCTGCCAATTCGCCTTTGTCGCCCACCGGCGTCGAGGTGGCGTGGGCATTCAGGTACTGCACCGCGGACGCCTCGATCCCCGCCTGACGCAACGCCTGCGTCATCGCCCGGCGCGCACCGTCGCCGTCTTCCGGGCCGGCGGTCATGTGGTAGGCATCGGCACTGGTGCCATAGCCCACCAGCTCGGCAATCGGCTGGGCACCGCGTGCAAGGGCGTGTTGCAGTTCCTCGATGACCAGGATGCCGGCGCCTTCGCCCATGACAAAGCCGTCACGCGCCTGATCGAACGGGCGCGAGGCGCGCTCGGGGGCGTCGTTGAAGTCGCTGGACAACGCCCGCGCCGCCGCAAAGCCGCCCAGGCTGACGCGGTGGATCGCCGCTTCGGCGCCACCGCACACCGCCACGTCCACTTCACCGGCACGGATCATCCGCGCAGCGTCGCCAATCGCCTGCACCCCCGCCGCACAGGCCGTGACCGGCGCTCCCAGCGGGCCTTTCAAGCCATAGTTGATCGACACATGCCCGGCGGCCATGTTGCTCAGGAACGATGGAATGGTGAACGGCGACAAGCGTCGCGGCCCCTTGCTGTCGGTGGTACGTACCGCCTCGGCGATGGCCGGAAAACCGCCGACGCCCGAGGCGATGATGGTGGCGGTGCGTTCCTGCTGCTGCACGGTGTTCGGGGCCCAGCCGGCCTGCTTCAGGGCTTCGTCGGCCGCCGCCAGGGCGAACAGGATGAAACGGTCCATCTTGCGCTGCTCTTTTGCGGCCAGCAGGCGATCAGGATCGAACCCGGCTTCGGGGTCCTGCAGCACGCTCTGCACTTGGCCGCCGATGCTGATAGCCAGGTCGCCGATCAGTTCTTCAGGCAGGCGACGAATGCCCGACTGCCCGTTCAACAGGCGTTTCCAGGTTGACTCCACGTCAGCGCCCAACGGTGTCAGCGCACCCATGCCTGTCACAACGATACGTTTACTCATGATCAATCGACTCCGGTTGCATTGAGGGTTCAGACTCTATGGACGTCACTATCATGATGAAAGTAACATGGCGTCACACAACTTTGCACCGGCCCCTAGGAACCTTTATGCAACGCAAGTCCCTGACCCGCGACGAATGCCCCATCGCCCGCAGCCTCGAACGGGTAGGGGAGTGGTGGAGCATCCTGATCATGCGCGACGCGTTGCAGGGGTTGCGCCGCTTCGATGAGTTTTCGCGCAGCCTGGGCATTGCGCCGAACATGCTCACGCGCCGCCTGACAGCGTTGGTGGAGGCGGGGATGCTGGAGCGCAGGGCCTACAGTGAGCGGCCGCCGCGCTATGAATATGTGCCGACCGCCAAGGGCGAGGATTTCCGCATGGTGCTGATGTCGCTGGTGGCGTGGGGCAACCGGCATTACGCCGAAGAAGGCACCAGTGTCGAGTTGGTCGAGCGGGACACGGGGCGGCCGGTGCAGCCGATGTTGGCGAGTGCAGAGGGACACATCGTGCCGTTGGAGGACTGTGTGTTGCAGGCCGGCCCGGCGGCCAGTACCGGTATGCGGGAGCGCTTGGCTTCGCTTGCCGCAAAGCCTTGAATCCTGCGGGCTCAAGCAATAATTTGACGCCAGAAAATAATCCTGCTGCGCCCCTTAAAGTCGCGTATTTCCCAGCCGATAGCGAGTCAAGACACAGGTTTTTCCGCACGGCTGAGGGCTCGTCATGTTCAATACAACACTCAAAACCGAACTGGCGGCCAGGACGGCCGAAGTCACCGAGTACAAAGGACTGATCAGCGCCCTGGAACGCTCCATGGCGGTAGTCGAATTCGACCTCAACGGCAAGGTCCTGCGTGCCAACGATAACTTCCTGAAAACCCTGGGCTACAGTCGCGACCAATTGGCGAGCAAATCCCACCGGGACTTTTGCTTGCCGGCGCTGACCAACAGCCCCGCCTACAGCCAGTTCTGGGGTGAGCTCAAGGCCGGTAAGTTCGTATCGGGCACCTTCAAGCGCGTGGATGCCCACGGCAAGACCGTCTGGCTGGAAGCCAGCTACAACCCGGTGCTGGATGAGCGTGGCCAAGTGCTGAAAGTGGTCAAGTACGCCCTGGATGTCACCGCCAAAGTCGAACAGGAGGCGGCGACCCGCAGCAAACTGGCCGCAGTGGATCGGGCCATGGCAGTGATCGAGTTCGACTTGAACGGTCAGGTGCTGGACGCCAACGAGAACTTTCTGCACGTCATGGGCTATACGCTGGCCGAAATCAAAGGCAAGCACCACCGCCTGTTTTGCGAACCCAGCCTGATCAACAGCAGCGAGTACACCGACTTCTGGCGACGCTTGAACAACGGTGAATTTTTCACCGGGCAATTCAAACGTCTAGGCAAGCATGGCCGTGTCGCGTGGCTGGAGGCCAGTTACAACCCGGTCTACGACGGCGACGGCACGCTGATCAAGATCGTCAAGTTTGCCAGTGACATCACTGAACGCGTGGAAAAGTTCGAGGAAGACTCACGCGGCGCCTCCCGGGCCTACCATATTTCCTCCGAGACCGAGCGGTTTGCCGAGCACGGTACCCAGGTGATCCAGGATACGGCGACAGAGATGCGCCGGATCGCCGAGAACATCGGCGCATCGGCGCGTCTGGTCGGGCAATTGGGCGAGCGCTCCGAGCAAATTACCGCCATCGTCAATACCATTCGAGGCATCGCCGACCAAACCAACCTGTTGGCCCTCAACGCGGCCATCGAGGCTGCCCGTGCGGGCGACCAAGGGCGTGGTTTTGCCGTGGTGGCCGATGAGGTCAGGCAGTTGGCGGGGCGTACCAGCCGCTCTACCGCGGAAATCGCCGAGATGATTGGCATGATCCTGTCGGAAACCCGCGACGCGGTGGCCAGCATGAGCTCCACCCAAGAGGGCGCGCAACGCGGTGTGAACCTGGCGGACCAGGCGGGTTCGGTGATTTTGCAGATTCGCACCAGCACCAGTGATGCGGTGCAGGCTGTGAGTATGTTTGCGTCGAAACTGGATGAGTCGGAAGTGATTCCGAAAACTGCCGTCGGCTGGGTAGGCTGATCGCGTTTCAGGCGTGGAGAGGGAGCCATTCCCTCTCCTGACAAGGCTCCCTTTACAGCAAGGTGAACGGGTAGTCGACGATCACCCTTAGTTCATTCAAGTCACCATCGCGCTGGTCGGCGTTGGACGCCACGATGGCATCACGCACGCGCAACGACAGGTTTTTCGCCGGGCCACTCTGGATCACGTATTTGGCCTCCACGTCCGTCTCGTGATGGGCGCCGTCGGCACCGTAATCGCCGGCATAGGCGCTGTTGACCGGGGTGTGGGTGCCGTTGATGTCCGAACCGTTGATATAACGGCTCATGAAACTCAACCCCGGCACGCCATAACTGGCCATGTTCAAGTCATAACGAATCCCCCACGACTGCTCGCCCGGCCCGTTGAAGTCGCCCCACTGCACCGAGTTGGCCAGGAACACCGAATCGCCACCTTCACCCGCGCCGTTGTTACCGGTGCCTATGTAGTCAAAGGGCGTGTCGCCGTGCACCTTCTGGAACGACAGCGTCAGCGTGTGCGCCTGCAGGAACGAATAGGCCGCCGCCACCGAGTAGGTGGTGTTGTTGATCGCGCCGGCCTTGGCGGCGCCGGTGTCGAGGGTGCGGTACAGGTTGCCGTCCAGGGCCAGGGATTGGTCATGGGGAAGGGCGATGACGTAGTTGAGGTTGGTGTAGTACTGGCGCCAGATGTCTTCCAGTTCGCCGGCATACAGTGTCGCGCTCAGTGACGGGGTGAAGGTGTATTTGCCGCCGACAAAGCTCGCGCTGTTGGCCGCCACGTTGGCGTAGGTGGCGTAAATATCGTGGTCATGGTTGCTGGTCATGCCGCTGTTGGTGCTGGTGAAGTGCCCGGCTTCCAGGTCCAGTCCGCTGATTTCGCTGCTGGTGAGATCAAAGCCGGTGGCGGTCTGCGGCAGCAGGCGGGTGCCGCCGGTGGCGAAGACCGGCGCGGTGGGCTGCATGTCACCGAACTTCAACTGGGTCTTGGAAATTTTGAGTTTCACCGCAGCACCGACGGAACCGTAGGCATTCTCGGGATCGCCGTGCCGATCGGTCGGCAGGTCGCCGGTGCCGGCGTCCGCGTAGGTAGCGTCGAGTTTCAGCGCGCCGTAGGCGTAGGCATCCACGCCAAAGCCGAGGGTGCCCTGGGTGAAGCCCGAGGCGTAGTTGAGCATGGCGCCCTGGGCCCAGTCGCGGTTGTCGGCCTTGCCGCTCGCACGGTCGCGGTCGAAGTAATAGTTGCGCAACAAGCCGGTGACGCTGCTGCCGTCGATAAAACCCTTGGCATCGGCCTGGTCCGTGACGGACTCGGCAAACGCCACGGGGCTGATACTGGCGCACACCGCCAGCGCCAACAGGCTCCACTGTTTAATCATGTTATTAACTTCCCCGGAATAATGAACGCGCACAGAAACGCCGCACTGTCTGGCAGGCGTACACGCTTGTATGGGCAGAATTTTAAAGTGAGGCGTTACGGTTTCTTATTGTCTTCGACGGGTTTGCCGAAGCTGACTCCAGGCAGATTTTGCGCGGCCTGCAGGTGTGCCGGGGATGAAACTCGATTAATTAAACTTCACTATTTTTAATCGGCGGGAGGTGTAGCGTGGGGACTGTCTTAGCCGCTCTGCTTCGACAATACCCTTTGGTTGCCGCCGTAGTTGCTACGGCGGATTTTTTTCCATGGGGAGTTTTTAAGTTGAACTAACAAGGGCGAGGGCGCTGGAGTAATTGGCCCCTTACTCCACGCAGTTATTACTCTTCCACGTCCATGAACTCCTTGGCCCACGCCACGTAACTTTCAGGCAGCGTGTAGGTATGGGTCAGTTCCGTCGCACTGAGGTTCGAGGTGCTGTGGGTCAGCTGGCGCTGGGCACGGAGGCTGTCGTAAGTAGCCTTGATCGCCGCAAAGTACGCGCCATGGCCGGCAACCACCACGCGCACGCCCAAATCCGCCAAACGCTGGGCGTCGTTGAGCTTGGGATTGCCGTAGGTCACCAGCATCAGCGGCACGGTGAGGTTTTCCGCGATCTTCTCCAGGTGCTCGAAGTCGCTGACACCCACCATGCAGATGCCGTCGGCACCGGCTTTCTGATAAGCCCGGGTGCGCTCGATCACCGCTTCGGTGGACAACACGCCGGCGTTGGTCCGGGCGATGATCGACAGTTCAGGATCGACACGGGCTTCCAGGGCGGCGCGGACCTTGCCGATGCCTTCCTGGATGGAAATCAGGTCGGTGGATTTACGCCCGAATTGTGCAGGCAGCAGCGTGTCTTCAATCGTCAATGCCGCGACGCCGGCGCGCTCAAGCTCTTCGACGGTGCGCATCACGTTGAGTGCATTGCCGTAACCGTGGTCGGCATCGGCAATAAAAGGCAACTGGGCGACGCGGCCGATACGGGTGGCCTGCTCGACGAACTCACTCAGCGTGATCAAGGCAAAATCGGGCGCCGCCAATACCTGCAACGACGCGACTGACCCTCCCAGGATACCCACCTCAAACCCCAGGTCTGCCGCGATACGGGCGGACATGGGGTCGAATACGGAAGCGGTTTCAACGCAGCTCGGCTTGGCCAGCAATTCGCGGAAGTTGCGGCGCAGCGTCGAATGAGATTTTTTGGGCATGTTCTTTCCTGGCTCTGGTCATCGTCACGTGACGATCTATGTCTATTCGTGGTCGCGCGAGATTACCATGCAGGCGGGTCGGGGATTATGACGTTTGAGCATGGGGTATGCTGGAAACAGATGGTGCATGCCGGCCTTAAAATGCTTATTTCGCATTATTATAGAATTACGTTATGCATTATAAGAAGTTTACAGCGGCCGATCCGGTCCTTATGGTGTGGGCAGATTATTCCTGTGAACACTATCGAGACCGTACGCGCGGATCGACTTGAACGGCCTGACAAGGCATCTGGAGACGAACGTGCGTTACCTGACGAGACTGGCGGCCGGGTTGGCGGCCGTATTGCTGTGCCTGACCGCGAATGCGCAAACGCTGGTGGTGGGCGACCAAAGCTACAACGCCCAGGCCGCGATGGAAGCGGCGGGGGTGCTTGAAAACCTGCCCTATACCCTTGAATGGAAGCAGTTCACTGCCGGGTCGCCGGTTGCCGAAGCACTCAACGTCGGCAGCCTGGACATTGGCTTGCTGGGTGATGCGCCCGTGCTGTTCCTGGGCGCATTAGGCGCGCCCATCAAAGTGATTGCGGTCAGTCGGCAAAATCTCGACGGCGTGGCCATTCTGGTGAAAAAGGATTCGCCGATCAGGAGCCTTGCGGATCTCGCGGGCAAACGTGCGGCCATCTGGAAAGGCTCCTGGAGCCAGCAACTGCTGTTGACTGCGCTGGATAAAGCCGGCGTGCCACGAGACTCACTGGAGTTGCGCTACCTCAGCGCGCTGGACGCCTCCCATGCGTTGGAAGGCGGTTCGGTGGACGTTATCGCCACCTGGGAACCTTACGTTACGCAGCAGGAACGCCAAGGTGCGCGGGTGCTCGCGACGGCTGACGGATTGATTCCGGCCCAGAGCTTCATTGCAGCCAACGCCCGTGCCGTCGAAGCCAAGCGTGTGCAGATCAGCGATTTTCTCCTGCGCCTGAAAAAGGCGCGTGACTGGGCTCGCCAAACCCCGGCCAACACCGACGCCTATGCCGATGCGTGGGCCAGGCGTACGCGTGCGGACGCCGGTATAGCGCGCGCCTGGTTTGCCCGCGCGCGCACCACCGTCGAGCCGGTGACTGCCCAGTCGCCAGCAGAGGCGCAAAAAACCGTGGACTTTTTTGCCGGCCAAGGGCTGGTCAAACCGTACCCGGCAGCCAATCTGTTCGATCAGTCATTCGCGGCGTCCTTGCAGCCAGCCGTCGCTAATAACCAGCCGTGAGGCGTCAAGGAATACTCTGGACATGACCAACAGACAGCTCAAACTGGGTGCCTTGACGATGGGCAGTGGCGGGCCGGGTCGCCATAACCTGTGGCTCGATCCTCAATTACCGGCCGACGCCAGCGTCAACGTCGATTGGTACATCGATATTGCGCGTCAGGCCGAGGCGGCGTTGTTCGACTTGATGTTTATCGTCGACAGCCAGTTCATCACACCGGGGTCGCCCTCCCATTATCTGAATCGGCTGGAACCGCTGACGCTGCTCTCGGCACTGGCTGTGAGCACACGCCATATAGGCTTGGTCGGTACGCTGACCACCTCTTACAACTCGCCCTACAATGTTGCGCGGCGCCTGGCTTCACTGGACCTGATCAGCAAAGGTCGTGCGGGATGGAACGTGGTGACCAGCGGCGATGCCGGCACGGCAGGCAACTACAGCCGGGACGAACACTACGATTACGACACGCGCTACGGCCGAGCGGCTGAACACGTCCAGGTTGTGCAGGGCTTGTGGAACTCCTACGAGGAAGATGCCTTCGTGCGCGACCGGGCGACCGGGCAGTTTCTCGACCCGAGCAAACTGCATCGCCTGAATCACCAGGGCGAGCACTTTTCGGTGGTCGGCCCGCTGAACATCCAACGCTCACCCCAAGGCCAGCCGGTGATATTCCAGGCCGGTGATTCGCCGCAGGGGCGCGAGCTGGGTGCCGCCACCGCCGATGTGATCTTTACCCATGCCGCCAGTATCGAGCAGGGCCAGGCTTTCTACCGCGATATAAAGGGCAGGGCAGCACAAAGGGGGCGCGACCCGGAGCAGATACTGGTCATGCCTGGCGCTGAAATTTACGTCGGCGACACGGATGAGCACGCCCGTGAAATCGAGCAGCACTACCATCAGGTCGACCACAGCTTTGAACTCGCACTGAAGGAATTTGGACGTAACTTTGGCTGGCATGATTTCAGCCAGTACGACCTCGATGCGCCGTTTCCCCAGGCAAGCCTCGAGTCTGCGCGCAGCAGCTTTTTTACCGCAGCCAAACGGATTGCCGATCAGGCGCGCGAGAAAGGTTTCACGTTGCGCCAGGCCGTAGAGTTTGGTCGCCAACTGCGTCCCGGCGCATTCGTGGGCACTGCTGACACGGTCGCGCAGAAAATGGCCGACTGGTTCGAGGCCCGCGCCGTGGATGGCTTCAACATCTACATCGGGCACCCCGAGCAATTCAAGCGTTTTACCCAAGACGTCATACCGTTATTACAGGCCCGTGGCGTGTATCGCAAAGCGTATGAAGGGACGACCCTGCGCGAAAGCCTGGGGTTGCCGATTCCGCGCTTTGAGCGCCGCAGTTAGTGCCTCAACGCCCGGCGCACAGAAAACACAGTGGTTAAATCTTGAATTGCCTCAACAGGCCTTCCAGGCGATGACCGATGGCGTACAGCTCATCGACCGTGTGTACGCCGCTTTGGGTCTGGTCTGCGACGTTTTCAATCGCGCGGGCTATCTGGTGGACGCTGCGATTGATGGCCTCTGCAACCGACGTCTGCTCTTGCGCGGCGCTGGCGATGTGCGCGTTCATGGTGTTGATGGTAACGATCAACTCGACCGCCTTGCCCAGCGACTGCCCGGCTTGTCCAGCGTGCAGGCTGGCGCCATGACCTGCTGCGCCGGAGTGACTCATTGCAGTGACGACCTTGGTGGTGGCCTGGTCAAGGCGCTCGATCATCGCTTGAATTTCCTGGGTGCTGAGTTGCGTCCGGCTTGCCAGCGCGCGTACTTCGTCGGCAACCACGGCAAATCCGCGACCTGCATCCCCGGCCCGGGCGGCTTCGATCGCGGCGTTGAGTGCGAGAAGGTTGGTTTGCTCGGCGATCGAGCGGATTACATCCAGCACCGTGACAATGCCTGCTACATCGCCTTGCAGGCTTTTCAGCGAGGCGCCTCCCGCGGACAGGTCCTCGGTCAGGCTTCCCAACCGGGTGATGCTTTCATTGACGACCTGCCTGGCGTGCTGGGCCTGCACATCGGTTTCGCCCGCTGCCTCTGAAGCGCTCTGGGCACTGTTGGCGACCTCTTGCGCCGCAGATGACATCTGATTGATTGCTGCAGCGACTTGATCGGTTTCCTGGCGTTGCTGTTCCATGACCTGATCGATGCATTTGCTCTGTTCGGCCACCTGGGTCACGGATGTATTCAATTCTCTGGCCATGCCGACGATCTGGCCGACCAGCCCATGAATCTTATCGGCGAAGGCATTGAACGACACGGCCACCTGGCCGAACTCGTCGCGGCTGATGGGTAAGCGCCGTGTCAGATCGCCTTCGCCCGCGGCGATCTCATCGAGGTGCTCGCGAATCCGCGACAGGGGACGCAGGCTGCTTTTAACCATTAACACTGCGAGCACACCGGTGATCCCGAGCGCAATCAAGGCAATGACGGTTATCCCGTAGACCAGGCTGCGCACACGCTGATGGATTTCCCCTCGTACTTGGGCAACCTGGCTTTCGATACGGTCGAGATTGATCGCGGTGACCACGACCATGTCCCAGGCCGGCAGGTAAAAGCTGTAAGCCAGCTTGGGAACGACTTTATCCGTATTGATCAGGGCCCCCGAATAGTTGACGAAGTGGCTGTCGTTCATCGCTGCGGCAACCATTTCCCGATTCAGGTAAATCCCGTTCTTGTCTTTGCGGTCACTCATGTTGGTGCCGACGCCTTCACTGCTGTCACCACGAAACAGGCGCACGACCTGACTGTCGTAACCGATAAAATAGCCGTCGTCCCCATACTTCATTTTCGACAGTCGCGCGATCGCCAGCGCACGCGTTGCGGTGTCCCCCGTCTCGGCCTGCGCATACAGCTCCGCTACCGAGGTTCGGGCAAGGTTGGCGTAGTCTTTCAAGCGTTCCCGGCTTTCATCCAGCAGGCGTTTCCGGGTCGCCGTGACTTCCTGCTCGGCGCTCGACAGCAAGGTGGTGCTCGTTGTCAGCGCCAGCATCGTGGACAACAGCACCACCGGAGTCAGCACCAGCATCAGTACTTTGTTTTTAAACAGCATGCGTGGGGTTCCTCACCTGAATCTGTAGGAAAGCGGCCGCAAGGGCCGCGATCGTCGACTTACCAAAGGGCAATGTCATAGGTGAGGTAGAGGCGATTACTGTCGCGGCCGCGGGAGAACTCAGAGCGGTAGACATAGTTGCGCATGCGTACGCCCAGGCCCTTGAACGTGCCGGCTTGCACAACGTAAGCCAGCTCGGTATCCCGCTCCCATTCCTTGACTGTGGTGGTGGACTTGCCGTCATTGCCGCTCAGGTAGCGCGTTGAGAAGGTCAGGCCGGGCACGCCGACGGCGGCGAAGTTGTAGCCATAGTTGAGCATCCAGGTCTTCTCGTCCTCCTCAATGAATTTGCCGATGCCGGCATTACTGAACGAGTAGACGGTCGCGCCGCTGATGTAGGGTAATCCGGCATCACCGCGAAGGGCCTGGTAGCCGCCACCGAGGGTATGGCCTGAGATCACGTAGGACAACTGGCCGCTGAACATGTCATTGTCGATTTTGCCTGCGTAGGCCGAGCCGCTATCAACGCTGTTGAAGTAGCGCAGGTCGCTGGTCAGCACGCCGCCGACCAGCGGCAGGTCATGCTGGATGCCAGCGAAGTTCTGTCGGTAGAAGTGCTCGAGTTCCCCGTAGAAATAACTCAAGCGCAGGTTTTTGCCCCATTTGTACTCAGCCCCGGCGTAGTTGAAATCACCGGATTTTTCCCCGCTGTAGCCATCAGGCACGATCGGCACGCTGTTGGTGGAGTCGCGCAGTTTGAAACGGTCCAGATGCCCGCCGGTCACGGTCAGGTTCTCGATGTCGCTGCTGCTGACCTGGGTGCCCTGGTAGGTCTGGGGCAACAAGCGCGCATCGTTGTAAATCAGCACCGGCGTCTTGGGCAGCAAGGTGCCGTACTTGACAGTGGTTTTGGCGAACCTGGCTTTTGCCGTAGCGCCGGCGCTGGCAAACTCGCCGGCCGCCCGCCCGTCATCATGCACCGGCATGAGCCCGGTGCCACTGCGCCCGCGCCCTGAATCGAGCTTTACCCCATAGAGTCCCAGGGCGTCCACGCCGAAACCGAGGGTGCCCGCAGTAAATCCGGACTGATAGTCCAGCAGAAATCCCTGGGCCCACTCGGTGCGTTCGCTTTTTGCCGTTCTGGCGGCCCGCGCACTCAAGCCGTGCTCGTCGCGAAAGTTCTCGTTGAAATACACATTGCGCAGTTGCAGCTTGAGCTTGCTGTCATCAATAAAACCTTCGGCGTTGGCCGCCGCGACGGGTACCAGGCCTAACGCGCAAAACAAAGCTCGACGGGTATACATAGGGTTCATGGCAAATGACTCGTTGTTGTTATTTGGGGTACAGGTCGGCACGCGCCTCGTGAGTGACGCGCGCTGGAAGGCAGCAGGGGTTATGGGTGGATCAGGTGAACAGGCTGATGGCCCCGGTCAACAAGGCCAGGGCGGTAACGACCAGGGAAGTCAGCACGGCCCATTTGACGGTGGCCTTCTGGAAGTCGCCGATATCGCGATCGACCATGCCCACCAGCAACAGGGTCGAGGCCACCAGCGGACTCATGAGGTGAACAGGCTGGCCCAGGATCGAGGCGCGGGCGATTTCGACCGGGTCGATGCCATAAGCGGCGGCGGCATTGGCCAGGATCGGCACCACGCCAAAATAGTAGGCGTCATTGGACAGTACAAAGGTCAGCGGCATGCTGGTGATCGCAACCACCAACGGAAACAGGTGGCCCCAGGATGGCGGGATCCAGTCGACAAGAGTCTGTGCCAGGGCATCCACCATCTTTGTACCGGAAAAGATCCCGGCAAAGATCCCGGCGGCAAATACCAGCAACACCACGGTCATGGCGTTGCCCGAGTGCGCCAGGATGCGTTCTTTCTGAATGTCCAATTGCGGGTAGTTGATCATCAGCGCGAGCACGAAGCCGATCAGGAACAGGATCGCGGAATGCATCAGCCCCATCACCAGTGCCACCATCACCGCGATCACCAGCACCAGATTGACATAGGCCAGCTTCGGACGTTTGTGGGGCGTGTCCTCGAGAATCGCATCGATGTAGCAATCGCCGCCGCCGCTTTGCAGTTGCACGTTGCCGATACGCTTGCGCTCTGCGCGACCCAGTATGAAGGCCGTGAAGATCACCCACAGGGCACCGCCGATCATGGTCGGCAGCAACGGCACGAAGTACTCGCCGGCATCCAGGCCCAGCGCGGCAATAGCCCGTGTCGCGGGGCCGCCCCAGGGCGTCATGCCACTCATGATGCTCAGCGACAGCATGGAGAGGGTCGCCAGGATCATCGGGTTCATGCCGATGCGTTTATACAGCGGCAGCATCGCGGCGCAGGTGATCATGTAGGTCGTTGTGCCGTCGCCGTCGAGCGCTACCAGCAACGACAGCAGGGCCGTGCCTACGGCGATCTTCATCGGGTCGCCATTGACCCTCTTCAGGATTTTGCGGATCAGCGGGTCGAACAGGCCTGCGTCGATCATCAGGCCGAAGAACAGGATCGCAAACAGCAGCAACGCGGCAGACGGGGCGACCATTTTCAGGCCGTCGAGCATCATCTTGCCGGTGGTGCCGCCAAAGCCGCCGATCACCGCGAAGACGATGGGAACCACGGTGAGCGCGACGATGGGCGACAAACGCTTTGTCATGATGAGATAGGTGAATACGACCACCATGGCCAAGCCAAGGAAAGCGAGCATAGGACGATTCTCTTGTTGTTATCGTAAAAATGGCTGACGCCGAGGCGCACGCGCCCTGACCCGCCGGGCGGCACAACGCGCCTGGCGGGGAGGGGGGGGCAGTCAAGTCAGGGGGGAAGCGTTATCCGGTTGTCTCTAGACGCGTTTGGCGTCCTTCAGGTCGTCCCAGGCTTTTCCCGGTGCGGCAGAAGATTTTGCGTCGAGCATCCGGTTCAGCGTTTCGCGGTGGCAGGCATTTTCAGACATCGAAATCACCACCGTCGCTACCGCGTTACTGGCCAGGCTGGTCAGGGCGCGGGCTTCAGACATGAAGCGGTCAACACCGATCAGCAATGCCAGGCCGGCCAATGGGATGTCGTGAATGACCGTCAGGGTCGAGGCCAGTGCCACGAACCCGCTGCCGGTAACCCCGGCGGCGCCTTTGGAGGACAGCAGCATGATCGCCAGCATGGTGATGATCTGCGTCAGGCTCAGATCAATGTTGCAGGCCTGGGCAATGAAAATCGCCGCCAACGACAGGTAGATGGCCGTGCCGTCCAGGTTGAACGAGTAGCCGGTGGGCAGCACCAGGCCGACGACGCCTTTTTTGCAGCCCAGTGCCTCGAGTTTCTCCAGCATGCGCGGCATCACCGGTTCCGTGGAGGAGGTGCCGAGTACCACCAGGAACTCTTCCCGAAAGTAGCGCAGCAGCTTCCACAGGCTGAAACCGTTGGCGCGGCAAATGCTGCCCAGTACCACGAAGACGAAAAAGCCGCAGGCGATGTACAAGGTCATGATCAACTTCGCCAGCGAACCCAGCGAGGTGATGCCGTACTGGCCGACAGTGAACGCCAAGGCCCCGAAAGCGCCGACCGGTGCAAAACGCATCAGGTAGGAAAAGATCTTGAAGACCATTTGCGAGGCGGATTCGAGCACGTCGAGTACCGGTTTGCCACGCTCGCCCAGCGACGACAAGGCAAAGCCGGACAACACCGCGATAAACAGCACCGGCAACACTTCACCTTTACTGAAGGCGCCGATAAACGTCTCGGGAATGATGTGCATGAAAAACTCCACCACCCCAAGCTTTGCGGCCGACTCCGTGTACTGGGCCAATCCTTTGGTGCTCAGCTGGCTGGGATCGATGTTCATGCCGGCGCCCGGCTGGAACACGTACACCGCGACCAGGCCAATCACCAGGCTGATCACCGTGAGGACGAAGAACAACAGCATGGTTTTGCCCAGCAGGCGCCCGAGGGAGCGCTTGTCGCTCATCCCTGCGATGCCGGTGACGATGGTGCAGAACACCACGGGCGCAATCATCATCTTGATCAGTTTGATGAACGCGTCACCCAGGGGCTTGAGTGCAATGGCCTGCTGGGCCCAGAAATGCCCGACCACGATGCCGAGCGCCACGGCGCAGAGGATCTGGAAGTAGAGCGATTTAACAACTTTCATGGCATCACCCATTTTTAGAATTGTGCGGATGCAAAAATGCCAACGACTATCGGAATTTATCCGGCAAGGCGCTGCGAGTCAGTGGCGTAGACGTAGCCGGAGAAAAGCCTGCGGGCGGTGCGTACGACTGAAGCCTGAATTGTCTCACCGTTGACGCCGGTGTAGGACAATACGACATCAATCCCGCCGCTCGGGTGTTCGATACGCACCGCTTCTAGGCGCGGCGTACTGATCCCGCCGAGCATCTGCGCGACGATGCTGCCTTCGATCACACACGCAGTGGCCAAACCAATCGAGCCCGTAATGGCGAGCGCGCGGTGGCAGTTGTGCGGCATGAAGTAACGAACCTGGAGCGTGCCCCCCGCTTTCCCGGGCGAAACCAGTACCGGCTTGGGAATCACTTTGTCGCTGACATCGCCCAGGCCCATGGCCAGGCCGGCCTGCAGCCGCAGCGTCTCAAGGCGTCGCAGGAATTCCTTATCGGCGTCCAGTTCCGCCGGGCTCTCATCGCCACGCTTGCCCAGTTGGCTGGCTTCGACAAGCACCATGGGCATTGCCATGTCGATACAGGTCACCGCAATGCCATCGATCACGTCCTGCGTGTTACCGGTGGGAAAGAGCTTGCCTGTCTTGCTGCCGGCTGCGTCGAGGAACGTCAGTTGCACCGGCGCCGCCGTACCGGGCACGCCATCAATGGCGGTATCGCCCTCGTAACTGACTTTGCCATCCGGCGTGTACACGTCGGAGTGAATAAAGGTGCCGGTATTTAGGTTGCGAATGCGCACACGGGTGCGCTCCGGGGTGCCTTTGACCAGACCCTGCTCGACGGCGAACGGGCCCACCGCGCACAGCATGTTGCCGCAGTTGGGTGCGCTGTCGACCCTGCGTTGTGAAACCATCACTTGAACGAACAGGTAATCAACGTCCGCATCCGGGTGCAGCGAAGGGCTGACAATCGCAACCTTGCTGGTTTGCGGGCTGCCACCGCCGATGCCGTCGATCTCCAGTTCATGACCGGAGCCCATCAGGTTGAGCAGCAGTTCGTCACGGGCCTCAACGGCGGCGGGCAAATCCCAGTCGAGAAAAACCGGACCTTTCGAGGTGCCGCCGCGCATCAGCACACAGGGAATTCTTTGCATGATACTGACTCTTGTTGATCAATCGGTGTAATTGATGTTCTTGGAGCAAGAGTCTCAAGCTTTAAAAAATGTTTCAAATGCAAATATTGAAGAGATTATTGCGTTTTGCGAATGATAAATTTACGCTGAGTTTCCTTTTGACGCCTTGTGCGGGTGAGATAAGACATGGAATATGAGCTGAATGACATTCGATCCTTCGTGAAAATCGCTGAACTTGGCAGTTTTCACGAAGCAGCCGATGCCTTGCACCTGTCTCAACCGGCACTCAGTCGCCGAATTAAAAAACTGGAAGAGGGGTTGGGCACCTCGTTGCTGGATCGCACCACGCGTAAGGTCAGCCTCACGAGTGTCGGTCGTGACTTTCTTCCAAAGGCACGTCGGTTGCTGGATGACTTCGATGAGTCGATTCTCAATATCCGTGAGCTGGCCGAACGCCAGATTGGCCGGGTAACCTTGGCGTGTATCCCTACTGCGGCTTTCTATTTCCTGCCATCAGTCATTCGCCTGTACAACGAGCGCTACCCAAAAATCCGCATCCGCCTGCTGGACTTGAGCGCCAATGAGGGGCTTGAAGCGGTGCTGCGGGGGGAGGCCGACTTCGGGATCAACATGATGAGTGGGCAGCATCCGGACATTGAGTTCGTGCCCCTGGTCAGCGAGCCTTTCGTATTGGCGTGCCGGCGTGATCATGAGTTGGCTGGACGCAGTTCGGTCACCTGGTCCGAATTGAGCGATTACCGTCTTATCGGGGTAGGGCGCCTGAGCGGCAACCGCATGCTGCTCGATCACGCGTTGTCGGGCTTGAGTTGGCGGCCGCAATGGTTCTACGAAGTCCAGCACCTCTCGACTTCGCTGGGCCTGGTGGAGGCCGGCCTTGGGGTTTCGGCGATGCCGAGCCTGGCCATGCCGGCTGAAGATCATCCAACCTTGGTCAGCGTCCCGTTGATCGAGCCGGTTGTGAACCGCTCCTTGGGCTTGGTTTACCGCCGGGGAGCATCGCTTTCGCCGGCGGCGGAAAAATTCGTCTCGATACTGCTTGAGCAGTGGCCTCAATGAGCCATACGGCTGGTTTTTTCTCAAACACGCCGCGGCTCGTCCTCGACAATCTTGCGCATCAGGCTCAGGTAGCGACTCGCTGCCAGCCCCAGGGGACGGTTCTTTACCCAGATGATATCGACCCATAGCCGCATCTGACTCGGCATGTTGTCAAACACCACCTCCGTCAATGCGCCCGAACTGATCAGAGGTTGTACCAACGACTGTGGAAGATAAGCCCAGCCCAATCCTTGCTGGACCAGATCCAGCGTTGCCAGGTAATTGTCGCTGTGCCAAATCCGCCGTGACAGCACAACACGTGGATCAGAGTCTGTAGGCCCTCCAGTAGCCACGATGATCTGCCGGACGTTGACCAGTTGCTCTTCACTCAAGGGGCTTTTCTTGCCGGCGGCCGCAGGATGATCCGGAGAGGCAACGGCTACCAACAATTGGCTCCCCGCTTCAAGAAACGTCTCCCGCTCGTCAAGCCCTGGTCGTTCAAATCCAAGGGCCAATTGCACCCGCCCTTCATGGAGCATGCGCATCGCCTCCGGATGGGACGCGGAGCGAATCTCGATTTCAAGCGTGGGAAACTCCCTGGCGATAATGGACAGCGGACGATTCCATACGCCTGTCTGCAACTCCGGCGCCATCGCAAGGACCAAGCGCTCCTCCAACCCCTGATGAAGCTGGAGCGCATGGGCGTCCAGCAGGTTTAACTGGCTGGCGACCTGTCGTGCCTGGGGCTCAAGTGCTTTGGCGGCTGCCGTAGGAATGGCTTTGCGGGTTGATCGGTCAAAAAGCAATAAATCCAGCTCGGCTTCAAGCTGCGACACCGCCATGTTGATGGCCGAGGGTACCCGCCCCAATTTGCGTGCGGCGGCAGAGAAGGAGCCGCTGTCGACAACCGCAAGGAAAACTTTCAGTGACTCACTGGTGAACGCCATGGCAGTTGTCAGATTTTCTGATGATGATCGTCTTTATTTATCAGGTTTATTAGCCTAATTTCCACTTCTATTCCAAATTAAGTACGTGGGGAACACCATGTTAAATACTGATTTGAGGGGGCACGTGGCACTTGTCAGTGGTGCCGGCAGTGAAGCGGGTATTGGCATGGCGATCGCTCGCAGGCTAGGTGCAGCGGGTGCGAGATTGATCATCACCGCCAGTAGCCGCCGCATCGAGGAACGCGTTAAAGAGCTGCTCGCAGAAGGGTTTGAAATTGAGGGCAGGGCGGTTGACCTCATCGATGAACATCAGGTGCGTGAATTCGGCCTCTGGGCGGTGTCGGTCTGGGGGCGGGTCGATATTCTGGTGAATAATGCCGGCATGGCCATGCAAGGCAGCCCTGAGGTTTTCTCGGAATTGGCGAGCATGGAACTGCATGAGTGGAATCTTTCACTGGCCAGAAACTTAACCACCGCTTTTCTTCTGACGCGGGCTGTTTTGCCCGGTATGAGGGCGCGAAATTACGGGCGCATTGTCAATATCAGTTCCACCACGGGCACCCGCGGGAGCAACCCCGGCGAAGCCGCTTATAGCGCTGCCAAAGCCGCGATGGTGGGCATGAACATGGGACTGGCACTTGAAGTCGCCAAGCACGGGATTACCGTCAACAGCGTGGCGCCCGGATGGATCACCACGGGCTCAACCACACCGGTTGAAGCAGAGGCGGGGCGCTTTACCCCGATCGGGCGGGCGGGCAGTCCCCACGAGGTGGCGGCGGCGGTTGCATTTCTGGCGTCTCCAGAATCCAGTTACATCACCGGTGAAGTTATCGTGGTCGATGGCGGTAATTGCCTGGTCGAGAATAAAGCCCCTCACTCCGGTTAATGACGTTTGAATGAATATCTGCGCGGTATATCAAGGCTATATGTCAGCCGGCAATGTAAATAGTTAAAGCCAACGCCCACGTTATAAGTTTGCGGAGCGATCTTCACCCAATATTCGGGAGCTGATGCTGCACCTGGAGAATGATGGAGTGTGGCTTATCTATACGGCGATGAAGTTTAACTAATGTGATACTTAATAAAGGGTTCTAATCATGTCGAACAGTGGAGTTTGTGAATCAGCGATTGCTGCCTTTACCGCAGCCGAGCGTGCCCGGTTTATAGAAAACAACCCAACGTCGATGGCGCTGGCCAAGCGTGCCAAGGCGGCGCTGTTCAACGGTGTGCCCATGCACTGGATGAGCGATTGGTCGATGCCTTCGCCGCTCTTTGTCCAGCGTGCCAAAGGTGCCCGCTTCACTGACGTCGACGGTCATGACTACATAGACTTTTGCCTCGGCGACACCGGCACGATGTTTGGCCATTCACCTGATCCTATCGCCCGCGCCATAGCCGAGCAGGCGAACAATGGCTTGACCACGATGCTGCCCGGCGAAGATGCGGTGGTCTGCGCAGAGTTGCTGGCCCAGCGGTTTGAGCTGCCTTATTGGCAAGTTACCGCCAACGCTACCGACGCCAATCGTTATGTGCTGCGCTGGGCGCGCGCTATCACCCAGCGCAATGTTCTACTGGTGTTCGACGGCTGTTATCACGGCACCGTGGATGACGTGATGGTCCGGTACCGAGAGGGCAAGACCGTGCACCGTCCGGGCCTGGTGGGGCAAGCCTACGACTTGACCCAATACAGTCGATCCATTCCCTTCAACGATGTTGCTGCACTGGAGGCTGCTTTAGCTCAGGGCGACGTGTGCGCGCTGATGTGCGAGCCGGCGATGACCAATATAGGCATGGTCCTGCCCGATCCGGGGTTCATGCAACAGTGCCGCGAGCTGACGCGAAAATACGGCAGCCTGTTGGTCATTGATGAGACCCACACTATTTCTACCGGCATCGGTGGATGCACGCGCCAATGGGATTTGAAGCCCGACTTTTTCGTAGTGGGGAAACCCATCGCCGGTGGCATGCCTTGCGCAGTCTTTGGCATGACCGAGCACGTTGCGTTGGCCATGCACGATGCGCAGAAAAGCATCAGCGAAGAGAGCGGCGGGCATGGCCACAGTGGCATGGGCACCACCTTGTCCGCCAACGCACTGGCGATGCGCTGCATGCGCGTCAGTCTCGAAGAGGTCATGACCGAGTCTGCGTACCAGCACATGTTGCCCCTGGCCTCAAGACTGGCCCAGGGATTTCGAGCGTTGTTCAAGCGGCACCAATTGAACTGGTCGGTAACCGAGTTGGGGGCTCGTTGTGAATTTCAATTCTGTGCCACACCGCCAAGAACAGGTGCGCAAGCCGAGGCGGCTTTTCATGACAGCCTTCAAATGGCGCTGCACCTCTATCTGATCAATCGCGGGATCCTGATCACGCCTTTTCACAACATGACCCTGTGCTGTCCGCAAACAAGTGAAGGGGATGTCGACAGGCTGATCGGTGAGTTGGATAACGCGCTGACCACGCTGCTTGCCCTACCTGGAGCGCGGGTTATCTCTTCATAAGTTCCATTGTTCTTGAATACTGTCCAGTCGCTTGAATAAGCGCCGAGAGGTTTGATATGCAATTTGCTGATAAAAAAGAGGCCGAAATTTATCTGGCCGCCCACCCTGAAGTGCTGAGCATCGAGTTGTTCCTTATTGATGCGAATGGTGTTCCGCGAGGAAAGCTGCTGCATCGCGACGAACTGCTTGCGATCTACGCAAACGGTCGGCCGCTGCCAAGCTCCATTCTCGCCTTGACCGTGCAGGGTGAAGACGTCGAAGACACAGGCCTGGTCTGGGATGTCGCCGATGCCGATTGTTGGACATACCCCTTGGCGGGAAGCCTGACCCTGCAACCCTGGCGCACCAACCCCACCGGTCAGGTGCAGGTGAGCATGCACCCGACCCAAGGTATTCCCGCCGCACCGGCCGACCCGCGACACGTACTGGTGCATGCCATTGACCGACTCAAAGCCGATGGTTTCCATCCGGTAATGGCCGTTGAACTGGAGTTTTACTTGCTGGACCAGCAACGCGATGCCAACGGTCGGCCGCAGCCAGCGCTGCAGACCAACGGCGTCCGTCCCCAGGCACCGCAGGTTTATGGCCTATACGAGTTAGAACAGCTGCAACCTTTTCTTGATGACCTCTACGCTGCGTGCGCGCTACAAGGCCTGCCCGTACGCACAGCCATCTCCGAGTACGCTCCAGGCCAAGTCGAGTTGACCCTGGAACATCGTTTCGACGCACTCCAGGCTATTGATGAAGGCGTACGCTACAAACGCCTGGTCAAAGGTGTCGCCAACAAACATGGGCTACAAGCGTGCTTCATGGCCAAGCCGTTCAGTTGCCAGGCCGGGAGTGGCATGCATTTGCACGTCAGCCTGGCCGACGAGGAGGGTAACAACCTGTATGCGAGCGAAGACCCACAGGGTACGCCACTGTTGCGTCACTCAATTGGCGGGATGATGGCGACCTTGTTTGACTCACTGGCGATATTTTGCCCCCATGCCAATTCATATCGCCGGTTCCAGACCGGCAGTTACGCGCCGTTGGCCAAAAGTTGGGGCGTCAACAATCGTACGGTGTCGTTCCGCGTGCCCGGCGGCCCTGCACTAAGTCGACATATCGAACACCGCATTTGCGGGGCCGACGCCAACCCGTATCTTGCCGCCGCCGCATTACTGGCGGGGATTCACTACGGCATCACCCATCAAAGCGATCCCGGCCCGGCGATCGTGGGAAATGGCTATGAGCAGGCGACCGATTTTCTACCCACCGACTGGCTGACCGCGTTGCAGGCTTTGCAGGATTCAACGTGGGCACGCGAGGCGCTGAGCGCCGAATTCCTAAAGGTGTATCTGGCGATCAAATGGCGCGAGTTCCGTCAATTCAACGCTGAGGTCGGGGAGCAGGACTGGCGCTGGTACCTTACTCACGCATGACTGATGGGCGATAACCGATGCTCATCAGCGGTTGTCAGCGTGGATTTGGGACCCGTGAGCCGAAACAAGGGTAGAGTGTTCATCACTTTCTGTTCATAAGGGCCTTCGCGTAGTCGCACTGAGCGGTTCCAGCGTCCGGACAGGGCAAAAAAACGGTATATCAATTGTTAAGTGAAGAATGAATCGTCCGCTGTTTGTTTCTCTGGATGGGCCCAAGGGCACCGGCAAAACCACGCTGTTGGAGGCCGTTACGAAAGCACTGAGGGCAGACAACAAAAAGGTGATCCGGCTTTGCGAGAGAAAAAGTGATCCCTACCGGGAGGGAACAATGGCGCTTGTTAACCAGCTCGTCAGAAGTCCCTCCCGAGAGCTGGAGTTGCGGGTGTGTGAACGCTTTGCTGACAGCCGTGCCTGGATTTCCCGGCAGGTGCTGGCTAAACAGCCACCAGGCAGCATCATCCTGATCGATCGCTGGTACCCGTCGGATGCCGCGTTTCGCCGGATAATTCCGTTTGCAGAGATCCTGCAGTTGAACATTGATCGAAACGTGCGAGTGCCAGACCTGCATGTCGGGATTGTCACCGCCCCTGAGATTTCATGGGCGAGGGCAGCTGCGCGACGGCGTGGGCTGAGCAGCACGGTGATCCATAAGCTGGAAGAACATAGCGCGTGTACCCAGGCATTCGAGCGAGCGATTGCAGATCAGGGTTGGGTTGTATGCCGTAATGAAGGCACGATCGAAGACGCAACGATGCAGGTGGTGTCCGCGATCTATAGAGTCCTTGCTTGCGCGTCCCCGGCAGTCATTCTACGGGCCCCGACCTCCATCGACTCCTTGTGCCATCCAGGCTTCTAATGCCTCGGCGCTCATAGGCTTGGCTATCAAATAACCCTGTGCTTCGGAACATCCCCACTGAATTAACAGGTCCAGGATTTCTTGATTTTCTACGCCTTCTGCAACCACCCGGTAGCCGAGCCCCTTAGCCAGTCCGATCAGGGTTTTAACCAGTTGCTTGTCATTTTGATTGCTGCCCAGCCCACTGATCAGAGATTGGTCAAGCTTGACGGTATTAGCCGGGAGCTCCTTCAAATAAGCCCAGTTGCTGTAGCCGGTGCCAAAGTCATCAACAGCAACCTCTACGCCAAACTTACGGACACGCTCCAGTTGCCGGATGACTTCTTCAGGGTTGGTCATGAGCATGCTTTCGGTAAACTCAAGTTCAAAGCCAGCGGGGTCCAGGCCGTGCTGTTGAATCTCATGGATCATCGCGTCGACGAATTCGGCGCTTTCAAGATCGCTGACGGTAATGTTCATCGCTATCCGCAGGCGCACACCTTGCGCTTTCCAAATAACCGCTTGCCGGATGATTGCGTTGAGCACCCACAATCCAACAGAGGGTATGAGTGCGGTTTTTTCAGCCAAGGGTATGAATTCAGCAGGGCTGATGGGCCCCAGTAAAGGATGTGTCCAACGCAATAGTGCTTCTACTGAATGACACCATCCTGAGGGCAGTTTGATTTTTGGCTGGTACACCAGGCTGAACTGTTTGTCGGCGCTGACCGCCTCCGGCAACGAACTCAACAACATGAACGCGCGTTGTTGAGCCGCATCAAAATGGGGTTCATAGCGCGACCATCCCAGCCTGCGGTCACGCGCCTCATCCGCAGCGCTGACCACCAGGCGAAGCCAGTCTTGCTGGAGACCTGAGCTATGAATAGGCAGGACGCCAATCCCGACTTGCATGAGTATGGGGATGGCGTGGCATTCGACAGGCTTTTTGAAGTCCTTGAGGATGTTTTCACAAATGTGCTCGGCCGTTTGATCCTCCTCAAGGAGAAAACCAAACCGCGTCGGGCTAATTTTATAAAGTAGACACTGTGGCGGTAATAGCTTTTGTAGGCGCGCTTTGATTGCCAGGACCAAGTCCGTGGCAAAGCTGTAACCCAGCGCCTTCACGATATCGTTGAGGAACTTTGGCGAGATGATGTCAACCGCATACGCTTGGCACGCGCTGTGGGTCTTGAGCGCTTGGCGTATATCCTCCTCAAACCGGAGTCGATTAAATAACCCTGTGGGTTGGTCGACGAAGTTTCGAGCGCGCGTGCTGTGGATGCGCATCATCACCAGTTCAGCAAAACCGCTGAGCATCGCGCTATCACGCTCACTCATAGCGGCGCGTGAGACTGTATCAATGATGCACAGGCTTCCCAGCGTAAAACCCTCTTCGGTAATCAGTGGGGTGCCTGTGTAATAACGAATATACGGAGGCCCCGTTACCAGGGAATTGTCTTTAAAACGGGGATCAAGCGTCGCGTCCAATACCTCCAGCGGGGCGTTATCCAGCGTCGAGTAAGCGCAGAAGGACACTTCTCGTGGTGTCTGCGTCTCTTTAAGCCCTACGCGCGCCTTGAACCATTGCTGATGCTCATCGACGATCGAGATCAGCGCTATGGGTGCGTTGAAGTAAGCAGAAGCCATCTCGACGATTTTATCGAAGACAGTATCGTACTCGCTGTCAGCTGGACAAAATTTCGCGACCTCTTTAAGCCGTTCAATTTCATTCGGCGGAATAGGAGCGCCTGCGCCCATGACAATCCTCGGAGTGGCTGTGTTTATGTGCACGGTATCAGACAGTGCCATCATTATGATGTTGTTTTTTCTATTCCTCTGATAGCTCAGCGGTATGCAGGCAGGCGGCCTCTCCTGTGTTGCCGGGAGAGGCGCGTGTTTGGACTCAGCACTGCCTAGTATTGCAGCAGCAGAGCGGCCGGTGATGCTCGGTTGATAATATGCATATGCTCTTTTAGTCGTTGATTCTTAATCGGCTTCACTTTCAACTGGCTTCTTTTTGATAGGTGAGCGTTGATGTCCGAGCGGTGTGATGTAGTGGTACTGGGATTGGGGGCCATGGGGGCCGCTACGGTGTATCAGTTGGCGAAGGCGGGTGCGAATGTTGTGGGTATCGACCGCCATCACCCACCTCACAACCTGGGCTCCAGCCATGGCGATACGCGTATTACCCGGCTTTCGGTGGGTGAGGGCGCGCAGTACGTTCCCATTGTGCGCAATTCCCACCGCATCTGGCGCGAGCTTGAGCAATTGTCAGGGGAGTCGCTGTTCGAACAGTCGGGTCTATTGGTTCTGACTTCGAGTCCCGAGTTTGACCCCAACGATAAAACCGACTTCACATTGCGCACCATCGGCCTAGCACAGGCCTATGGCATCGAGCACGACGTTTTATCCGCCGAACAGATTCGCCAGCGCTTTCCACAATTTGCCAACGTCCACGACACTGCCATCGGCTATTTCGAGCCAGGTGGAGGTTTTGTACGTCCTGAACGTTGCATTGATGTGCAGCTCAAGTTGGCCGAGCAACACGGAGCAATCCTCTACAAAGGCGAAACCGTCACAGGGATTAGCTCGAATGAGCAGGGAGTCCATGTCACTACGAATCTGCGCACGCTCTTTGCAAACAAGCTTGTGATTAGCGCCGGCAACTGGAGCGGCGGTTTGCTGGGCGAGCCGTTTGACAGCCTGCTCAGCGTCTACCGGCAGAAGCTGTTCTGGTTCGGGCTGGAGAAGGGCGCCGAGTGGGTGGATCACTCACCGACGTTTATCCTCACTCACGGCCGTGGCGACGACAAAATCAACTACGGCTTTCCCGCATTACACGGCGAGGGCAGCTTGAAAATCGCCACCGCGCAATACCACACTACTTCGTTGCCGCAAACAATGGATCGTACGGTCTCGTCGGCGGAAGAGCGGGACATGTATGAGCACCAGGTGCGCGGCCGCATCGTCGGTGTGACCTCGAACGTGGTCAAGTCTGCTGTCTGCGCCTACACCGTGACGCCGGATCGCCATTTCATTATCGATGAGCATCCGTCGTGGCAGCACACCTTGGTGGTGTCCGCCTGCTCCGGTCACGGCTTCAAACATTCCGCCGCGTTGGGCGAGGCGTTTGCACAGTGGTGCATACGCGGTTCGACCGACTTGGATCTCTCGTCTTTCTCCCTTAAACGCTTCGAGCGCTATCATGGCGATACCTGAGTTACATCCAGTGGCTGCATGAAATTAAGGGTGAAGTCCGCGACGTGAAGCCGGATTCACGGTGCCGAGTACGTAAGCGTTCCGGGAACACACCCATGATGCGCCAATCGTGATTTGAGTGGAAAACCCTTAAAACGCAGCAATTCCTACTCCAAACCCTCCTCTTAAAGAAATGAGTGGAATCCATCACGGTTTTTCCATTCAAGAAACAAAATAAATCATGATTTTCCGCTTGTTTATTTAGGCCCAATTCGTGAGTTGCCACTCATTAATTCAAACCACTCTAAGCGTCCTGCAAAAAATCTAGCTAACCCCTGCCTCCACCTCTCCTGTGTCTCCGCATGCGCCACTCAGAGCACTTGGTTGCCAAGATTTCTGTCAATACTCATATATTATCCGTCCCCGTTCTCCAAAAGAAACAAGGGGAAAGTGGCAATATATCTATAAATATTTAGCAGTTAGCTTTTTTTAGCATTTCAAAGTTTTTTGCATCTGAATTTTCGATAGGTCTTGACGTTAAATAACATCATTGAGTTCAAATGACTAACTGGAAGTCCTAATCGGCTGCCAATATAACCATAAAGTTATGGGTGTTTTTTAGGAATAAAAAATATTCGAAAATTCTAGAGCGCCCGGTACTTGGGGCTTCCAGCGATTTAGTGTGCCAAGTGAAGCTTGGGAAAAAATTTAGTTTACATGTATTGACAGTGCCAAGAGGCGCTCTTGACCTTCAAAATGGATTTGGGTTTACTGCTCGCCATCCAATAGTTGGACGGTTACAACCCGCTCTTTAAAAAATCGAAAGTGGTCGATCTAAGGTTTGGCGAATATCTCGTAAAAAAAATAGAAACCATAGATCTGACCACATATTAGAGGAATGGTAATTGACAGATCTTCCTGGACATATTTTGGGAACTTATAATCTGAAGCTAGATTCAACCAGTACTATCGCCGAAATAAGACGGCATGAGGAGGCGGTTAGGCGATACGAAATTCTCAAGGACTATTTGACAGGAACAATTAGTGCTGATGTAGCTATGGAGATTCTTTGCATCAAGAAGTCTCGCTTTTACAAGCTACTTAAATACATGACGGGAGCTAAAAGTTACAGGGCACTGGTATCGAATGTGACAGGGAGAAAGCCAGGCCTGACAGTGACAGATCCTGAGACACTGAAGTTAATAGAGGAGATGTTCGAGGAACATTACCCTAGCCACAAGACCATCGCTGCGGTATGGAAACATTGTCAAACCCAAGCCGATAATCGGCGGACGCTTAGGCCGAGTTACCATACCGTCTCGACTTGGATAAAGGCCAAAACAGAGTCGCTTCTTTACGAGATGACTCACACAGGAGACCAAAACAAGCAAAGGTATGGGGCAAAGCCCGGTTATAAAGCTACTAAGAGACCGTTGGAGTGGGTTCAGATCGACCACACTGTTGTCGATCTTATGGTAGTGGATGAGGAAGACAGAAATGTCGTCTTGGGACGTCCTTACATAAGTATAGCGGTTGATTTGCATACACGTGTGATACTTGGTTTTTACGTCTCATTACTTCCGCCAAGCGCTGTATCTGTTGCAATGCTTATGGAAAACTGCGCCTTGCCCAAAGCGGAGTTTCTGAAAAGCCTAGGACTCCCAGAACACTTGCTTCCCTACTACGGATTGGCGGAAGTCATCCACACTGATAATGCAAAGGAGTTCATATCTGACGTATTCGTCCTAAACGCCAAGGACTTTGGCATTGACGTTGAGCATCGAGATATTCCCGAAAAACACCAAGGTGGCCATATTGAAAGTCTGATTGGAAAGTTGATGATCCACACGATCCATCCGCTGCCAGGCACCACAGGCTCCAATGCTCAGCAGGGTAAGCATCTGAAAAGTAACAAGAAGTCTGCAATAGGGCTAACTGGGCTGCGCCGTATGCTGGCCTATGCCCTACACGCCTACCATCAGACGAAACACTCGGAGCTAAATAAGACTCCCGCGCAAGCATGGGAGGGTCACTTTTCTAAAAAACCGAACAGTCGGGTTTTGGAAACGTCCCAGTATGAAGACTTCAAATACCGGTTTTACCCAGAAGTCTCTAATAAGAAAGTCGTGCCGGGAGGTATTGAGATTTTTCGCAGATTTTATTACGGTCGCTTACTTAAGGACATGGTTCGCGACGAGGTGACAGTTAAGTATGATCCACACGATTTGAGTTTCATTTACGTAAAACTTGGCGAGATTTTCGAGAGGATTCCTTGTGTGCGCAATAGTTTCTGTAGGAGTTCGGACTATGAGACATACCGTTGGCAGCGCCAGCAAAAGGGAGATCGAGATGGCACCATGACGAAGGAAGGAGCGCAGTCTTATGGTGAAATTACCAAGCAAAAAAATAAGGAAGTAAAATTAACTACTCAGGAAAAGCGCAGGAGGAAAACGGTAAAAGGAAAAACTGACTATAAAAAACAAGCAGGTTTACACGGCAAAAAATCAGAAGGTGACAGCACACTGAGCCGTGTTGCGCCGAACACACCCAGCACTACCGGCAAGGCAAATCAAACCGGCAAGTCATCTAAGAAGTCGAATATTTTTGATATTGGCGGTTTCTTCAAAAAGACCGAAGATGTTGACTACAACCAGCCTCCGACTTTTTACGATAGCAACTAATTAAACGCCTATATTGTACTTAACCTGAGCGCATGGGCTTGTCTTTGTTGTCTCTTATTTAGACATCAGCCTGAAGGCATTCATGCGCTCACACTTTTGTGAACTCCCATGACAGATTACTCGCACGTACACCCTGCGTCTCAAATTCACTTCAATGAGTCAGACGATGTTCGTCTTATCACCTGTTCCAACGATTTCTGGGTGCACCATCCTAACGCTCAGAAAATCATACTAAGGATGGAAATGGCAATGAAGATGCGGAACAAGATCAACGCACCCAGTATGCTCGTTACATCTCCTGGAGGAGGAGGCAAAACTGCCTTGATTGGTGAGATGAAGGCCCGGAATGCGACGAACGAAAACAAAATGATCTTCGTGACCATGCACCAAAGCCCTAATGGCTACTCACTAAAGGATCTTATCCTGGGCGAACTTGGTTTGGGGGTAGGGCGAAGGGCGCGGCAAGGCCATAACATTACTCCTGAACTTCAATACATCATCAGGACTGAAAATATTCGCGCTATCGTTATTGATGAAATTCATGATGCACTAACATTAACCGAGCTTCAGCAGCGCATCAATCTTTCGCTTCTGAAGAATTTGTCTGGCTCCACCTACGGCCTCTCAGTGTTTGCGTTCGGGGTTCCAGATGCAGCGCGTGTACTTCGGCAGGATCCTCAGCTTGAACGTCGATATCCCGTGGTGGCCCTCAATGGGTGGGAAAATGGCCCAGAGTTTCGCAACTTTGTGTCCAGCTATATCCACCATTTGCCACTGAAGAAAAAAACCAACTTCCAAGATCAAGTGCTCTTCCTGAAAATCATGAAAAAAGGGCAGGGTATCACCGACAACGTCGTGAAAATTCTGCAGGCATCGGCGATGGCCAGCATCATTGATGGTACCGAACACATCAACCACCTTCACCTTGATAACATCGATGAGATCATGGCGAATTTTAACTATGCACTTCGTGGCGCAGAGATGCCCCCGGAAGAAGATGAGCAGTCTGCATAAGATGAAGCATGATCTGTCACTTTTAAAAAAACGCCAGATCGCCCGCGCAGTACTGGAAGGCCTCCACGGCTTCCAGTATCTCTGGCCTGAACGCAGAGAGGTTATCGAGGCTTTGGACAGAGTAGCCAATTCCGATGAAGCCATTTTTCTGATGTTGCGGGGGGCGGCAGGGGTAGGAATCAGCTCAATACTTGAAGAGTTCGCTTCGAAATACCGTAGCCAGGTTATTTTTGTGACGCCGCGTCTTTATTCAAAACGGCTAAACATGATTGGCCAAGTACTTCACGCTCTTTTTCCATATAGCAATTTCCGGAGCCACACATACGTACCGAACAGCTTGATGCAATTCCGTCGGGCCGCGCGAAAAATTATTATTTTCGACGATTTGGATATCATTTCTAACCAAAACGATACGCATGAGGTTCTCTTTGACCAGCTCCAACAGCTTGCACGGTGTCCAAGTGAATTCAAGATTATTATGTCTACGAGGAACAAGAGGCTGCTCGGTGATTACTGCCGGGTAAGGCGCGTCAAAAGCATGGTTGTTCCAGTGTCTGGAATAATATCGGCAGCCGATGTAAAAGACGTTGTTCAAAGATTTTACGACTGGTGCAATGGGCAATTCGATACTTGCGTTCAATTTCCCTGCATGTCTCAACTCTTCAAACGTGAGCAAGATATGCCTATCGACCGCATTATTTATGCGTGTGAAACCATTTATTGCTCAGAACTTTTGAAGGCGTCCAGCAGTTTCAACGAGAAGATGTCTGATTTTACAAAAAAACCAACCACTTCTGGGTCGCTTTATCATGTGTCAGACCTTCGTCATGCCGTTGAATATGAAGCGTTCGGCTGACATACCTCGAGCACAGAGTTCGCCAAATTACGCTATGCAAATGACAGCGTCGCCAAATATTTACCTTCCAACAAAGGAATAGCACCAGTGAAATCGACAAAGCCCGTAGTGCCGGAACCCCTAGCAGACGAAACGCTATCTTCATGGATGTGGAGAGTGAACTCTCAAATACCTATTATCTCCCATGTGCGATTCAGTTCGCCGGAAGGCGAGATCAAAAATCGCGACTCAATGGAACTCTGGGCTGAACGGTTTGAAGATCGTGATCTATTGAATGAAAATGTTTATGTTGAGTTATTCAAAAAAACATTCAATATCTCTCAGGATTGGTTAAGTAAGCGATTTCCTGAATTCAGTCGACCGACCATACCGGCCCAGTTCAGAAGGGCGTTTTGTTCGCAATGCTTTATGGCGTCCTTCGAACAGGTAGGCACTCCGATCAGTAAGGTTCAGTGGTGCTACCTAACCAAGCCATTCTGTGATTTACATCATATTCCACTGCACGACTCTTCGATTTTTTTTATAAATCATGACGATTACACAATTCAGGCATTTGTGTCCTACTGGGATGACCCTAAGTTTAAGGAAAACTGCGATGCCATCTGTGACGTCTGGAGGATGAGGAATAGTCTGGCGCTAAAAGCACAACAGCGCTTGCACAAACTGACTAGACTCGCGTCCAAATCTGGACAGAGTTTCAATGTTCAGATGTTCATGGTGACATTAATGAGGGCCATGATGAGTCCTGCGCTCCATCACGGCTATCCCAAAATCGCATTTCATCATTGGGGTGGCAGCGACCCGTATGCGGGCCTGGGGGTTCACGGCGATTTCTACCAGGAAATCTATCGAAGCACTTCCTTGGCTCGGCTGTACGCTCTTTATTTTAGCGCTATTATTTTGGGCTGGATTACCAGTGAACAAGCGCGGAAGACTCTTCATGAAGGTTATTTTTCGCCTTGGAGCACTGACGCGATATGGTTAATACTCGACAAGACATCAGGAGTTCTGAGCTTGCTTTTTTCTGAACTTAAGCTTTATGAAACGTCATACCTAAACTTAAGATCGATGGAGATCCCTAAATTGATTCGGATTCGTTACGATGCGTAAGATCAGTACACTCACTTGGGTGCCGGGATGTCTAGTGCATCGCCCTGGTACCTTTTCGTATCATCACTTTGTTGTTGTCTTACATGTGGACTTGATTACCTTGGAGATCCTAACTTACTCTCTCCAATTCAAGGAAGGGTGTGATGATATATCTAAGCCATCCTTGATCAATACATTGAATCCTTACGGTTTCTGGTTGTGGCAAGCAGATCAATGTGATTTGAATAGGCACACGGCGTCGGTTTTGGCGTCACCAAGACTTGCCAGGGGGGATTTCGACAGTTTTGGCCCTCTTCGCGTCATCCGGAAATTTCCATCCGCTAAATTGGGCCTCTTAGCCAATCGCCTCATGAAAAGTTTCTACGATTTAAATGCCAGTCACCTCGGTCATCTCTATAGTCCCATACGGACTTCCAACAATCTTCTACTCCAAAGAATCAACCGCTCGGTTGAATACGCTAATGGATTTTGCACCACCCAGGGCTGATTTATCTGTTGCTCATCGACAATAAAAAGTCTTCGTTCAATATGTACGACGTCAAATCAAATATGAGTTTTCGCGCGCAAACCGCCGGCATCATGAATCAAGGCCGCGACTTAGGCACAGCGGACGGCTCGGACGTTGGAGCATTAAACCTGCTGCGCACTGATTCGTTGCATCGGAATAGCCCCGTAATCCACCTTGCGAAAATGGACGGCTCGCTCAGGAATTTAGTCTGGGAGTGTTGACACTGTGTTCCTGTCCGACGCGTGGCGGTGCCATGCACACATTGAACTCGACCAGTGAGGCGAGGCCGGCGACGGGTTTCTGATTTGCCGATGCTGTTGGCAGGGCCACACCTTTCTCGACTCTCGCGTCTAGTCGCATAATCAGATCTGACTTCAGAAATAGAATGGGGAGCACAGGCTCATGGTTCAGGTGAGTGCCTTGGTTTGGGTTCACCGAGCGTTTACAAAAAAGTCGCTCGTAGCAAAGAAAAAATTAGGCATATTTATGCGTAGACGCATTTGATCGGTTCCAGTGCAAACTGGATCATTCCCTGTTTTTTTTCCAGTACTCTCGTACAGACGACAATGCTAATCCCAACTGTGCTGCTGCCTGCTGCTGAGTCGCGCCGACCGCCTTAAGATCTAGCACGGCTCTCTCATTCTCAGCATTCAACGGCTTACCCCGACCCCGCTTTATAAGCGAGCCATTCCCATCAAATTGCTCGCTGAGCGCTTCCATTCCTCCACCAGCGTGAAAATCTGATACCTCGACCTCAGCTTCACGCATTACTTCAAGAGGCTGCTTTCCCTCTTGGTGAGCAATGCACAAGCTAAGCATCGCCACCGGACTGATCCCAAGCGACTCCGCCAGATCTGCAAATTGCTCAAGGGTGATGCTCGTCTGGGCATTTTCTAGCGCACTTACCTTTCGCCGGTGGGTGGCATCCGAGACGTCGGCGTACTTTGCACGTCGTATTACGCGGAGCGCACGAAGCACTCCTGCAAATGCGGTTCTCAATTCCATGACTTGCCCAAAAGTCAGGATATAGCCACAATTGACCAGTGCGAATAAACGTCAATTTAGTGTATTATTCGCCAATTACGACCAGCTTCAGCGCCAGCTATCCCGCGATATTGAGCCGTGGCGCACTGACCCTTGCCCTCAAACCTCAAAGCATCGCCGTCGCGATGGATTCAACGAGAACCCGATGTTTAGAACAGACGATAATGATTTGGCAGGCGTCCCAGGAGTTTTCGGGGAGGGCCTTGCGCACTGGCATGCAGTTTCCAGGATGCTCAGGAAGCACTGGTTCCACCTCACTGTAAAAATGATCGTGAAGGGCAGGGCACAAGAGTTTGAGTTGATGGTGAATGACGAGCCCAAGCTTCTGCAAGTGCTCCAGTCACAAGACGATGAAGTCTTCGTCAAAGAGATTCAGATTGTCACCCCAGCCAACATGAATGGTGGCGACGCTTGGCGGATGGAGAAGGTAGAGAGCTTGGCCCTGGGGCAAGATTCAGATGGTGACGCCGTCTGTGTAGTGACGGTTGAGGGTGGCTCGATTTACCACGACTCGTATCGTTCCGGCCTGGATGTGGCGACATTGACCAATATGCGAATCCTTTACGATCGCAGCGCTGGGCAAGGCGTGCACTGACTGGTCAAAGGAGCAGCGGAAATGGCTACCGCGGATGGTAACGAGTTGTTGAATGATGACCATACTTTTATAGACGGTGTATCGCTGAGCCTGAACGAGGCTTGTGCACTTGTGTCCGAGCGCTTTCCCATGAAAGCTTATTGCGTGGTCGAGCAATGGACTCTTTTCCAAGCAGACGTATCCGCTGATGATCTGGCCAAGATTCAGACCGCCGGGCATCTTCCATTGGTGGTCTTTGCCCATCGAGTCATAGAAGATAGCCGTGGTCGCTTTCAGCCTGGTGATTGGGTGCGGTCGAGTATGTGCACATCGTTCGACGGCAGCATCCTGGCTGAGACGAAGAGCACCGTGTATGTGTTGGTCGGCCCCGGTCGACGCCAAACGGCGAGCCTCAAAACGATTTTCTCTTTTTTCTGATCGCGTATAGCAGTGGTCAGTCCATCTGGTAAGGACACTTAATGCCCGGCTCCATCGATGTAGATTTTCACAGCAAACAGCATTCTGACTTTGATCTCCAGTGCATAGCCGGAGCCATTTCCCAAGGCTTCGCTGAACCGGTTACTGCATACCTCACTGAAGCGTTCATCAAGTCTCGGACATGTGTTGGAGTCGTATTCGGACATCAAGGGGACGACCCTCACGGAAGGTTAGAAGACGGCCGGGTTATCCAAACCGGTGTTGTGGTGATGGCTCAGAAGGAAGGGGGTTATTGGGTCTTATCAGATGAGGCGGGCAGCAGGTATGTGCTTGTCACATTCCGCCGAGATGGTGGGAGCGAGAGTCTGCTCAGTTATTTGCAAACGGCAGAACCGCTATCATAGCTACCTTGCTGAGTCCGACATGAGCGATATTCCTCCAAACGAAAAGGCTCTACCCGAAATCAAGATTGAAGAGTTCAGAGCGCGTTATCCGCAGCTTTTCTCGGATCCCAGAGTCGATGAGATCTACTGTGATCCAGGTTGGGGCGGTCTTCTCTTGGTTTTTTGCGTTACCTTGTAGTCGCATCTAACGCGGCATCCTGACGTCACGCCGGTGACTGTCGCCCAAATCAAATCTAAATTTGGCGAGCTTCATTTCTTTTTGCTGGTGGTGATGCGTACTGCCGTGGAGCAGTTGATTTGGCAGCGGGGCTTTTGCTGAAAACTTGTGAGAGGTGCGGTGCTCCTGGCAGCCTTGTCGGAGGGCAGTGGGTTAGCACGCTGTGTTCGACCCACGACGGTAGCAGTACTGAATAAAGCCGAAGGATCCGACTGATATAACTGGCGTGGCGTGCCGCTTTCGCGGACGGCTGTTGTAAACCGAGCCACTACGCGTCTCGGCCCTGCCGGGCTTCCATCCTCACGTCTTCGGCCGAAGGCCTACGCGCTCCGCTTGCGGGTAGATGAGCCACGCTCCGGTCAATGCTCCATGACGCGGAGTGCATTTTGATCAGACGGCTGAACCTCATTGGCCTGATCGACAGGTTTCGCCCTTGCTGACGACAGTATTCTGAATTCACGCGCGGACACGAACTCGGCTACGTGAACTCAGTGTCAATGGACGGTAGTGCTTTCAAAGGCGCCTCCACTGGGTAGCCACCGAGTAGTGAAGAACTTTGCAAACTCCACCGCTCCTTTGAAATTCAACTGAGATGACGCATAGGATTTCATGAGTAGTGAGCGGGGGAGCGTCCAATCCCATTTTTCCCTGATGAGATTCTCGACTCCTTCTAGTAAGGCTTCGATGTCGTCAGGGTCTAGCTCAGCGATCTTAGCGAGGGCGTCAGCGACATTTTTTTGTGACCCTCCGATGGACAACGCAAGGCCTGAGCTCTCACAACTCATTCCTACATGATTGAACATGAGTACCAGAGCGTCATTGGTTTGGTCACCACGCCAAGTCACTAGATGAGTTTTCGAGTCAGACCCATAGGTGAAGTTGTCTGCCAGTCCGAGTGATGAGAATGACTTTCGGGCTTCTCTGAGCAATTCCTGCGCTTTGCTATCAATGAACGGGCAGGGGGCTGTTTCGGTTAGCACCGCGCGCATTTCCCCTCTGACCTGGTCGTGCACCATAGCGCCCATTCCGTCGAACTGGGGTGGCTGGCCACCCTTCGCGGCAGTGACCACAATCACCTTTTTTTCGATATCAACATCCAGTACCCGCCAGCGGCGACCACCAAAGATAATCCGCTGGCCCTTCATCAAAGGTCGGCTTACCGGTATTGATCCAAGCGGCTTACCTTCTCGTACCAGTCTGAACTCTTCGTCGCTGGTGAAAGCACTGTAGAACTCGTAGTGGTTGATCAGCCGTTCCCCGAGTTCCCCTGGAAGCAACAAACCTGAGCTGTCTTGCACAATCAATTTCTTCTCGCCGAGACCTTTCAGTAGGGAGAAGAAATCAGTCTTGGAAATACTTTTGAATGTCCCGCTTCCAACAAGACCACCCCACAGTTGAGCAGCGCTGGCGCCTCCTTGCTGTGCAATCACTGACAGAATCTGTTGCACCAGAGTTGAAGCGTGTAAACCCTCAGCCCTAGGTGGCTCGAACCAGTTGCCAATCAGCAACCTGATCATCGCGATGGTTTGGACGAGGTTCTGGCGTAGCAGGTCTGACAACAGCGATTGGTCAGTTAGCTCTCGTTCCTGACAGTAGGCTCGGAGCGTGGCAGGTTCGTCGTTGCGGCGGCCTGACCTTCCCAGGCGTTGGCGCAGGCTTGCAACCGATGGAGGCGAACCTATCTGGACAACTGTCTTGATGTTGCCGATGTCTATGCCAAGCTCCAGGGTGGTGGTGCACACGGCGGTTGCTGGCGGTGTGCCTGCTTTGAGCGCACGCTCCGTGTCTTCTCGAAGGTCTTTCGAAAGGCTGCCGTGATGAGGCAGGAATTCGTTGGGCATACCGCTGACTTCACACAGGCGACGCAGGCGGTCTGCGTACCACTCCACCTCCTGCCGACTGTTTGGGAAAACCAAGTTGTTACTGCCGCGCAGCACCTTGTACATGTGTGCGGCGATGGCATGCCTGGAGCCGGACTCGTCTTCTTTCTCTTCTTCGTCAGGGTTCTGGTCAGGGTCGTGATTTGGTACTTCGACAGCACGCAACTTTTGCATCGGCGGCATCATATAGCCGCGCACTTGCACCTGAAGATTCTGGCCAGATGATTTCGACTCAATCACCTGCACCCGTTCTGGATGCCCGGGCCTGAGAAACTCGCTCGCCAGCGACATGTCTCCCAGCGTGGCGGACAAGCCGACTCTCGGCAGGGTTTTTCCGGCTACAAGCTCGACTCGCTGCATTAATGACTGGAGCTGCTTGCCACGCTCGCTGCCAATGAAGGCATGCAGCTCGTCGATGACGATGTAACGCAGGTACTGGAACAGCCCCATCAGGCTTGAACCTCTGTTGACGAACAGCGCCTCTAGCGACTCTGGGGTGATCAGCAACACACCCTTAGGAGACTTGAGAAACTTGTGTTTTTTGCTGGCAGACACATCCCCGTGCCAGGCGACGACGGGAAGATCCAGTTGCTCGCAGAGTTGGCCAAGCCTATCCCATTGATCGTTGATGAGTGCCTTTAGTGGGCTGATATAGAGGACGGCCCCAGCTGGGTCTTGGTGCTCCATCAGGTTAGTGAGGATAGGCAGGAATGCGGCCTCAGTTTTCCCGGCAGCTGTTGAGGCGGCGATAATCACATCCCGATCAGCATCGACCAGCGCGGAAATTGCCCATTCCTGAGCGTCCCTCAATGCTGTCCATCCCTGGGCCCAGACCCACTGCTGAACGTCGGGGTGCAGGCGCTCGAAAGACGAGGATTCAGAGTTTGAAACTTGTGAGCTCATCGTCCGCCTCGATGCTTAAATCATGCTTGCCACCATCATCCTGGGCAACCTGAACGGCGCCTACCAATGCACGCCAGTCCGCTCCAGGGTTCTGCTCCAGCACTGCGAGCAGATTGATGAAGGCCGTGATGGTTGTGCGTGGAGTGCGGAAGTAGGCTTCACCCAACCGTTGGTTACAGTGCGCCATGAACGCAGGGATTGCCTCATCAGGCATCAGGTATTTGCCCGGGTCACCGTAGGCATAAACGTTACGCAGCTTTTGAAGCAGTACGTAGAAGTCTTCTGGAGTCAGGCTGCTTAAGCGGATGACCGGCCCCGACAGGTCGATCAATCCAGATTTGGCAAATGTGTTTTCGGCAAGCCGAGATTGCAACGCGGGGTAGCTGTACAGTCCGCGCCGGGTGTCCATCAGAAACTCAGGCGTACCGCCTAGGACAAAACCAAGGCCCTCGGTCGAGCCTTGCAAGGAGTCATTCAGAATCCGCAAGATCTGCTCGTAGTTGGCGTTGCGTGCTTGAGTGTTAGCGAGCTTGTATAGATTCACGAGCTCGTCCAGGCAAATCATGAGGCCGCTAAACCCCGCCAGGCGTACAAACCGCGACAGCAACTTCAACTGATCGTAGACCGATGCGTCATCAATGATGGTTCGGACACCGAGCGCCGCACGTGCATCTGTCCTGGTAGTGAACTCGCCTCGAAGCCATCGGATGGCGTCCGCCTTGAGCTGCTCGTTGCCTTGTTCAAACCCTTGGCAATACTTGGCAATGACGTCAGCAAAGTCGTAGCCGTTCACCATCTCAGTGAGATCGGCCAAGAATTCCTGAATGACGACTTCACTCTCGACGGCCCGAGTTTTCGCTTCCGATTTTGCCTGAGAAATGAATTTTTCAACGATACCCTGCAGCGCGCCACCATCCGGTTTCGTCCGGGTGGACGTGTTTTTAGCAAGCTCTGCATAGAGGGAGCGTGCTTGTCCGCCTGAGGCATGCAGCCGGCGGTCTGGGTTTAAATCGGCGTGCATCGTGACCAGCTTTCGCTCCATCGCAATGCCCCGCACAAGGTTGAGGAAAAAGGTTTTCCCAGCCCCATATTCGCCTACAACGATCCTGAAGGCGGAGCCGCCGTCAGCGAGTCGATCTATATCTTTGAGAAGGGCGTCGAGCTCACCCGCTCGACCCACCTGGATAAGATGCTGGCCCGCACGAGGGACTACACCGGCTCGCAACGACTGAATGACCGCATCGCGATCCTTTGGGCGTATCGCGCTCATAGGGCTAACTCTTCCAGGATATCCGGGTTGATCTCGATGGGGTCATCCCCCTCAGAGACGGGCATGTCGAACCGCTCAAACGCCATGTCGTTGATGTGCTCAAGCGCGCCGTCGAGCATGAGCTCCATATCTGTGGCAACATCTTCCAGCTCTTGGCGGCTCCATTGTCGGCGTGACACGATCATTCGTAGAAACGCTGAGTGTTCTGTGTCGAGCCCATGTACCGTAGCCGCATGATCAGTTGGCTGATCCCGGATACTCACTTTTACGATAGGTGGTTCAGGAGACTCATCATTGAACACCTCTGCCAGCAGTGCTGACACCGCTGCCGTTTCGCGTTGAAGCTGCGCAATTTTGTCCATGTCCAAATTGAAGCCTCGGGAAGCGTCATTAATGCTTGGCGTACCACCGGCCTGGTTAGGACTAGATTCGGCACCAAGTGCGGGCGTAGAGGACAAGTCCCTAGGAGGGTTGATGGCCGCGCCGTGTAAGTCCCCGTAAAGCATCTGTGGATCCAGCTCAAGTGTTTTATATACACGTTCCAGCAGCCTGACTTCCTGAGGCGAAACGTGTCCGTCAGCTTGAGCGAGATGAACGAGGAATCCAGCTATGGTGCGTTTGGCATCGGCATTCAGAGGGCTTAACTTTTTCTTTAGACTCGCCAGAGTAGGCGGCTGCAGAGTTTGGATTTGCAGGTGGGCTTTGAGCCGTTTCCGATGAGATACGCAAAGATGACTCCAGGAATCGATATGCCGCCCTAGCTGGGTCATCTCATCGCTTGAGCTTTCACCATCTATGGCCGCAACAGCGCTTGCCAAATCCAGTGTTACCACAGCAGCGTGATAGTCCGAAGTTGTCCGCAGGCTTCCATCATCGTCACCCGTCGCGAACAAAACGATCGTGTCCGAATTTTTGGGAGTACGGCTACCGGATAGTACATCTGGCTCAAAGCCGATATTCAAAGATTCGAGGGCTCTTGCCAAGGCTACGGTTGTTCCGCGAGGCAAAGCTCCTGAAGATCCAAAGCGCCCTGCCAGATCCCCGAAAGTCATGACCAACTGCTCATCACCGACTTGGAGTTGCAATTCAGCGATTACATCCTTCGCCGCTGCCGGCCATAGGGCAACCGGCAGTTGCAGAATACCCTCCAGATTTGAGGCTCCCTCAGGGTTTCGACCCAGGTATCTGCTGTATGGGTCGAGCACTATCGTGCATTCATCCACTATAGCTTGCAGCTTGTTGCGCGTTGCTGACGTAGCGGAAACATCCGGTATATCACCCAACGCAATTTCGGGAGCGCTTAAGCGGGAAGAGGCGGAACGATAGGCGATCTTTAGTAGAGTCTTATTTTGGGTAAGCACAAGGCCGTTCGGATAGCGGGCGGAATATTGGGCCGCGAACAGTGAAGCAAACTGATCCGCGCATCTGCTCACGGCAGTGCGGCGGCTGATGTTAGGGTCTGAATGTACCCATGCCATTGCCCACGCCGCGTTCAAGGGATGTTTGTCCAGAGCCATTTGGCCTAATGCCAGTCGTAGCGCAATCGGCAGTTCAAAGCCATTCGACTCAAATCGAGGCGGTGCATTCAAGTACATCTGCGGTTCCACATCCATGAGCTGTATGTGGTTGAGCAGATTCGACGCGTAGTTTCGAAACGATGAGTTGTCCCCGTAGAGGTTTTTGAGACGCCCAATCTCATCAGCGATGGTCGGCAGTTCCGAGCGCGCGGCCTCATCTGTAATTGAATCAACGATTACCCGACGCTCGAGGCCGTAAAAGAAGATGAAGACATACCCTATATCCACACTGGGGGCACAGCGGCCCTCGGACAGCCATTGCAGGTACCCACGTCGTGCTGCAGGAGAAATTCCGCTGTAACTCGGCCAGTAGCCGGTGAGCTTTTCAGTAAGATCCACGTGCGTAATTTGCACGGGCAGTTGCCCGTCAATCAGCGAGGGCTCATGGTTGAATGTGCGATCTGTTTTCTCAGCAAAATAGACCATGCGAACCGTCAGAGCCTTACCACCGACATTGATGGTTTCGTCATTTCCAATCCATCGCGCTTTCGAGGATAGATTTTTAGGCTTGGGGATCGTGAATTGCTGCTCAGGCGAGCCAGCCCTGATCGTATGGAAATCTGAGTCAGAGCAGTGTCCGCTGATCACATCAAGGCTGATTTCAGATTTTTGCTCGTGATTTGACAAGGAGGCGGTCTGACCTATTGAGTCGGCAAGGATATTCGTTTTCAAGCGAGTAGGGCGCTTCAGTGACTCTACGGAAGACTTCTTGATCAGCCAGATGATGCCAGCGATCCCGACCAAAAAAGCAACCGTGAACCGCAGATTAGATGGAGCAGCTGCGATGGCCACGACCAATATCAGTATCAAGGTCACGACGGTCGAAATGCCAAGGCTGCTTTTTTGCTTCCGTGCCATCAAGTGCTCCATGAGGTTCGGCTGGCTTATTGGCAGTATCTGCATTTTTTCGATTGGCGCCAAGCGTGGCATACGCTGTCAGATCGCGCCGACGGAGGTTGAATTCCTCGGGCTACGGGCGTTTTCTGCCTCTCATGATGGGGCAAAGACTGCCAGTCCGAGATCCACCAAGACCTTTTCATCTCATTGGGTTTAGCTAGAAGCTCTCCGTGCTGATATTCCGACTAGCTTCTCCAACGAGCGATGCTTTCAATTTGCGGCTGACTGTTTCCGTTCTTGGGGCTGCCCGCAACGGCTGCTCATAACTGTAAGCAGCGGTCACGATATCCCGCTGTGCATATGAGCGTAAGCTTTTGCCAGCCTGCTACCTAGCCTTGACCGTCCACAACTGATCTACCTTCGTCGTGTAGCTTTGGCTCATTAGGTCTCGACGCATCGCCCATTCAGGCGCCGCAGGCACGCTAGCCAACCGGACGACTCCCTTTCCCCACCGGCCATTGATCTCATCCAGGACGCTCATGACCTTGTCCGCCATCACGGGCTGGGACTGCGCAAACAGGTCATCAGTGAATTCGCCAGGCTGTCGCAAATCCATCAGCAAAACCTCTGCCTTGCTGTATTTAAAGCCCGGTTGGAAGAGGCGATTGACGGCTTCGGTCGCAGCCTTGGTCATGAGTCGAACGTCGTTTGTCGGGTAAGGGAGTTCGACGAGTGCGCCGTTCGCGTACTTCGCTTCTTCGGGATTGAACATGCCCGTCCTGATACTCACGCGGATCTTCTTGCACAGCGAGTTTTGCGCTCTGAGCTTTTCCGCCGCGCGTTGCGTGTAGGTGGCGACGGCCTCCTTGATCGGCTCGATCTGCATCAGCCTGCTGCCGAACATCCTGCTACAGCAAATCTCTTGCTTGGGTGGGTCAGCTTCGCCCAGTTCCAGACATGGGGTGCCAGCGAGCTCCCGTGCCGTCTTTTCGATCACGAGGCTGAATTTCTGGCGAAGCATCGACGGGTCGGCCTTCGCCAAGTCCATTGCGGTCTTGATGCCCATCGTTTCCAGGTGGGCCTTCATGCGCTTGCCAATGCCCCAGACTTCGCCGACATCGGTGTTGCGCAGCGTCCAGTCGCGTTTGAACGGATCGCAGAGATCGACCACACCACCGGTGATATCTAACAGGCGCTTGGCGGTATGATTTGCGAGCTTCGCTAGGGTCTTGGTGCGGGCAATACCCACCCCGACTGGAATTCCCGTGCGCTTGAGCAGGGTGGTGCGCACGTGCCGTCCAAAAGCAGACACATCACCTGGGAGGCCCGTGAGATCGGCGAACGCCTCATCAATGCTGTAAACCTCTAACGCTGGCACCATCGATTCGATGATCGTCATGACGCGCTCACTCATGTCGCCATAGAGCGCGTAATTACTGCTGAAGGCCACGATTCCATGCCGGCGTAGATGGTCTTTGATCTGGAAGTATGGCTGGCCCATTTTCGCAAAAGGTTTGGCGTCGTAGCTGCGCGCAATCACACAGCCGTCGTTGTTGGACAGCACCACGATGGGTGTCTTGGCTAGGTCGGGTCTGAACACTCGCTCGCAGCTCGCATAGAACGAGTTGCAGTCAATCAGGGCAAATACAGGTTCACGTGTTGTCATGATCGCGCACGCTGTATTTCACCACACCCCAGATCACCAGCTCATCGCCCTCCATGACATGCCTTGCCGGATATTTTGGGTTCTCCGATACAAGCATCACGGCGTTCTCACGCAGAAGCAGGCGCTTGCAGAATGGCTCCGAGTTCAGCGCTGCGATGACTATGTCGCCGCTGACCGCATCGATGCTCCGATCAACGACCACCAGATCCCCTGAATAGATTCCTGCGCCCTGCATGCTATCCCCATCGATTCTCACCAGGTACACGTGCGGGGCTCGAATATCGAACAGCTCATCAAGGGAGATGTGCTTTTCGATGTGATCAGCCGCAGGGGAGGGGAAGCCCGCTGGCACCTTGGATGAATAAAGGGGCAGCTTCTTACCGCCAGTAGCGAGTGGGCCGAGGATGGTGATGCTCATGATGCAAGCCTTAAAGTTTTAGACTGTACGTATATACAGTTAACGATTTGCTTCGCTTGCGGTCAATCTCATAAGCATCACTATTCGACGGGTGACAGCATGTGCGGACGCTACTCGATCTACGAATCGATGGATCATTATCTGAAGGAGCTCGCGCCAGAGCAGCTTGTGATCAACGGCTACGATCTTTGGCCAGTGGAGCGATACAACGTCGCACCCTCAACCCGCGTGGAAATTATTCGGCCCGTAGATGAAAAGCTGAGCATTGATAAGGTGAAATGGGGATGGTCGCCATTTTGGGCGAAAGGAAAGCGCCCTGATCCGATAAACGCCAGGGTTGAAACAGTCATGAGCGGGAAATTCTTCAGTCATCTCTGGCCAAACGGTCGCGTCCTTGCACCGGCAAACGGGTGGTTTGAGTGGGTCAAAGATCCGGCTGATCCAAAGAAGAAGCAGCCTTACTTCATAACCCTGAAAGAGCAGGCTCCGATGTTCTTAGCTGGTTTAGCTGAGGTTCACCAGGGCCTGGAGCCAGATCCTTGCGACGGCTTCGTCATCATCACCGCCTCCAGTGATCAAGGGATGGTAGATATCCATGATCGGAAACCGCTGGTTTTGGCTCCTGAGCACGCCCGCGAATGGATCGCCTCAGATACTTCCCCTGAACGCGCGCGGGAAATCGCGATGGAACACTGCCGGCCTGCTACCGATTTTCATTGGTATAAGGTGAGCAAGGCTGTGGGTAGTGTTCGTAATCAGGGCCCAGAATTAGTCGAGCCGCTCGCAGGGGCGTCAGACGTCGATGAATGATCAACCTGAGTCGTACATCCCATTGGCTGTAGATGTTGATGGACGGCAACTGGAGCGTTGTCCTGCCTGCCCATGGGTAGTTCTTGTCAGCTTTAATCAAGAACGGACATCGCTTAGATCAACCACCAGTTTTTACACCCGGCATACCTGCGACCGCCCAGGTAGCGGCTCGTACCGTGGGAGTCATATGGTGGAATTATTCGCCCCGAAGAGTTGGACACCATTCGGGTGGCCTGACATAAATTAAGGACAAAATATGTTCAGCAAATCTCAGATCATTACCATCCCAGTCATGATCTCATCGGTATTTTTACTCACCGGCTGCCCGCCACCAGCGTCTTTCACCCAATGGAAACGCGCTTCTACCTCCGTCGAGGGCGTTAAAGCCGCAATGGCAGAATGTGGTGACCCTGTGGCAGGGCCACTAAACCGTTTCCCAATAAACGAAGAGATAATTCACTTTCAGTGCATGCAACGTCTCGGTTTTGCCCGTAAAGACGGCTTTGAATACTGTGAAATAATGAAGAACATGCCTGCCTGCGTCGAGGAAAGGCAGGGCCGTCCGCTCAGTTTGTCGCAGCTCGAAGCGTTGCCGTTTGTAGAGGACGAAGCCTTCCATCCAATAAAACCAAATTCAGGCCGGGATGAACGTATGCAGGTCTCATGGCGTAAAGCGGGAGCATCACTCCATTTCTCAGTCCAGGTAGCAAATGATAGTGAAGCCTTGCCGGTGATGTATGCGTGCGGCTATGCGAAGCCACTTGGGTCGAATCTGGACGTCGCAAGCATCGGGCGCACTGCAGAAGTGCAGCGTTGCATGATTGATCATGGCTTTGAGCCCAAAAACAAAATAATGCAGGTTTGCCAGACTTACCCCCAAGTGACGGGCTGTTCGTCGACAACACCACCCAGTTGATGCAGATATAGCGCAGAGCCAAGGGGCGCGCTCGTTAGAGATAGAGAGCTCATCGGCCCAGTGGCGTCGTCTACATCGATTTAACCGATACGACATCCACGTACTTGTACTTCTTCCTAGCAGCCTTCACAGCCTCTTGCTCAGCAAGCAACGAGCTCAACGTATCAGCCTCGTGAATCAATTCGATCATTTTCCCTTCAAACTCGTTTCCAACACGTAACGTGACCCTCAGCCTTGGCGTAAATGCTTTCGCCACTTTCTTCTTCACTTGGGGAGCTTCTGCTGGCTTTGTAGGTACCATTTCTGGCTCAGGCTCCTGTACTTGAGGCGCAGACACCTGGTCTTCGGGCTGAGGCGTACCGAATAGGGCACGACGCATTTCTTCTTCAGTTAATTCAGAGCTCATAGAACATCTCAAAGGGGGCGGTAATCAGCTCGACGAATTCTACTAGGATGGCTGCTCCAGCGTGTCCTCTGGAAGCATGTATACCCACTGTGAATTCGGGCTACGTGCTCGCAACATTTCAACGTGGTAGTGGGCCTGATAGCGATAAAAATGATGCAACGTAAGCTAGGCTATTGAGGGCTTAAGGGGGCATCGCAATGGTTGTCTGGCTTCGTCTTCGACAACTGAGTGAACTGCTCCAATGCGTTTTGGAAGGCCTCCAATGCGAAGCTTACCGGCTTGCTCTCGGCGATCCATTTTGTCGAGTCCAACTTCCAGTTTGTCCGAAATACTTCGACCGAAGCGCCGCCAGTGTACGGTGTCAGCCTCGATTACCTGCTAGGTAACCAAGACGATACAGTCGAAATTCATGTCATCGCTACAGACCAGCAACGGCACGATTGTGGAGCTTCCATCCTCCGCCGGGATGATGCGACGGTTCGCAAGAGCGTCTTCGTCTTCGTCGATAAGCCAGATCAGAGAAAGACCAAGGCTTACGACGTCTGACCATTCGAGATGAGTGGACAGCCATTGCTCAATTCCAATGCCGTCAATCATTAACCATGCGCAAGCGCTCCTGGCGAATCCAGGTCGGTAGTAAGCGGCGCTGATAACTTGATGCATCGCGAAGTCCTTCAATGCAGTGCGGCGGTGTCACAGAGAATGATGATACTCCAGTGGTATCACGTCTATCGTCGTAGCGCCTGCTTCAAGCCGAACGCTTAAACCAGATCAACAGCCCTGACTTCCTTAGCTCGTTGAAGGACAAAGCTGGCACCCTGTACTGTGCAGAATCTGAATAAAACTACAAGGAGGCGTGAGGTGCGCGACAAGCAGATTTGGGAACTGACAGCGAGCGATCTGCACGATGTTGGGGTATGGTGCTTTCCGATGGACGAGTCCGTTGAGGATGAATGCACAGTCCGACCTTGTGTTGAGGAAGTAGGCTTGGCGATGATCGTGCGAGCCGAATTTTGCGATGCCGATGGCACTCGCTATCTGGGGTACGTGCACTGGAGTCTGGTTGAACATATTGGCCATCGACAACCCACGCTGTTCCTCAATGACGGCACAGCTGTCTCGTTCTGGGGAGGAATTGTTAAACCCTCCTGTGATGAAGCCTCAGATGAAGCGAAACGGATTTCTTTCCCTATCACATTTAAGTCTGAACCATTGCTCGGGCTCACGCCGATGGTTGGCGTCCTAGAAGGGATGTATTACTTAGATAGCAATGACCAGATTTTTTGCCTTTCGATAGGTTAAAGGTGAGGACAATGGCTACCCCAATCTGACTAACACCAGTGCTTGAAAGCGGCAAAAAAGCCAGAGCGAGTCGACCAGTTTTGGCCGATTGAAGCCTTTCAGAAGCTTCCTAAAGTTGATCTGTCTCAAGCGCCAGTACCCAGCGGTTGAACGGCGCTGAGCCCGCCAAACCCAGCACGTCAAAGAACACCCATTTCCGATTCTTTACCGAAAAAGACTGAACGGCTTGTCCGGGGGTAACCCTCTGTGCATTGCTGGTCGATAGACCTCACCAGACGCGCTTCCAATGTAAGGCGAGTTTCTGGGGTCAAGCATACCGACTTGCAACGTCCCGCAAGCGTCCGGAAGTTTCAAAGATAATGTTTCACCCGTTTCCAGGCGGCCCACGAACGTTCCATCAAACAAAACTGCCAGCGGGATAGCCTGGCCATAGGCGCTGTCAAATATTCCTTTCTTGCGCTGAATGGTGATGTCCATGTGCTGTCCTTTAAGGTGCTCACTACACAGAGTGTAGTCGCACGTTTACGACGCACTGCGAGCGCGCGCCGAAGTCTGAAACGCCCTAATTTGGCAGGCAGGTGGAATGACCGCTTCTGGCCCAGAGTGTGTAAAAACGCGCTAATGCACTGTCGGCGGGCAGTGCCGAAGGTTGTTAGCCGAGTAATTGTTCAGAACAAGTCCTACGGATCATAACGAGGGCCTGGGTGCCCTTAGCGCCGCTGGGTGGCCAAAATACAGACCTCTTCAGGCCGACAGCGCCTTCATTAAACCGCTGGTACCGAGAATTTTCATGACTCGCTTAAAGTTGTAGGCGAGGACGTTCAAGCTCATCTCCGCACTTACCCCGGCCAGCTTTCTGGTCAGGAAATGTGTGGCGCCCATCCATTGTTTGAGTGTCCCGAAGGGGTGCTCGACCGTACGCTTGAGGACTCGCATCATGTCCGGCGCGTTGCTCAGCCTGTTCTGCATTTCCTCCAATACGGCTTCATGCTCCCATCGCCGAACTCGTCGTTGCTTGCTCGGTGTGCACTTCGATTTCAGCACGCATCCCTGGCAGTTAGAACTCCAGTAACGGTGCAACTTCAGGCTTTTTTCAACGCTGGAAAAGCGCCAGATCAACGCCTCCCCAGCGGGACAAATGTATTCGTTTTTTGCCGTGTCATAGAGGAAGGCATCGTTATTGAAACGCCCTTCAGCCTTGGCTCCAGAGGTCATCGGCTTGGGCACATAGGCGGTGATACCTGCATCGTGACAAGCCAGGATTTGTTCGCCTTTGAAGTAACCTCGGTCAGCCACTACCGACAGGGTATCTGACGCCATAGCCTCGCGGGCCTGCTTGGCCATCGAGCTGAGTTGATCGCGGTCGGAACCGACGTTGGTAACCTCATGGGCAACGATCAAATGGTGCTGGGTATCGACCGCTGTCTGCACGTTGTAACCGACGATTCCAGTGCCGCGCGTTATCATTGAGCGGGCGTCTGGATCGGTCAGTGAGACCTGTTTATCCGGTGATTCGTTGAGCTGAGTTTCAATTGCTTTAAGCTCTTTCATTTGCGTCTTCAGTTTGGCGATTTTCTCTTCCAACCGCACGGCGCTGGGTTCGGAGGCTGTGGATTCTTGTCGATCAACAGCATCAAGCGCGGTCAGGTAGCGGCTGATGCTCGATTCAATTTCTTCCATTCGCCGCTTTAGTTTGGCGCTAGTGAAGTTGCGGTCACGATTGTTGACGGCCTTGAATTTACTTCCGTCGATGGCAACCAGGTTTTCTCCGAACAATCCGAGCTGCTGACAGAGCACGACGAACTGACGACAGACGCCTCGGATGGCCTTGCTGTTGTCTTTTCGGAAGTTGGCGATGGTCTTGAAGTCCGGCATCAAACGCCCGGTTAGCCACATCAATTCGACGTTGCGCTGGGCTTCTCGCTCCAAGCGCCGGCTCGACTGAATTCGGTTGAGATAGCCGTAGATGTAGATCTTCAGCAAGATCGCAGGGTGATAACCAGGTCGGCCTGTATCAGCAGGAATAGCGCGATCAAACCTCAAATTGACCAAGTCGAGTTCGTCGACAAATACGTCGACTACGCGAACCGGATTGGTATCACTGACGTAGTCGTCAAGGCTTTCGGGAAGCAGAGTGCTTTGTCCGCGATGGTCACCTTGGATGAAACGTTTCATAGGCAATCCTGCGTTATCACTTTGGGCAATCGTAGCAACGTTGGACGGCTCTTGATGTACTCTGATGCAAGAAAGAAATGCTAGTAACTTTGGAGTTTAAGGACTTGCCCATGGATGTGATTTCAGCGCACCTATTTTCTACAAATCACCGAACTCAAATTGAAGCAAGCGATCACTGTGGCTGTTTTTACTGCTTAGGTGTGTTTTCGCCCTCAGAAATCACTGAGTGGGTTGATCTAGATAACACCGCTCTGTGTCCGAAGTGCGGGATAGACTCGGTGATCGGTTCAGCATGCAGTCTGCCGATTACCCCTGAATTTCTTTCGAAAATGCACGAACACTGGTTCTAGAAGATCCTGTTATTCGACGGCATCCGTTCGGTTTGAGATTTACAGACTAGCTTTACCTCAGTACCGCACGCTCCTGCTAAGTATTTACACACTCTGGGCCGATAGCTGTCAGTCGTTCCATAGGCAGCACGCCATCGTGAACTGTGCCGGAATGCGTCTGAAGCCAGTGCTTTTCTTCCGTGCTGTGCTGATTATTGAGCTGGCAGTATTGGACAGGGGAGGGTGGGTTAAGGTTTATCCAAGCGCGGCCACCCACGATCAGAATGTCCGACGTCTTTGCGTAAAGGTGGTCAACCTTGGCGATCACGCTGCTGTGGCCAACGTTGAGTTGATGGTGCGCGAACGGCTGGAAAAGATGGGGAAGGAAGGCGAGTTTTATCCGGCTGAGGAGACGGACACTCATCGATAGCACCCAGCAGCTCTGGTAAAAAAATAGGGTCTCGGCTAGTCGTGAGTGCCTCAGTACGCCATTTGAGCATGTGTTGCGATTTCCGCTTTATGGGCAAATTGCACTAGCTCTGTGATTTGGCGCTCCTGCACTGTTCGTTCCACCAGATGACAAGTTCAGCATGTTGCTCGTGAGTGATCCATGCAAAATTTGTTTTGTCCGCCGGGTCGCCCCCAAAGACTAAGGGCTTCGTATACCACTTGATCTTGCCAGCGAAACGCTCGTCCGGCTCAAGGGAAATCTGCTGGGGAAGGGCAAACGGCGCGGCATAGGACGCATCGAGTGGCAGCGTCGGAATGGTAAACATTACTCCGGAAGAGTTGATGACGATAAAGTCGTCCCACCCTCTTAGACCTAATAGCGTGTACCCCGGAAGATGATGATCAAATCCGTAGGCCTTCATGGCAGCTAAGCTCTCATCCTCCGTGAAGATGATGAAATAGTCGTCGTTTTGCCAACCTTCGTTCATGAGGGGGGGACTCACTTTTGGCAGATAGGGAGGTACTCGGTGTGCTATCAGCGTCTCGTGGCCGACAGAGAGCAACGGTTGCTTACAGTCGGATGATTGTCTGATCACATAAGGGCTGCATTGTTTTGGTACAGGCGCAAATCACTGGGAGCGTAGACGTTGCCATTCATTCCAGCAGTCCTCCGCGACGATGTCTGGATAACCACGATCTTCTTCCACTGCCAAGGCTGCGCTAAAAGGCAAAGCGATGCAGGTGGATCTGTCTCGGATTTCACACACCTCAATCTCGGTAAGCGGCTGGCCCTTTTTATCCTCGGCGGCTTGCAGCACTGCCGCCAGAGCCGGCACAAAGACTAGACATAACGGATCTGTAGTCATCAGTTCTTCCCTGAGTCGATTAGAAATTGCATGGTAGGCCAGTTTCGGACATCAACATTACCTCGAAGTGCGAACGTCAAAGTTAGCGTAGCGCGCTGCTATGTGATGGCAGGAAGACTTATTGTCGCTTGGCGGCAGACCTTCAATGATGATCCTGAAACGCTTAGGATTACTCACTCAATTCAGTACCAAAATGGAGCAGGCCACGGTTTATGGATATCGAATTTCGCGGTAACGGCAAGCGTGATAATCCGTCTGTAGGTACATGCGATGAGTACGGCGTGAGCGGGATTACCAGCTTTGACGATCTGACCGAAGCTCGTCGTAAGATTGCTGAGGCGCATCCAGGCTTTAAACCTCTGTTCTCGCTCGATGATCTGCACCAAGCCCGCTACGCCTCGGGACATGTGCGCAATAATTTAGGGATGGACGATGCATCGGAGCAGGACATAGCGGGCTTGCCTCCAGAGTGCTTTGAGAATGGTGAATACATAGGCTATCCGACTACAAAAGAGGAGTTCGCAATCTGTCTTCGCAATTTCATGACCCTGGTTGCAGCCACGTCTTTCGAGGATGCTTGTACTCATGGTTTGACGCTAGATCAGCAGGCCCTCCAGGAGTGGATCGGTTACCAGAACAACCCTATCTCTCTTCTAGAGCAGCCTCTTTCAGCGCTCCTGGTACCCGTTCAGCAGTCCTGCCAGGCACTCGCGGCTTTTCCGAATGGCTATTTCACTTCGGATCTGGATCCCGCGAAAAACTTTGCCGTTGCGCGTCATTTTTCAGAAGCGCATGGCTATGAGTTGATGGGCGTAGGTGCTTCTTACATCGGCTTCATTCGTGCTGAACCGCCTGATACATCACTTGCTAACGTCGTAGCCAAAGACTTCTGTGCGCTCTATAACACTAGCGATGAAAACCTACAGGGACGTGTTTCCAAAGTTGCGCAGGCGATCTCCGGTCGGACGCATCTTTGGCTCCGTTACGTGGAGTGAGCTTCGTCGCATCCAAAGTCCGGCTGAATAGTTAACAAAGCTTGTGAGAGGTCTGGAGCTTTTTGCCGCCTCGTAGGAGGGCAGTATCCACACATCCACTACAATCAGGCACATGATTGGCGCTGCTCGTTTTCCGCTACGTAACGTCAATTTCGTCTGATAGCTGTCGATATGGAGAGCAGCCGTCCCAAGCGCTGAACAAGTTTAAGCCTGCCCAATTCCCGCTGTTTACAATTGCCTGCTGACAAAAAGGATTCTGTACATGCTTTTTTCCCTGCTCGACAAATTTTTCAATCGACCGCTAACTGATGAAGCATTTGCCAAAAAATTTATGGATTCGACTCGTAAAGCTGGATTCAGCGAGAATCTGAATTTTGAGAAAAACGAGTTCCGCATCCGCCATGGGGATGGATCGTACTTCAATCTCCATAATGCCTTTCGCGACTATCAAAATGCAGACAAAGCACAGAAATCCGCCGTTCTGACCGGATACGTATCGACGCTGTTAGAGGCGGGTAGAAAAACCGAGACTGTGTTTGATAATGTCAAAGCACAGCTGCGTCCGGTGATTCGCAACCTTGCCATGCTTGAAGAAATTCGACTGGAACACGCCCGTAAAAATGGCGACAAGCAGTACGATTATGTTTCACAGCCTTTGGGCCGAGACTGCGTTATTCTGCTTGCTGTCGATTCGCCCGAGTCCACTGCCGCCCTTACCAATGGCCCCGAAGCACATTGGGGTGTGACGATGGAAGAGGCGGTAAAGATCTCCATCGAGAACCTGCGTGATACGACAAACGAAGCCTTCGGGGAGATTATTCCAGGCCTATACGCTGGGGAGTGGGCGGATGGGTACGACACCAGCAGGGTGTTGTTGCCAGATGTCCTTCAGCGCGTGCCAGTTAAAGGTCGGCCAGTGTTCATGGTGCCCAGTCGAGACGTCCTGATGGTCACTGGAGACAAGGACGAACAGGGAATTCGTCAGATGGTAGAGCTTGCTTTCCAGGCTCTTGAAAGGGGGCGTGCTGTCTCTACCGATATTTACACCTACGAAGGTCGCGATATCATACCGTTTAACTGTGATGATGAAGGGGTCAGCAGTCGGTTGGTTACACTGGAGCATTTGCTGCTGCAGAGTAATTATGCCAATCAGAAAGAGTTGCTCGACAAGCTCAATCTGGAAAAGGGCATCGACATCTTCGTCGCCTCCTACAACCTCTTCCAAATGGCTGACCAACCAAACCAGACGGTATCGATGAGCGCCTGGACAAAAGGTGTGCTGACGCTGTTGCCCAAGACAGATCGCGTCGCGTTGGTTGAACCTGTTGAGGGTGGGGAAGCGACAGTCAAAACCGTCTCCTGGAGTGAACTTGAATCCGAGCTTGGCGATCTGCTGGCTACAGAAGCGGGCTATCCACGTCGCTATCGGACACTGGGATTTCCTTCGGTTGAGCAGCTTAATCGCCTGACTACCTTGTGATCAGTGCTCTACTACTCTGGCGCACTGCAATGGAGGTATCGCTGAGCTGGCAAAGCAGCAGTCGCAATTTATCATTACGATACACTCCCCATTTTGATTGCTTATCCTGGTGGGAAAATTTGGGAGTTTACCGATGTGGGGTTGGTGGCTTCTCTAGCGCTACTGAGTCGGGCCGCAAGATCTGACTGACTTACTTCAGTTGGCGAGTCGCTGTGCGCGGGCAGGCTGTGGCGAACCGAGCTCCCGCGTCCCGCCGTATCTCGGCCCTGCGGGCGTCCATCCTTCACGCCTTCGGCTGTGCCAGCCTGCGCGCTCCGCTTGCGTTGGTTACTCAGTGCGATATGGTCGATACGCCAAGCAGCTTCTCATTTCTCCGATGGGGAAACCACATCTTGCCAGCCATCAATCAACTCCATATTTTGCGCAACGAGCTGGCAGGGCTTGCCAGTTGCCTTGCGACAATTGCTAAGCGCCTGCTTTCGTGCTGTCTTGAGTGAGCGCGCGCCGTAGTACCAGTAAATGCTGCTACTTTCCTTGGACATGGCCATGGCTTTCTCGGTAACGCTCTGAAGATAAGCCTCAGCGCTCGCACGGTCTTCGGGCGCCAGCTTCGAAAGCAGCAGCATTAATGCGCTGTCGTCCATGGCAGGAAGCCGGTTGCTCCTGAGAAAATCTTCGATATGAGGCTTTAAAAGGGTATTGGCCTCTTGTTTGTAGAGCGAGTGCCCATCCCTACCGAATGGGGGTAGCAGCGCCAGTTCAGCATTACCTCCCGCCGAGCGGTAGCCCGCGATCATCCGACCTACAAGATCTGGGCTGAAAAACGGATCATTCTCGGCGTAAATCCAGAGCGTTGGCGTTGGGTTGCCTTTGCCAAATTTCGTGAGGTTTCGCACAAGATCAGTTTGATATAACGAGCAATTAGAGTCCGCAGAGCCCACATTTGTGTAGTGGTAAACGCCGCCAGAGATGTTAACTACCGCCGTCAATGGGTGACTTGGTTGAGCCGCGAGGTCTAGCATTGACGCTCCGCCGATAGAGATACCAACACCTACTGCCAAGGATGGATCTACATCTGGACGCTCACGCACAGCCGCCAATGCGGCGCCAAGCTCTCTGCCATGCGCATCGAGAAATCGTGCCACGTTGGGATTGGTGCAAGTTCCCCCTTCATTCATGAAGTTTCCGGTCGAACGACCATAGCCGGGCCATACAATAGATGCGGCAAGCCAGCCACGGTGCGCAAAGTCGTGAGCGATATGAGCAAGCCAATCGGCATGTGCGGCGGACGGAGATGTTGCCGCCGAGCCGTTAACAATCAGTGCAATGGGGTACTTACCCTCCTTTACGGGACGAACGATTAATGCTTCGATTTTCTCAATATGTGAGTCAACCTGGATGGGCAGTAAGAGTTGTTCTTCGCTTACCAGTGAGTCTGCACGGGGTTGGCTTGCAAAAAGCATCAGACCAAACGTGATAGTCCTGAAGCGTAGTATTGATTGCATTTAGAACGCTCGCTGATACGTTAGAAGCCAAGCTTAAACTGGTGCGACAATAGCTGATCGTAAGGTTCTGTCCAACACGTCTTGTGGTTAGCCCGGGATGTCTCATCGCGTATCACTCAATCCAGCACCGTTGGGAAATAGGTGATGTGGAATTAACCTGCTGACACGTGGTGACTTACGCCATTAGTTCTGGAGTTCGGAGGGGCTGTTTCCGGAACTCTTTAGTTGTGTCTGCATATGTTCCGATTAGCAGCTAATCCAACAGGAATTCGTCCTGTTGAGTTATCTGCAAAGCAGTCTTCTCCAAACGCAGTAAAAATTCTTTTCGGGGCTGTCCTCCGCCATATCCGGCGAGTGCTCCATTCGTCGCTATGACACGGTGACAGGGAACGATAATGGATAAGCGATTGTGTCCATTTGCATTGCCCACTGCTTGGCTTGCACCTGGCTTACCGATGGCCCCAGCGATGGCACCGTAGGTTGAAATGGTTCCATAGTCGATTTTTAAAAGCTCTGCCCACACAAGCCTGTCAAAAGAACTGCCTGGCATATGGAGCGGTACTGAAAATTTCTTTAGCTTTCCCTCAAAATAAAGTTTTAGTTGCACTTCGATTTGCTTGATGTGGAGATGCTCGCCAGGCGCAATTGAATACCCATGACGCCCACGCAGTTCGTTTAATTCAGCGGTTAGCGCTGGACGGTCAAGAAATTCGAGGAGTACCAAACCTCGTTCCTCTGCCATGGCAATCATTGGGCCCAACGGTGTAGTCAGATGGCGATAAAGCAGGAGGGACGTTTCAGTTGCCTTACCGGGGGGCATTTGAAATGTTTTTTTGAAAGCATCCCTAAAGCCACTCAATGACTCGTATCCTAAGTCAAATGCTGTGTTATCCAGGGTTTCGCCCGAAGAAATCCGGCCTAGGGCGACACCGAGCCTTCTAGAGCGCATCCATGCATGAAAAGTCATGCCAAAATTTTGTTTGAACCACCTGCGTAAGCGTAACGGATCGATACCACGCGTAGTTAGTTCAGCATCACTCCAGCGAGCGTCAGGTGATGCAGATACAGAGGCCAGTAGCCCCTTGACCCAATCTGGCGCGGAAGCCGCGAGATCTAATGGCTTGCATCGTAAGCAAGGCCGATAACCTGCAGCCATCGCTTCGTTGGCCTGCGAAAAGAACTCTACATTCTCGGGCTTTGGCTTACGTGCACCACATGTAGGGCGGCAAAAAATACCTGTAGTTTTGACAGCAGTGAAAAAAACGCCTTCATAGGCGGTGTCGCTGCATAGCATCGCATTTACCATCTCGCTTCTGGGCGGAAGAGCGTGATTGTAAGATCTCATTAGAGCGTAGCCTCGTCTTCGAATGGGTGTGAAAATCGCTTTCGAGGTGCGGAAAACAGCGGCGATTTTCATGCGGATCACAGATTAATAGGGCGAAGATAACTTTTCGCTTAGGTGTTTTTTTGCTGCCATAAGGTTATTCAGGTCGCTGTAGGTATATGCGTCCAATGGATACTCGAAAAGCTTTCCCGTTCGCAGGAAGCTCTTGGCGAACGCCTTGTTGGCGCCGCATAAGAATTCAGCAATGCTGGAACCAGCGCTTAGCCGTTTGACGCCTAGACTCGTTAATTCATCCATGCCGGGTTGGCCGTTCCAGGCAAGCAGGTTGACGGGTAGCCGCGTTGCCTCGCACAGTGTAGCAATGTCGTTTTCCTCAACCATTCCAGCCGCAAAGATGCCGTCTGCACCTGCTTGCTCGAACAGCGATGCACGGAAGAGGGTCTCTGGCAATTGTCGCGCTGGCTCTACCAAACATCTCAGATAAACGTCAGTTCGTACGTTCACGAACAAGTCTATTCCATGCTTGTTTGCTACCTTCTTTGCCACTTCGATTTTTCGCAAAATCAGATCAGTGCTGCCTGTTCCGTCCTCAATGTTGATTCCAACGGCTCCAGCCCTAACTACGCAGTCAATAACTTTAGCAACCGACTCAAGGTCGTCGGAATAGCCCCCTTCGACATCGACCGTGAGGGGGACTGTAAGCACTCGAACCATTGACTCAACTGTAGTAGTCAGCAGTTTTAGGGGAAGTTGATTGCCATCCTGGTATCCATGCGCCCAAGCAACGGCGGCGCTGCTGGTCGCGACTGCCTTACTCCCTACGCTCTCGACAATACGTGCGCTGCCAGCATCGCTCACGTTGGCGAGTACCAACAAATTATCTTGGTGAAGGTTGCGGAAAACCGCACTTAGTGGCGTCATTCAGTGGTGCCCCGGAGAGAGAAGACTGATGCAGATCGCGCTATCGTAAGCTGACTACACAGACGTCTCCACCGAGAAATCGACAGTGATTTAAGAGCTAGCGAATATAGTTTCTGCGGGCTAGGAATGGGTGAATACCTACTCAAAAGCCTGCTGAAAGACGTTGCCGTACACATCCAGTCATTGCAGGGATCGGATAGATGATTACGATCTTCTTCCATCGCCAACGCTGCACTGAAAGGCAAAGCGATGCAGGTGCATCAGTCTCGCTGGAATAAACCCAGCGATCTTTAAGGATGCATGCGGCAGGCACGTGGATCTTCTTATCACTCGTGCAGAGGACACGTTAGCGCTGCAGCATGAGAAGGATAAACTGAGCTCACTGGCTAGAACGACCACGCGGTAGGCTTATCGAGTAGGAATCTTTGGCTTAGTGGCAGGTTCTGCACTCTCGAGAAAGCCTCGCGCCAACTGCTGATACAACTCAGGGCCCATTCTTGAACTGACAGCCTTGGCGATCAGGGCTACCGCCATGAGACTGATCACCATGCTGTGGCTATTAATCATCTCCATCACAATGATTGCGGAGGTGATTGGCGACTGAGTAACGGCAGCCAGAAATCCGACCATGCAGAGTGCAATAGTGGGCTGCGCGGCCAGATGGAATAGCTCTGCGGTATTGGCGCCGACTGCGGCCCCTACAGCGAGCGAGGGGGCGAAAATACCTCCTGGAATACCAGAGAAGTAGGTCACTACGGTCGCTAAGAAGCGAGTAATGGGGGCGTGCCATGGCAGGACTACATCGGATGCGATGACCTGAGAAGTAATGCCGTACCCACTACCGAACGACATTCCGCCGCTCAACCAACCTAAGATGGCGACGACCAATCCACAGATGCCGGCAAACCACACCGGGTGCAGGCGCCGCCATTGCCAGATGATGAAGTGTGGATGCCGCTGCGGCCATAACAACATTCGACTAAACAAACCACCCAATAGCCCGCATCCAATTCCTATGACTAATGCCGGGACGACAATGTCGAGGTTTATGTCCTGAATGCCGAAGTGACCGAAATAGTTGTAGTTTCCCTGCAAGGCAATGGCAACCATCCCAGAGAGGATAATGGTGCTGAGAAGAACCCCGCTGGTACGGGTCTCCAGCTTGCGTCCAAGTTCTTCTACCGCGAATGCGATCCCTGCCAAGGGCGTGTTGAATGCTGCCGCAATACCCGCTGCACCTCCCGCCAGAATGAGATCCTCGCTGCGCACGATTCGCGCATTGGGCAGGAAGCGGTGAAAGAATTGCATGATGGATGCGGCAACTTGCACTGAGGGGCCTTCACGCCCCGCCGAAAAGCCGCCCGTCAGCGCCAGAGTTCCAAGGCTTATCTTGGCGAAAGCAATGCGCAATGAAACCAGTCTGTTAATGGGCTTACCTTGACGCGCAAGTCGTGTTGCTGCGATTACCTGAGGAATTCCGCTACCTTGGGCGCCCACAAAAAAGCGCGTTGTCAGCCAGACTACGAGCATGCCGATCATTGGGGTGTAAACAAGCGGAAGCCACGCTCGCTCAGCGGTCTGTTGAGCAAACTGCGCCAAGGCCATGTCTGCCAGCCTAGCGAAAGCCACCACCAGCAGCCCAGCAATGGTTGCTGCAATCCATAGCGATACCCTGGTGCGCCAGCGTATGGAGGCGAAGCCTCGGCGTAACAGCATTATCGGCTTGATCACCCGAGGAGCTCCTCTTGAAGTCGCTGTATTGACCGCAAGACTAACCAAATAAGCAGCTCGTTCCAAACAGCTTTGGCGGAGTCGCTCGACAGGATTTTTTTCGCGCCCATGGGTATTCACCTATTCATTGATAGGACTAATACCTCCAAAAAACCGGTTTTACGAGTACCAGGACGGTGAGTATCTCCAGCCGTCCCAGCAGCATGCCAATGGTAAGCAACCATTTTGCAGCGTCAGGTAATGACGAGAAGTTACCAGGGGGCCGATGATTGTGCCTAAGCCTGAGCAGGGTCGAGGATTCGCGGTGGTCGCCGACGAGGTCAGAACTCTGGCCTCGCGCACACAAAACTCCACTGAAGAGATCCGCCGGATTATCCAAGAGCTGCAACTGGCAACAGGCGACGCCGTCGAGCAAATGAAAACGGGAAAACTGCGCGCGCAGGAGTGCATCGAATCCGCTGATCAGGCCTCTACCAGCCTGGATGCAATCAATGACGGCGTTGAGCAAATCGTAGGAATGAACACCCAGATAGCCAGCGCGGCGGTTCAGCAGCACGCCGTCTCGGAGGATATAAATCGCAATGTGACCGAGATTCGTAACGGTAGCCTTGCATTGATGGAGGGGATAGAGGACAACGCTGTGACTGCGGAAGAACTCTCGCTGCTGGCTGGGCAACTGCGTACTGTCGTTTCGCGTTTCAAGCTGTAACGCGACAGAAGGGGAGCTCAACTTGTTGCCTCCCTCCAGCTTTTGCTTACGCTCCTACCGATAGCGCGTTAACACCCAGCATTTTATAGGGGTCTAAGAGTTGAGTCTTCTCCTTCCTGCGAGTGTCTATTCTCTCGTAACGTGACAATACTAATTACTCAGGAAACTCCCATGTCCAAACTCGCAGAATTCCGCCAGCTAGAAAAACACCTCGCCGAACAGCTCCAAGCTCTCGAAGCCCTCAAGGGGGATGCAGGCCTCAAGAAAGAAATCGAATTCGAAACGAAGCTGCGCGATTTGCTCGCAAAATACGGCTACAGCCTCAAGGACGTGATCAACCTGCTTGATCCGCAAGCCGGTCAACGGGCTCCAGTAGCCGAGTCCAAAGTGGGCAGTCGCAAGCCTCGCCAGTTGAAGGTTTATAAAAACCCTCACACTGGTGAAGTCGTCGAAACCAAGGGTGGTAACCACAAAACGCTTAAAGATTGGAAATCCAAGCACGGCGCCGCGACAGTTGAGTCTTGGCTGAGCAAGTAATCACCTTCTGCAAGGAGGCCCTTATGGGGCCTTCTTGCTCACAATTTTACTGTGCGGGATCAGCTATAACGCTCGTTGACGAGTAATATCAGCAGTCTGATGGTCAGACCGTACATTCATATGGTTGACTTAAATCTTTGGCGATACTCACTTGGAGTTACGCCAAAAAACTTCCAAAATTTCCTTATCAAACTTGCCTCATGTCCCAGTCCCGTCAAGTGTGCGATTTCCTTGAGAGGGCACTCGGTGCTCACCAGCAAGTGACGTACGGCATCAACTCTTAGTTTTTCGACCATCTTGCTCGGGGTCTGCCCTGTTGTTGTCCTGTACCTTCTTATGAAGGTACGCTCGCTCATATGCATTCGCTTGGCAAGCGCCGCGATAGACAAGTCTTCTACAAGGTTTTCATTTACCCATGCATGCAGATCAGAAAAAGTGCAACTTCTGGTTTGCAAATCTAAGCTAGAGCTAAACTGACTCTGGTCACCAGGCCTCTTTAAGAATACGACTAAGTGCTTCGCGACTTTCAAAGCTAAAGCGTGCCCTAAATCAGCTTCAACAAGTGCTAAGGCTAAGTCAATACCTGAGGTGACACCAGCTGACGTCCAAATGCGTCCATCGTTGACAAATATAGGCCCACGACGAAGTAAAACATCTGGATGAGTTTTCTCAAGTTCATCATACGCAGACCAGTGGGTTGTAACTTTGCAGCCTGAGAGCGCTCCGGCTGCGCCTAGTCCAAACACTCCTGTACAAACGGAGACCAGACGCGTCACTTTCTCAACGTGAGCCTTAAATACAGCGCTAAATTGGGGATGTTTACAGAATTCGTATATGCCTAACCCACCAGGAACGATTAGCGTATGTGGGGCTAGTGAGCTCTCATCTAGAAGGGCGGTGTGGATATAGGTATCAGGAAGCAAAGCGGCTACGCTATCAAGCGAAACCATCGATAGATGGTAGGGCGGAGCTTTCGGATCTGAAAAATAGTTGGCTGTTGAAAATACTTCTAGAGGGCCGGCCAGGTCGATCAAATTAGCTTGGGCAAAAGCGATGAACTGAATCGTTTTAGTTAGCATTCAGCGGATTCCTGCGCACCTATGTAGTGCGCATGAATCCATTTTTGGCGTGAATCGTCAACCTGTTGTCATTTTTTTCGGACGAAATGATAGCGTATTATGATCACATCGCCACCTTCCTTGAGCCAACGTTAGATTGCAAAAACGGATTCTTTTAACAGTGTTATCGGTTTTAGACACGCATATGATCTGGATTGCGCGTAAATACATCTTCAAAGCGAGGGATAGTTAGCCATAAAATTTTGGTTCAGCTTCAGCGCGCTCGTCGTCATGGAAGACAAGAAAATAATAATTTCATGATAGTCAACGAACTCTGCTGGTTTCCTATAATGCCTAAATTAAAAAAATATATAGAAGCAACACAAAAATGCGAAGAACTTACCATGCAGATGGTAGAAGATGTAGGTGGGATTGTTTTTTCAGTGCGGGCGCTTGAGCATACCTTTTTGCTCGCTAATCTTGAGGTGGAAAAAGCTGCGCAACTCGACGTAAGTGATACCAATAAAACTACCTCGTTGCCTTCCTATATGCTTGCTAGAGAGTTGAAGAAACTGAATTTTTCACTTGAAGCATTGAAAACGTCTATTAAGCGTAACATCGGCGAAAGCCTTAGTTATCTCAATTCACTTACAGCCAATCTCGAAATGGAGATTCCGGATGACCCGGATGATCCGCTTTGGGAGGCATTTCGTGACTATAAGAAAGTGTTGATTAAAAGTGTCCGAACCTTGAAGAAGCTTGATGATGAATTATTTAATGCGGAAATTAGTCTTGTCGACGAATCGTGACGAAGCGCACTAGCATGCGAGCTACTTCCGTATCGCAGTAAAATTAGTTAAGGTTATTGCCTAGCGCAATAATATGCATTATTTCTATTAAAATACTTGTCCAGGCTAGCTAGCTTGTGATGAAAGACGACTGTCGGAGTCGCTATGAATTTCAAGAATTTAGGTATTTCAACTAAAGCTACTTTATGTTTCGGAAGTATCACTGCCATTCTCATTTTCTTAGGTGTTTTCGCTTACGTGCAGCTATCTCACTTAAGGGCCGCCGGACAACAGTTAGCAGAAAATGCTTTGCCGAGTACGCAGACTATCGATGATATCCAAATCTCCTTGCTTAACGCCCGGCTAGAAAGCATCAGGATGCTTGCTAACTCAACAAATGTGGCGGGGAAAAGCGCCGCCGAAGCTAAAGTCCAACATTCGGTGCAAATATTAGAAGAGCGTAGCGATTACTATCGTAAGAACCTCATCGCTGGTGAGAAGGATCGGGAGCAATTCGAGGCTGCAGATCAAGCAATGAAGATTTATATTGCAGGGCTTGCGCAATTGTCAAAGCTTGACTTGTCTGAGCATGAGCAGGCCTTGATATTTGCTAATTCTACCCAAGCGGATAATGCCAGCTCATTTCAGGAAAAACTTAATGTTATTAGGCAGTTAAATGCCGAACAAGCAAAAGCTTTGGGGGTCGAGGCGGACGTTGTTTATAATGAAAGCGTGAATGTACTTGTTACTATTGTTGTCGTTTCTCTTTTGCTTACTATTGTTTTAGCTATAGCATTGACGCGCAGTATAGTAAAGCCTGTGGGGGACTCGCTCAGGCTTGCTGAGGAAATTGCGTCGGGGGATCTTACGCGGCGTCTTGAAATTACGGGCACAGATGAGGTTTCTAGGCTAATGGTTGCCCTCAATCTTATGTCTAAGAATCTCCAGGACACAGTTTTAGAAATTTCTGAAGCGTCCATCCAGCTGAGTTCAGCTGCAGTCGAAATGACCTCCATAACTGAGGCTGCGGATCGGCATCTTCAGCAACAGAATAGCGAAATTGAACAAGCTGCCACTGCTGTAACAGAAATGACTTCCGCAGTTGAAGAAGTTGCTCGTAACGCAACCTCTACCTCCCAAGCAGCCCAGGAGTCTAGTGAGGCGGCTAAGCTCGGTAATCTCCGTGTTTCCGAAACTTTGTCTGCCGTAGAGACTTTGACAGAGCTCGTGGAAAGCTCCGCCTCTCAGGTGACAGAATTGGCGGGACAGGCGGAAGATATAAGCCAAGTCGTAGGCGTAATCAGAAGTATAGCGGAGCAAACCAACCTGTTGGCTTTAAACGCCGCAATTGAAGCCGCACGCGCAGGCGAACAAGGGAGGGGGTTCGCTGTTGTTGCTGATGAAGTGAGAGCGCTCGCGCATCGAACTCAAATTTCCACCTTGGAAATAGAGAAAATGATAACAGCAATTCAGAGTGGATCCTCAACAACAGTCGAGTCAATACGTCGAAGCACTGAAGAAGTTTATAATACTAAAAGGACAGCTGAGGGGGCGGGTCAATCATTGCGGCAGATCACGGATTCCGTTCTTCAAATCAACGAGCGTAACCTACAGATCGCAGTCGCATCGGAGCAACAAGCACACGTCGCTAGAGACGTTGACAGGAGCTTGTTGAGCATTAGATCTTTAGCGATCCAAAGCAGCGAGGGTGCAAATCAAACAATTAAGGCCAGCAATGAACTCAGTCGGCTAGCGGTTAACTTGAACCATCTCGTTCAAAAGTTTAAAGTTTGATATTGGTGCATTTGAAAATACTTTAAGAGCTGCTTTATTGGAATGCGTACCAGGCGCGGTACCCTAGGTGAGCCCGCAGCAAAGCCCAGGAGCCGCCGCTGCGTGCTCGCTGATCTTCCAGCCGCCACCAATCACCTCTCTCAACTTACTTGCACCTAATAAACCCGTGTGTGTCACGATTTCTTACGAAGAGAGGGCTGTCCTATGAACGAAGGATGAATGAAATATTTAAGACTGTAGTATTTGCAAAAGGATTGATAATTGGTGAAGCCACACGCGTATGCAATTTCTTTTGGAGTGAGGGAGTTATCCTCCATGTTTAACATACGCCTCGCTTTTTCCAGTCTCTGCTCTCGCAAAAAGACGATAGGCGTAGTGTTCTTAAATTTCTTAAACCCCATTTGCAGAGAGCGAACGCTAAGGCCTGCATGGGTGGCGACTTCGCACACGGTTAAGTGTGGGTCTACACTGGATGCCATGTATTCTGCAGCCATGTTGATTAAGTGAGGCGTAAGCGTGATGGATCTTTTGGGGCCCAGGATACTCAAAGTGTAATTGTTACGAAAGTTGCAGAGAAAAAAACCTATCAAGCTTTCTTTTAGGCTGTCAGCAACTCTTTTTACAAATATTGGTGATTTTTCCGAAAAATCTAAAATGGTTTCTACGAGTCTCTGGATAGAATTAATCTGCCATCGTTCGCTTGTTCTTTGGTCGAAAAAAATTCTCGATTTAGGGGAGTAGCCTAAGATCAAGGTAAGTTGTTTTGCCATGTCAGCGTTGGAAATATATATCGTTGTGTAGTTTATTCCCTCGGCATAATTCGCGAGAAATATTTCTCTCTGGTCAGCGATTACGAGAGCTCCTCGCTCGACCCTGTGTATTCCATTATGGTTGCGCCATTGCATAAAGCCAGAATGTGGAACTGTAATAGAGAAACCATCCAGTTCGTTCGACGTTCTATATCCCCATCCAGACTGGCTATAAGAAAGACTTACGAATGACGTGCCCATAACACAAAACCTTTTTTCATAGTCTAGCGTCCCGTTCAAACCCGGAGTTATCGACATGAAATTATCGTAGCTTTGGAAGTGCTCTGACGCATCCCCTATGTCATGAAAATGTAGTTTGTTAGCGCCGTAGATATCCATCATTCATTCGTGGTCACAGAAAATTCTATTATAGCTTTTGCCCCGCCCTGCATTCAATTCCGTTTTTATTGCATTTGAATTGATAATCAAAGAAAAGCGCAATACTAAAGAAAAGCGCAGAATTATTTTTTTTGTTGCTGGTGTTTATAAAAAGTCATATTTATCCTGGTCGCGAGTTGACGGTAGCCCTCTATTTTTAGCCCAATGGCTAGTTGACAATTAGGTGTGGATTGAGCTTGAGGGGTAGAGAGTTATCCATTAGGTTTTGCGCAATAACTATTCATTTCGTTATCATTTACTAAGGGCTGATCATGTTTAATAAAGCACTGAAAAGAAAACTATCCGATTTGGAAGCTAAAAGCAGCGAGCTTAACGAATTGTTTGTGGCTCTTGATCGGTCAACGGCTATCATTGAGTTTAATGCAGAGGGAAATGTGGCAAGTGCGAATAATAATTTTTTGCGCTTGTTTGGTTATCATGCTGACGAGATTTTGTGCAAAACGCACAAAGACTTTTGCCTGGCGAGCTTTGGCCGAAGCCCTGAATATCCTTCTTTTTGGCAGAGGCTGCAGTTAGGAGAGTCATTGTCTGGCACCTTCCCTCGGATTACGAAGAATGGTGAAGTTATTTGGATTGAAGCCACTTATAGCCCACTGTTGGGCGCATCTGGGAAAGTCGAAAAAATAATAAAATTCGCCTTTGATGTAACGGAGCAAGTCGCTCGAGATTCAGAATTGCGCGCGAAATTGAATGCGATTGACAGGGCGATGGCAATTATTGAATTTGACACATGTGGAAATATAATATGTGCAAATCAGAACTTTTTAAATGTTGTGGGTTATGATGTGTCCGGATTAAAAGGGAAGCATCATAGTTTGTTTTGTGAGCCGGAGTTGACGCGCACAGAAGGATACATTGATTTTTGGCGACGCCTGAATGCGGGCGATTTTTTTAGCGGCCAATTCAAAAGAATAGCCAAGAGCGGCAAAACGGTCTGGCTAGAGGCAAGTTATAATCCTGTTTACGATCGTGATGGGAAGTTAATCAAGATTATAAAATTTGCTAGCGACATTACAGCTCGCATTGAGAAAATTGGCGAAGATGCCCAAGGTGCATCACGTGCGTACCATATTTCCGCTGAAACTGAGCGAGTTGCAAAACAAGGAGCGCAGGTCATTCACGAGACAGCGATTGAGATGCGCTCAATAGCTGAGAGCATTGGAATATCTGCGCGATTGGTTGGAGAGTTGGGGGATAGATCGGAGCAAATAACGGCTATCGTCAACACTATACGGGGTATCGCTGAACAGACCAACCTACTTGCGCTGAATGCTGCAATCGAGGCAGCACGTGCCGGTGACCAAGGTCGTGGATTTGCGGTAGTGGCGGATGAAGTCAGACAGCTGGCGGGACGTACAAGCCGCTCTACAGCGGAAATTGCAGAAATGATCGGTAGAATTCTTACTGAGACACGCGACGCGGTGGCGAGCATGGTTTCTACGCGCGATCGTGCACAGCGCGGCGTGATGCTGGCTGATCAAGCGGGAGAGGTTATATCCCAAATCCAAAGGGGAACAAGCGATGCGGTTGAGGCGGTGAGCATGTTTGCTTCTAAATGTGACTGAAAGCAATCTATTATAGGTTGAGTTTAGTAGACCCTCTGATAGGGCGTCTCCGGGTGTCAAAAATACTAGCAGGAATTTCTGCGCTTCAGTTGCGAAAGGCTCTTGAGTCGGCTTTTCGACCACTTTCGTGCGATTGTACATTGAGCGCAGATGGCACCCTTACTATCAAACTTTACGAACCTTGTTCTGGTCGTGTGGATCTTCTTGTTACCGCTGTCCGTGGTGATATCCTTGCGTCCAGTTCCGCACTTTCGTCGCTGATCGAAGAGCTGAGCTTTGAGATCGACGCTTGCCGACGTTCGTTCTCTCAGATCGGTAGGAGATAAGTCTTTTTCCATACCCCGACATTCTTTCCGCTCGTGTGCCTTCATTCTGCTCACGGTAAAATATTCATACCGATTTACCCGGAGCGACCGAAATTGTTTGGTAAAAGGCGATAAAGTCGGGTGGGAGACATCCCGTGCTATACTTATGCGTGCCCACCGTGTGTTTGGCACCCATTACTTTCGAGTGAAGTGATTAGATGAGAATGACCTCGTTTGGTAAGCTCTAACTTGCATTAATGGACTGATTGAATGCCTCACATATGTTTTTCCAGACTCGAAGGGTCGGGCACGCCAAGCAAGTCCACATCACGTTTTATTTCTGTGCAAAGATCGGATTGCCGCGATGCGCAGCTTCGATCCGATAGCGTTTTTTTGAAACGTACCCAGACGAATACTGCTTTAGCGTCGTGACTCATCACTTTGATGGGCAGCTTTCATCGCTTGCCATCCATGGGTAATCCCTCCACCCGCTCGAAGCGCTGTCGCTACCATGATCGCCTCGGCTACATCTTGCTTCGACGCCCCCGCGCTGATGGCTCGCTTCGCATGGTCGGTAATGCAAGAAGAACACTGTGTAGTCACTGCTACGCCAACAGCGATTAATTCCCGCGTGGCTAAATTCAGGCTACCGACATCCTTGTTGAATACAGCTTTGTCAAAGTTGAAAAATGCCGCGACCATTTCGGGGGCAGCCTCTTGGAGATCTCGCACGAAGTTAGCATCAGCCTGATGGTTGTGCATTTTTGTATACCTTTAAATTCATTATTGGAGCGTGGAATTTGATGCTTGGTGCTGCTTGATTGAGTTCACGGTCATGCGGTGGCCAGACTCAAATACTTTAAGCCCACGCTGTGTCAGCTTCCTACCGACCGGCGATGGCGGCTCGTATGCAGCGAGAAAGGCCAGACGCTCAGCCGCACGTTGTGTAAGCCAGTTGACTGACAATCGCTTTTTCCGCATTTTTTCCAAGTCGGAATTAAGTGCTCTGATAATTCGTCGCTGCAGCCATGTGGCCTTGGGCGGCCCTAACAGATCAAACCCTGCGTACAGCAAGCCGAGGCCCGCTGCGATTCCCAGTCCCGTGGACAGGCATTGATCGACTGCAAATGTCATGTAGTTGCTCGGCTGAACAAGCACAGCCAAGGTGAGGCAGAAACCAAGCCCGTAGGGGGCGAGTGTCGGTGACGTCATGCTCATCAGCCCCAGAAAAAGAGGCGCAGAAAGCACCAGGATCAACATCTCGAAATCGCCCGAACCCTGCGCAAGCGAACTGAGTACAAACAGGATAGCGACAGGGATGGCGATCAAGGCTCCCCCAGTAACTTGGCGGTTGCCACGCGTGGCACTGGGTGTGAGGAGAATGCCTGGGAGAGCAAGACAGGTAGCACGATCATCATGATGAGTGCGGCTTGTTCTCCTGACAGAGTCCATACCCCGATAGCGCTTAGGAAAACAAGTGAGCCCAGGCGGTAGATCTGCCTCGCTCAACGGTGCAGCGCATCGTAGGAGCGCTGGAAGAGCAGGGAATGATTCGGAGTGAAGGAGCCGGAGGAATCAGTCTCGGGGCGGGTTTGTTAAGGCTTGTCGCGAATGCCCATGTCGACCGCATGACTGTCGTTCGCCCTTGGCTGCATAAGCTGAGCGAGGTGGTTCAAGAGACGGTTGTATTTTCGAGGCCTGCCGGCATCCAACTGATCGTTGGAGACCGTGTTGTTGCTGATCGTGAGTTACAGGTGGTGCCACGTCTTGGCCAATTGGATACCCCGTTGTATGGGACATCTGTTGGACGGGCGCTCTTGGCTCTAGACAAAAAATGAGGACGTTAAGGCTCTGTTTGCAGCTGAAATCGCTACGAAGCAGGAGACGGCAGTATTGTTGACGCTGCTGAAACAGTTGGACAATATTCGCAAAACCGGGATTTCAAGCGATCACGGTGAACTCATCGAGGGCATCACCACGACAGCTGTCGCGCTGGATACAGTGTTAGGCCGTTTTGCAATCTCAATGCCAATCCCTACATTTCGTTTCGAAAGGGCTCGCGATACCTACATTGAGGAGTTATTGCCTTGCAAGGCTGGAGTGTTCAAAGAGATCGGTATAGTCGGCTAGCGCACAAGCGGGACGATCCTGACAAGGTATAGTCCGTCTGAATCTAAGGCGATGAATGCTTAACTCGTTGCCGGCGCCATCAAATTGCTAGTGCGTTGATGATGAAAGCAAGGGCCCCATGGGGCCCCGCAAAGTCAAGTCGTCGCGCGGTTAGGCCGACAGGTACTCGTCCACCGATTTGACGGTGGCGTAGCCGAACTCAAAGGCTGCCATCATCGTTGCATGTGCATGAGCGGCTGGAACGTTTACACCACCAAATTTGAGATCCAAGGTCGCGCAGGCATCGTGCAGCACAGTAACCGGATAGCCCATGTCCACCGCCGCACGAACTACTGCGTCGATGCACATGTGGCTCATCGCGCCTATGACTACGACTTCCTGGACATCAGCGGCTTCCAACTGCTGTTTCAGATCGGTTTCTCTGAAGGCGTTGATGTGTTTTTTTACGACTACAGGTTCATTACCTTGTGGAGCTACATCTGGTTGAATTTCCGCACCCTTGGATCCCTTCGCAAAGATCGGAGCGCCTTCAGCGGACTCATGTCGTATGTGGAAAACAGGAAACCCCTTATCACGGAAGTGGCTGATCACTCGGATAGCATTCTCGACAGCGGTGTCGATGCCGGTCAAAGGCAGCTTGCCAGTGGGCAGGTATTCGTTTTGCAGATCAACTACTACAAGGCCACGTTTCATGAACGATCTCCGGTCAATTATCCGAGCATAGGGAATGGGTGACGAAGGCTCAGATCGGCAGGTAGAGCACCTGCCTTATTCCGAACCCAAAAGGTTTGAGTCAGAACTCCAGTGAAGCGCCATCTTCCGGAATATCGACCCGGCTCTCGATACCTTGCTTTTTGACGTATGTGCGTAGCTCGTCACGAGTCAGAGACATGTGGTTAATTGCGTCCAGGTGCACTGCGACGATTTTCGCGTCCTTCGCAGCCTTTGAGGCGCGTAGAACGTCTTCCTCGCCCATGATGATCGATCCCTTATAGCCGGTCATCATTGCTTTCCCGGCATTCAGTACGATGACTTCGGGATGATATTTCTCAATGGTCTGGTCGACCTCTTTACGCCAGACAGTGTCACCGGCCAGGTAAAGGGTCTTGTAGCCTGGAGCTTGAAAAACAACGCCCATTGCTTCGCCAAGAGGCTTCGCTAAAGCGGGTACTGCATACATTTCGTCGGTGCCATGCTGACCACCGGTCTTGGTGATTTTGACGCCGCCGAATTCAGCTTCGTCAGTCAGTACGCGCACATTTTTGAAGCCTTGGGAGCGGATCAACTTCGCATCCTCCTCGTGCTGCGTAAACAGCGGGATGTCTTTAGGCAGCGCTTTCTGTGCGGCATCGTCCCAGTGGTCAAGATGCGTATGAGTGACGATGACGGCGTCTACACCAGAGATCACTTTTTCGGGCGACTCAGTCAGATCAACCAAGGGATTGCGCAGGTCACTACGGTAGGTATTTTCAAATCCTGGGTAGGTACCCTTTTTGGACAGCATCGGGTCGATCAGAAAGGTCGTGCCGCCGTAGGAGATTTTTACCGTTGCGTTGCGAACTTGCTGTAAGTCGACTTTATGGGCCGCGTCCGGGGAATTGGGAGTGTCGGAGCTCGCAAATGCCGAAGAGGTTGCGGCAGTGCAGGTAAGGCCGAGGGCGATTGGAAGTGTTTTAAAGTTCATCTCGTTAATCCTGTTATTGCATCAGTGACTCCATTCTTGCCCAATACTCTGGGACTCAACAGTGGCCTGAATGACAGATTGCGATATAATCAGGCCATAAACCTGCGCTGTTCTCGAATGTGAGGCTGACTGATGCAATCCACACGCGTTGCTGTTCTGGCTTTTGACGGAGTCAGCCTGTTTCATCTTTCCGTCCCTGGAATGGTGCTTGGAACAGCTCAATCTGCACCCGGTGAACCTCATTACGAGGTCAGTTACTGTGCAGAGGCTCCGGGAATGGTGATAAGCGACCAAGGCATAGGCTTAGCGGTCGATCATGGCCTGGAACTGATGGAGGCATCCGACGTAATTGTCATTCCGGCGTGGGGTGATCATTCGGTCGCAGCGTCTGCAAAGCTTGTGCAAGCCTTACAACGTGCAAATTTCCAGGAAAAGCTCATCGTCGGGTTATGTCTGGGAGCATTCGTGCTCGGCGAGGCCGGGCTTCTTGATGGCAAAGAAGCAACCACTCACTGGGCAGTCAGAGACGAGTTTGGGCGACGGTTCCCAGAAGTTCGTTTCAGGCCTGAAGTGCTCTATGTAAGTGATGGCAACATCATTACCTCTGCAGGAACCGTTGCGGCAATAGATTGTTGCCTTCACTTGGTACGGCAGCGGCTCGGCGCCGATGTAGCGAATCGAACCGCAAAAATGCTGGTGACACCGCCGCACAGGCAGGGCGGCCAAGCTCAATACGTTGAGCATCCTGTGCCGCAGCTATCCAGCGAGACTCACTTGTCTGATGTGCTGGTATGGGCTCGTATGAATTTGGCCAGTGATCTGTCGCTCGACGTAATGGCGGACATGGCGAAAATGAGTAGGCGCACCTTCACTCGTCGATTCAGGGAATCGACTGGCAGTACCGTCTCAAAGTGGTTGAATGCTCAACGCGTTGTCAGAGCGCAGGAGCTGTTAGAAACGACTGACCTGCCTATCGAATGTGTAGCCGGTGAGGCAGGATTTGGAACGCCTTTATCGTTGAGGCAGCAATTCGCTGTGCACCTCGGCACGTCGCCTTCTGAGTATCGGCGAATGTTTTTCCGTGAAAAAAATTGGAAGAAAAAAATAGCGAACTAGATGTTTTTCCAAGAATCAAGCTCGATATTACGCTTAATATATAAATACTAAGTTAGTATAGTATTCAGTCCGCCGCTTAATGTGAAAAACCTTTCAGAGAAGCGGCTTAAACCGCTCTCGATATTCCTTGGGCGTGACGGAGTATTTTTTTGTAAAGTTACGAATAAACGTTGACTCGTCACCTAGCCCACACTTATTGGCGATTGCTTTGAGTGGCGAGTTTGACGTCACAAGTAAGTGGCAAGCCGTTTCTAGGCGAATCTGCTCGACCATTTTACTCGGCGTGCTACCTGTGACTTCACTATATTTACGTGCAAAAGTTCTTTCACTCATGTTCATAAAATTTGCTAGTGAAGATATCGATAAATCGCTATTAAGATTGCTATTTAGCCAAGCGTGAAGATCTGAGAATTGACTGCTTTTTGACTGTAACGTCAAAGATGAGCTGAACTGATCTTGATCTCCTGGCCGTTTTAAAAAAACAACCAGATGTCGTGCTACTTCGAGTGCAGCAGAATGCCCCAAGTCGGCTTCAACCATTGATAACGCCAAATCGATCCCGGAAGTAACACCCGCTGAAGTCCATAAGTCCCCGTCATTAATAAATATAGGGCCGCGCCTTACGTTTACAAATGGAAAGTCTGTTTCCAATTTGTCATAGGCAGACCAATGAGTAGTAACGTGTCGCCCGTTTAGTTTTCCAGCTCTCGCTAGCGCAAATACCCCCGTGCAAACGGAAACTAGACGCTTTGCATTTTCAGCATGTCTTACAAAATGTGTAAAAAACTTTGGATGATCACAAAATTTGTGGATGCCAGGCCCGCCTGGGACGATCAGCGTGTGCGCTCCCGGTGTTTCCGCTCCCAAAACCGCAGCGTTTAATGAGAAATTAGAGAAAATCTCAGTGGTTCCACTTAAAGAAAGGATCGATAAGGAGTAGGGGGGATGATCCGGGTCTGCAAAGTGGTTAGCCGCAATAAAAACATCCAAAGGGCCTGCTAAGTCGAGAAGGCTAACTTCGGGATAAGTCATGAACTGAACAGATCTTACAAGCATTTGTGTTACACCTTCCGGGAGAGCACCTTGTGGGTTCTGGTGATTTTGGCAGAAATCATCAATTTTTTGTCATGTTTTTAACTTATTTTCGTCTATCGTAACTTTAACCTAGAACGCTGCAGCATAGCCCAATCTCACCTAGGGATAAATTTAGTAACTTGAACATCCTTGTGCGATGTATTGGTAATTCGCACGGCCTAATTATTTTTTCGATTTGGAGATTGGTTTTATGTCGGGGCTTATGAAGAGCGCTATGGGGTTCGAAGTGAACATGGATGATGAATTTGCAGATAAGATTTGTAATATTCTTGGGCTGTTGGAGATTGGTTCTTCAGGTGTTGCAGGATGTGAGTTGAGGAAGGTCGCCGAATCGAATAGTTGGATAATCGAATTTTTTTGGCGCGACGAACAATCTATGCATGCTCATTTTCGATCATGTCAACTGCAAGAACTGATTAAGCTGTTGGCTTCTAGATCGCGTAAGATTGTATTCGAATGCGACAGTGAATGAGCCTAATACATATAGATTTCTCAGGCGATTAGTTACCAACCAGCTTTCTCTTAGTTAATCGGATTGCGGTGAGGAAGACGCGCATTCCTTGGAGCTGATGAGGCCTAATAGGCCTCAACAGAATTCCTCCTCAGAAGTCCAAAGTCACTCCGGTGTAAAGCGCACGGCCATCACCCGGGGAATGTAGGGATGCCTGGGCACCGTCCGGGTCATACCAAGCATATTCATAATAACGATTTGTAAGGTTTTTCAGCTGTAAGTCGACACTAACTGATCGTGTCACTTTGTATGTTGCGCCGAGGTTCATCAGCACGTAACCGCCATACGTCCCTTTTTTATTCTCCCGTTCTAGGTAGTAATTGGTCTGGCCGTTCATCCAGGCCGTCAGATGTAATGCTGGTGTCGCGTCGTAGCTGATTCCCGCGTTGTAGAGGTGATGCGGGATGTGGTCGATTTCCTGACCTTTGCTGTTAGGCAACGTGGCACTCGGCTGGAGTATTTTCGAATATTGCCAAGAGTAGGCCATCCAGATATTGGTGCGTTCGTTCGGATACAGGTTCATCTGCAAGTCGTAACCCCAGCGCCGTGTTTCACCAACATTATCGGATTCGCCGCTTGGGTCGTTCAGCCTTCGACTAACTTCCCCCGAGGCCTCTTGCTGCCAATAAGCAACGCGCCCGTCTACCCAGTCATCCGGCGTGAACTTGATTCCGGTTTCCCAGCCCTCGTTGATCGAGGGTGCCAGATCGGTATCCCGGGGAGGTATCTTGTAAGCCGCCGCCCCGGTGCCCACTTGAAAGGTACGTCCCCAGTTCGCATAGAAGCTGGCAACGTCCCAGGGAGAATAGACAACGCTGATCTTCGGCTGCTTGATCAGCCCGTAGTCGTTGATGTCGTAATCTGTGCCGGTCATTTCATTAGTGAAGTCGCCCTGGATCTTGTCGACCCTGTAGGCGGGTACGATCTTCAGAGACTCGAAAGGTTTGATCTCTGCCTGGACATAAGCGCCGTAGGTGTCGAAGTCGAACTGTTGGTCGCGGGTGGTAGCTAGACGTGTGCGGTCTCTAGTGCGATAGCGCTCACTTTTATTTTGCTGCTGCTGTACGTCTGCGCCTCCTTCCAAGGCGAAGTCGTAAAGCCAGCTGACTTGCGGTCGCCAGGTCACGGAGGTTAGCGCGCCATATTGCGTCTCGTAAGCGTCGCGTTCCTGTTGAGCGCTGGTGCTCCAGTATTGCGTCCAACGCCTGTCATCGAAGGTGTTGACGTAGGTCTTCGCTGACCAAGCGAGGTTATCAGCCAGGTCTGTATCAAAATGCAGACTGACTTGGTTCATGCGACGCGTACCCTTGTCAGTAGCGTTGAAGCTGTTGGTCATTTCCGGGTGATGACGTGCATCGTCTTCTCTTAGATAACCTGGCTCCTGAGCTTCAGTTTCGTAGTGACGAGCAATAAGGCCGATACGGTAGCTGTCATCGTCCGGCGTGTAGAACCATTTGCCAGACATTGAAAACTTGTCGGCTTCGGCATGATCCCGGTAGCCATCAGATTTTTGATAGGCGAAAAAGTAATTCTGAGTCCAGTTGCTGCTCTCAATTCCCTTGGCCAGCTGTGCTTCTTGGGTATTGAAGCTTCCATAACGCAGCCGCGCCTTGTTGTAGTCGCCACCTGTGCGGGTGAGCATGTTGACGTTGCCGGCAATGTTGTTCAGACCATAACGCGCATCGCTGGTGCCACGCACCACCTCAATGCTGTCCAGCTCCATGGGGAAAATCATGTCCATGAACGGCATATTGCCGTCGTTGCTGTTGCTCGGAATGCCGTCGATCAAAAGCTTTACGGCATTCACTTCGCCTTCACCGTTAAAGCCACGGAAGGAAATTTTCCCTGAGGTCGTGCCTTGGTTGAATTCAGTGAGCATGACACCCGGTGCGCGACTGAACAGTTCCCAGCTGTAATTTACTGGCATTTTTTCGAGGATGTCTCCTCCGAGAATATCCACCGAGCTGAGAACGTTGCTGGTACTCAAAGGGCCGCTTGCCGAGCCCTGAATGCTGACCGCACCTAGGGTCAGGGTTGAATTTTCGATTCTGCTGGCTTCAGCTAATGCCACTGACAGCGGGCTCAACGCGAGCACGCCTATTGAAAGCAGGGGCCAAAGGGGGCGGGACACAGACAATGCCTTTGCAGGGCGCAAAGTGGTTGAAGCAGGCATAGCACGCACTTCCTGATGATCAAGAAACTTTAAGGGCGTTCAGCGTCCATCGCAGGCCGCTAGAAGGATTTAAAGAGAGCAGCACCGCATGAGGTCAGCGGTGTTGTGATCAGGCGAAAGGGGATGCGCGTGGACTTAGGCTTGGCCAACGAACTCTCGGATGTAGCGTGGGCAACTCAGGATTTTCGAGGGCGGTATTGGGGGTGTACGGCGGTAGGTAGTGCCGGTAGTAGTTGGACGGTAACGCTGCAAGTCCCGCATGACCACAACAGCAGTCGCCGTGCTGCATGACAGGTTTCGATTGCGGCAGCTGCAGGGCATCAATTACTTTGCCGAGGTCTGCAGGAAGGGCGCTCAAGTTCCCACCTGAACAAAAACCACCCCAAAGCATCAGGCGCACGTCTGGTGCCTGTATCGCACGACTCATCGGCATAGCGAACAGATTGAGCAGGACAGCCAGACAGGCAATCCAGGGACGGATACGTTTCAACGAGCTCATAAATGAAATCGCCGCGAAGGGGCAACTATTTAGCCCGCTTTAAAGAGTGAAGTAAATTTTTCCTGGGTGCGCTATTTCGCCACAGGTCATATTGGATCGCAGGGAAGATCTCTGCGTCCAAACAAGACGCCTGCACCAACTGGTAAGCTCGCTCATCAACTTGTTGGATGATGGCTATGTCTCTACGCGCACTTCGAACACTGCTTGCTATTGCCCAACACGGTTCTTTCGTCAGAGCAGCGGACGCCGTTCATCTCACCCAGTCAGCGGTCAGCCTTCATGTTCGGTCGTTGGAGGAGGATTTCAACGCGCTCCTGTTTGACCGTTCACGACGGTTGCCGGTACTGACGGATGCGGGCCATATCGCCGTGGAGCGCGCGAGAGAAATTCTAGCCTTGTATGACGGCATCTCCTCTGAGCTTGGCGGCGACAGCGAGTTACGGGGCAGGCTTAGAATCGGCGCCATCCAAACAGCACTGGCAGGCGTTTTGCCCCTCGCACTGTCTGCATTGCGCGCCCTGCATCCGCACCTGCGCATCACTGTTGCGTCGGGCATGTCTGCTGAGTTGGCCACGCGCGTAGAAGCGGGCGAACTAGATGTTGCGATCACCACAGAGCCGGTGAAACCACACCCTTATGGCCTGGTGAGCACGGTGCTTTACGAGGAAGGTTTCTGGATCATCGCGCCTGTGTCACTCGCGCATGAGGACTTGCAGCTTCTTCTCAAAAGTCAGCCGTTTATTCGCTTTGATCGTCGTGCCTGGGCGGGTCGAACCATTGAGCGGGAGCTTCGCACTATGCGGATGCGGGTGCAGACCAGCATGGAGCTTGATAGCCAAGATGCGATTATCCAGATGGTTTCAAGCGGACTTGGAGTATCCATCATTCCTCTCGCTCAGCAACAAGTCGAAAGCCTGACCACACTCGCCTTTGAGCCGTTCGGCACGCCTCAAAAAACCAGGCGCGTTGTATTACTGGAGCGCGAAGAGCGTCCGCTTAGGCGATTGGCTTCAGCCCTGGCGAACGCCGTGAAAGCTTATTCTCCGCACACCGACCCATGAGTGATACTTGTTGTTTGCTGAATTTTAAATCGTTTTTATTTTAGAGTCCGACTTCTTATCGTGGTGCCCATCCAGACGCATTCTTGAGGGCGACATGAGCACTCCACCTACCGCAGACAATATCCTGCAGTCTCCTATCCTGATCATGGCAAAGCGAGCGGCGTTGATGCGAGCGCAGGGCAGGGATGTCATCGACCTGACATTGGGCGAGCCAGACTTCAACGCGCCGCCACACGTTCTTGAAGCTGCGCACGCTGCGCTCAGCGGTCGCCTGACCTACTCACCGTCTAACGGTATTGAACCACTTCGTCGCGCGATCCGAATGCGCATGAAAGAAATTCGAAACCTCGATTACGCCGATGATCAAGTGGCCGTCGGCTGTGGCGCCAAACAAATCATCTACAACGCTTTTCAAGCGACCCTCAAAAGTGGCGACGAGGTGATCGTGCCCGCGCCCTATTGGGCGAGTTATCCCGCCATGATCAAGATGTGCGGCGCGCGACCGCTGATTGTTTCGACTACAAGAGAACAAGGTTTTCGCCTCACTGCAGAGCATTTGGATGCAGCGCTTAGCCGGGCAACGTCGCCCAAGTGGCTCGTCTTGAATGCGCCGGGCAACCCGTCAGGAGCGCTCTACTCACGTGAGCAACTGTTGGCCATCGCCGAAGTGCTGCGTCGATATCCAGGGGTGATGGTGCTATCAGATGACATTTATTCAGAAATTCGTTACACGGATGATCCCTACCAAACGTTGGCGGCGGTGGCGCCTGATTTGAGAGACCGTATCCTGATCGTGGATGGCGTATCTAAAGTTTACGCAATGACCGGCTGGCGAGTGGGGTGGGGGTGTGGGCCAACGTCATTGATCACGACGATCAGCTCGGTTCAATCACAGAACTGTACTCAGACCAGCACCCTGAGCCAGTTGGCGGCGGTTTCCGCATTGACTGGGCCTCAAGCGTTGGTGGGCGAGCGAAATGCAATTTATCGACAGCGGCGTGATGCTGCTCTACACGTGTTGAGGGCCTGCGAAGCGATTGATATCGCTTGTCCGGAGGGTGCGTTTTACCTGCTGCCTCGTATCAAAACGATCAAGGATGATCAGGCTTTCGCGCTCACCATGCTCGAAGAAGGAGTAGCCACCGTTCCCGGTAGCGCTTTCGGGATGCCTGGGCATCTCAGGCTTTCATTCGCCACTGATGAGTCAATCCTGATTGCAGGATGTGAACGGTTAGTGCAGAAAATTAAGGCAAGTGTATGACCCTCTCTTTGTTGACGGCCTTGTTGCCCATCGCATTATTGATCGTGCTGGGCGTATGGCTCAAACGTCATCAATTTCTGGCGGATGACTTTTGGGCGCAGGCAGAGCGCTTGGCATATTACGTACTGCTTCCTTCTCTTTTTTTTCACGGACTCGCGACCGCCAAGCTTGATGGGGTGCCCTTTCAAAGCATGGTCTCGGTGCTCGTGTTGTCGACTGTTGTGGTATCGCTGATGCTGTTGGGCGCAAGAGCACTAATCACTCAGGACAATGCCGCATTTACTTCTGTTTTTCAGGGTGGCATACGCTTCAACAATTACGTCGGCGTTTCTGCAGCGGCGGGATTGTTTGGAGTGCAAGGCATAGCCCTGGCCGCCGTCGCGAACGCGGCGATAGTGCCAACAGTGAACATCCTGTGCGTGCTGGTATTCGCGAAGTACGGATCAGGCGGCAGGATGCCTTTGAGCAAAGTCCTCAAGCAATTGGCACTGAACCCCCTTGTATTAGCTTGCTGCGCAGGCGGATTGTTACAGGGTTTGGGCTTGGGACTACCAGTTGGTATTGAGCCGATGCTTAAGGCCTTGGGGCAAGCGTCACTACCGCTCGGTCTGCTCTGCGTGGGTGCCGCGCTTGAATTCGGGAGCATGAGGCAATGGCTTCGCCCGGTGGGCTACTCGTCGCTGGTCAAGTTTTTAATCATGCCACTGGTTACGCTTTGGGCTTGTCATCTGTTCGGGCTTGAAGGAAAGGCTGCCGTTGCAGCACTCCTGTTCCAAGCACTGCCCACTGCCTCATCCTCATACATCATGGCGCGACAGTTGGGTGGAGATGCGCCGCTTATGGCTGGGATCATTGCTTGCCAAACCCTTCTCGCAGGCGTCGCTCTTCCCATTGTCATAGTGGTAATGACCCAATGGATTGACTTCTAGGCATTTACGAAAAGCGTTCAACGATGCCGTCCTGATGCGGGATGTTTCGCGCACCACTTTTGAGCCGTATCCGTTTTTTTCTTCTATTACGCCGAGATTGTGGCAGTAGTACGAATTCAGATTCTATCTCGAGCTTGGAGTCATCCGGGTCGCCGAGGGGGCTTCAGGATCATGTCCGCGATAGGTCGATGCTGATCCGCCTCCAACCGCCTACGCCATCTCCCGAACTCAGCCACATGGCGCATATCGAGATTAAAGAGGTTGACTGTCCTCCTGACCTCTAGAGAAAAAACCTCCGATAACCCCTATTTACAGGCAATTCTAGCGTCTTCTAAATCCCCAGAAAGGAATCGATCAGATCAAAGGATGACTGATTGCCTAGGCCTGTCTGTACAAGTATGTATTTGCGCGCTAGAGTCGACCATGTGTCTCGACACGTTTGTCCGCAACCTGGGGGCTGTGTGTTCAGCGTAATGCCACACGCGCTCCATAACTGTACTCGTGCGCCCCAAGCGCTTCTGTTGGTTATTAGGAATAAAAACAATGAAAAAATCTATTTTGACCTTATCAGTATTGGCTCTGTGCGCGGCGGCTGGTATTGCCGTTGCCAAGGAGTACAAGGAGTTGCGCTTTGGAGTCGACCCATCCTATGCACCCTTCGAATCCAAGGCCGCCGACGGCAGCCTTGTGGGCTTTGATATTGATCTGGGTAACGCGATTTGCGCTGAACTGAAGGTCAAGTGCAAATGGGTAGAAAGTGATTTCGACGGGATGATTCCTGGCCTCAGGGCCAATAAATTCGACGGCGTGATTTCTGCCATGACCGTGACTTCTTCGCGGGAAAAAGTCATCGATTTCTCCAACGAATTGTTCTCGGTGCCAACATCCTTCGTCTTTAAGAAAGGCTCGGCCTTGAGCGAAGACATCACGACGCTGGCTGGCAAAACCGTTGGCTATGAACAAGGCACCACCGAGGAGGCCTACGCCAAGGCCGTGCTGAACAAGGCCGGGGTAAAAACCCAGGCCTACGCCAACCAGGATCAGGTTTATGCTGACCTGGTCACGGGTCGCCTCGATGCCTCGATTCAGAACATGCTGCAAGCTGAAATGGGTTTCCTGAAGTCCCCGCAAGGCGCTGACTTTGAAGTGAGCAAGCCAGTCCATCACGAACTGCTGCCAGCAAAAACGGCGATCGGTCTGCTCAAAGGCAATGCCGAGCTTAAAGCCCTAGTGAACAAAGGCATACAGGCGCTCCACGACGACGGCACCTACGTGGCCATCCAAAAGAAACACTTCGGTGATCAGAATATTTACAGCGGCAAATAACGACGCTGCGCCCATTCACGGATGGGCGTTTTCCTGATTGACGAAGGGCTTCCCCATGTTAGAAAACCTATTGCAGATGCTGGGGCTGTCGGGCTTCAGCCTCAAGGGCTTTGGCCCACTTTTGCTGCAAGGCACCTGGATGACGGTCAAGTTATCCTTCCTTTGCTTGCTGCTAAGCGTGATTTTCGGCCTGATCGGTGCCAGTGCCAAGCTTTCAACGTCGGCGCTGTTGCGCGTCCCTGCACAGGCCTACACCACGCTGATTCGTGGAGTGCCGGATCTGGTTCTGATGCTGCTGATCTTCTACAGCTTACAGACCTGGCTCACCCAGCTGACCTCAGCCTTAGGGTGGGATTACATCGAGATCAATCCATTCAGTGCCGGCGTGATCACGCTGGGCTTTATCTATGGTGCGTATTTCACTGAGACTTTCCGAGGCGCCATCCTCGCCGTGCCGCGTGGCCAGATGGAAGCGGCCACTGCTTACGGCCTTACCCGCGCGCAGCGTTTCCGCTACGTACTGTTCCCGCAGATGATGCGTTTTGCCTTACCGGGTATCGGCAACAACTGGATGGTCATCCTCAAAGCCACCGCGTTGGTCTCGATTATTGGGTTGGCCGACCTGGTGAAAGTGGCTCAAGACGCCGGCAAGACCACCTATCAACTGTTCTTTTTCCTGGTGCTGGCGGCCTTGATCTATCTGGTCATCACCACTGCATCGAACTACGTCTTGCGCCGGCTGGAAATCCTCTATGCCGCAGGCACCCGGGAGGCCGTGCGATGATCGAACTTCTGCAGGAATACTGGAAGCCTTTCCTCTACAGCGATGGCTATCACATCACCGGGTTAGCGATGACCCTGTGGCTACTAAGTGCTTCGCTTTTCCTGGGCTTTTTGATGGCACTCCCGCTGTCGATTGCCAGGGTCTCAAGCAACGTATGGGTGCGCTGGCCGGTACAGTTCTACACTTATCTGTTTCGCGGTACGCCACTGTATATACAGCTACTGATCTGCTACACCGGTATCTACAGCCTTGCAGCGGTGCGCGCGCAACCCATGCTCGACGCATTCTTCCGCGATGCAATCAACTGCACCATTCTTGCCTTCGCTTTGAGCACTTGCGCCTACACCACGGAAATTTTCGCCGGGGCGATCCGTAACATGAATCACGGCGAGGTCGAAGCGGCCAAGGCATTCGGACTGCGCGGCTGGAAGTTGTATGCCTACATCATCATGCCATCTGCGCTGCGCCGATCGCTGCCGAACTACAGCAACGAAGTCATACTGATGCTGCACTCGACCACAGTCGCGTTCACTGCGACTGTGCCGGACATTCTCAAGGTCGCCCGGGATGCCAATTCGGCAACGTTCCTGACATTCCAGTCGTTCGGTATCGCCGCCGCGATTTACCTCGCAGTCACTTTCTCTCTGGTTGGCCTGTTCCGTCTGGCTGAACGCCGCTGGCTGTCTTTCCTCGGCCCGGCTCATTAATTCAGGGTGTTTGAACATGTACAAATTGACCGTTGAAAACCTGCATAAAAGCTATGGCAGCCACGAAGTACTCAAAGGCGTTTCCCTAAACGCCAAGACCGGCGATGTGATTAGCCTGATTGGCGCCAGCGGGTCGGGCAAGAGCACCTTCTTGCGTTGTATCAACTTTTTGGAAACGCCCAACGACGGCGCCATGGGCCTGGATAACCAGCCGATTCGCATGATGCATGACCGCCACGGCATGCATGTGGCCGACGCTTCTGAACTGCAGCGGCTGCGCACACGGCTTGCGATGGTGTTCCAGCACTTCAACCTCTGGAGCCACATGACCGTGCTCGACAACATCACGATGGCTCCACGCCGCGTCCTGGGTATCAGCAAGAAAGATGCTGAGGAGCGTGCTCGGCGGTATCTGGACAAGGTAGGTTTGCCGTCTCGCGTTGCCGACCAGTATCCGGCTTTTCTCTCTGGCGGGCAGCAGCAGCGGGTCGCTATCGCTCGGGCTTTGGCCATGGAGCCTGAGATCATGTTGTTCGACGAGCCGACTTCGGCGCTTGATCCAGAATTGGTCGGCGAGGTGCTCAAGGTTATCCAGGGTCTGGCCGAAGAAGGTCGAACCATGATCATGGTGACTCATGAGATGAGCTTCGCGCGCAAGGTGTCGAGTCAGGTGTTGTTCCTCCACCAAGGACTCGTGGAAGAGCAGGGCTTACCTAAAGATGTCTTGGGTAACCCCAAGAGCGAGCGCCTGCAGCAGTTCCTTAGCGGCAACCTCAAGTAACCGCTATGCCTTCGAGCGACTCTTCGGTCGCTCATTAGCTCCAAATTACCTTGCCCTTCGTCAGTGACCATGCTCGAGTAAAATTCGCTTGATTATGGTTGTATATACATGATTATATTTATGCGTGACCTGTAGCGTTAAACCAATAAATAGGCTGAGAAAGTCATTTCGAGAGGATTACCGGTGAGCAAGCCATCCCATTTCCGTAATGTCGAAATCCGCGCCGCGCGTGGTAACACGCTGACCGCCAAAAGCTGGCTGACCGAAGCTCCACTGCGCATGTTAATGAACAACCTCGACCCGGAAGTGGCCGAGAACCCAAAAGAACTGGTGGTGTATGGTGGCATCGGTCGTGCGGCGCGTAATTGGGAATGCTACGACAAGATCGTCGAAAGCCTTACCAATCTAAACGACGACGAGACCCTGCTGGTGCAATCCGGCAAGCCGGTCGGCGTGTTCAAGACCCACAGCAGCGCCCCGCGCGTGCTGATCGCCAACTCCAACCTAGTGCCGCACTGGGCCACTTGGGAACACTTCAACGAACTCGACGCCAAAGGCCTGGCCATGTATGGCCAGATGACCGCCGGCAGCTGGATCTACATCGGCAGTCAGGGCATCGTCCAGGGCACCTACGAAACCTTCGTAGAAGCCGGTCGCCAGCATTACAACGATAATCTGAAGGGTCGTTGGGTGCTGACCGCAGGCCTCGGCGGTATGGGTGGCGCCCAGCCACTGGCGGCAACCCTGGCCGGCGCCTGCTCGCTGAATATCGAATGCCAGCAAGTCAGTATCGATTTCCGCCTGAACAGCCGTTACGTCGACGAGCAAGCCACAGACCTCGATGACGCACTGGCCCGCATCGCCAAATACACCAAAGAAGGCAAGGCTATCTCCATCGCCCTGCTGGGTAACGCGGCGGAAATCCTGCCTGAACTGGTCAAGCGCGGCGTACGCCCGGACATGGTCACCGACCAGACCAGCGCCCACGACCCACTAAACGGTTACCTCCCGGCCGGATGGACTTGGGAAGAGTATCGCGCTCGCGCCAAAACCGAGCCTACCGCTGTAGTGAAAGCCGCCAAGCAATCGATGGCCGTACACGTCAAAGCGATGCTTGAATTCCAGAAAATGGGCATTCCAACTTTCGACTACGGCAACAACATCCGTCAGATGGCTCAGGAAGAAGGCGTGGAAAACGCATTCGACTTCCCGGGCTTCGTACCGGCCTACATCCGTCCGCTGTTCTGCCGTGGCATCGGCCCGTTCCGCTGGGCTGCGCTGTCGGGTAACGCTGAAGACATCTACAAAACTGACGCCAAGGTCAAAGAGCTGATCCCGGACGACGCGCACCTGCATAACTGGCTGGACATGGCGCGCGAGCGCATCAGCTTCCAGGGCATGCCGGCACGAATCTGTTGGGTAGGGCTGGGTCTGCGCGCCAAGCTGGGCCTGGCATTCAACGAAATGGTGCGTAGCGGTGAGTTGTCGGCGCCGATCGTCATCGGTCGCGACCATTTGGACTCCGGTTCCGTGGCCAGCCCAAACCGCGAAACCGAATCAATGCAGGACGGTTCCGACGCCGTGTCCGACTGGCCACTGCTCAACGCACTGCTGAACACCGCGAGCGGCGCGACCTGGGTTTCCCTGCACCACGGCGGCGGCGTCGGCATGGGCTTCTCTCAGCACTCGGGCATGGTGATTGTCTGCGACGGTACCGACGAAGCGGCTGAGCGCATTGCACGCGTGCTGCACAACGACCCGGCGACCGGCGTGATGCGTCACGCCGACGCGGGTTACCAGATCGCAATAGATTGTGCCAAAGAACAAGGCTTGAACCTGCCAATGATCACCTCTGTTAAAGGAGCAAAAGCATGAACACACTCAACATCATCCCTGGCCAACTGAGCCTTGCCCAACTGCGCGACGTCTACCAGCATCCGATCAACATCTCCCTCGATGACAGTGCTTCGGCCCAGATTGAAGCCAGCGTTGCTTGCGTGGAACAAATCCTCGCCGAGAACCGCACCGCCTATGGGATCAATACCGGTTTCGGCCTGCTGGCCTCGACCCGCATCGCTACCGAAGACCTGGAGAACCTCCAGCGCTCACTGGTTCTGTCCCACGCTGCCGGTGTTGGCGAACCGATCAGTGACGCGCTGGTCAGGCTGGTCATGGTGCTCAAGGTCAATAGCTTGAGCCGTGGTTTCTCCGGCATCCGCCGCACCGTCATCGAAGCACTGATCGCTTTGATCAACGCCGAGGTTTATCCGCACATTCCGTTGAAAGGTTCGGTCGGTGCATCCGGCGACCTCGCACCCTTGGCCCACATGTCGCTGGTGCTGTTGGGTGAAGGCAAGGCTCGTTACAAGGGCGAATGGCTGGAAGCAACCGAGGCGCTGAAAGTCGCCGGCCTGACGCCACTGACACTGGCTGCCAAGGAAGGGCTGGCGTTGCTCAACGGCACGCAGGTATCCACCGCTTATGCACTGCGTGGTTTGTTCGAGGGCGAAGATCTGTTCGCTGGCGCACTGGCGATCGGTGCTCTGACTGTTGAAGCGGTTCTGGGGTCGCGCTCGCCGTTCGACGCACGCATCCACGCCGCGCGTGGCCAGAAAGGCCAGATCGACAGTGCTACCGCCTACCGAGACTTGCTCGGCGAGCGCAGTGAAGTCTCCGACTCCCACCAGAACTGCGGCAAGGTTCAGGATCCGTACTCCCTGCGTTGCCAGCCGCAAGTCATGGGCGCTTGCCTGACCCAGTTCCGTCAAGCTGCGGAGGTATTGGTCGTCGAAGCTAATGCCGTCTCCGATAACCCATTGGTCTTCGCTGTCGAAGGCGATGTGATCTCCGGTGGCAACTTCCACGCCGAGCCTGTGGCCATGGCTGCTGACAACATGGCATTGGCGATAGCGGAAATCGGCTCGCTAAGCGAACGGCGTATTTCCCTGATGATGGACAAGCACATGTCGCAATTGCCGCCATTCCTGGTGGCCAACGGCGGTGTGAACTCCGGCTTCATGATTTCCCAAGTTACCGCAGCGGCGCTGGCCAGTGAGAACAAGGCACTTGCGCATCCACATTCGGTGGATAGCCTGCCAACTTCCGCGAATCAGGAGGATCACGTGTCAATGGCTCCTGCAGCGGGCAAGCGTTTATGGGAAATGGCTGAAAACACTCGCGGCGTCCTCGCTGTTGAGTGGCTCGCTGCGTGTCAGGGCCTTGACTTGCGCGAAGGCTTGAAGACCTCGACGAAGCTGGAGCTTGCCCGCACCAGCCTGCGCAGCAAAGTGGCTTACTACGACAAAGATCGCTTCTTTGCGCCGGATATCAACGCAGCAAGCGAGCTGTTGGCTTCCCGGTGCTTGAACGAACTGGTGTTGCCAAAGTTGCTGCCTAGCTTGTAATCGGGGGGAAGGGGCGTTTGGCTCCTGTGTGAGCAAGCTGAATTGCTCGAGTCATCCCGCACGAGAGCTACAGTGTTTATGCAGTTTTTTTGCTCTACAGCTATCGGCGACAGGCAGTTGTCGTAGCTGTGGAGCTTTTTCACTTTTGTAGTGCAGGAAACTCACTGGTGAAATTCTGCGTCAAGAGGTTGTCCGGAAAGTAGAAGCAGCAATGGCATTTCGATCCCGGTTTATGATGGAACAGTTCATCAGATGCCTTCAGGCATCAACTGTCTCTATGCGCCCCGTTTACCGGCAGGCGACTGCCGAGTCGATAGCGTGAGGAGGGGTGAACCAAGCGCACGTAAGTCACAATTTTGCTTTGGCTCCAAGTGCGGCGGATAAGTGCTAAGCAAGGTTCGTTGGCGTCGATCTGCATATGTTTGCTTTCGTCAATGCTTGGGTGACAGGCTTCGACGATATGCTCCATTTCATCGGGTTTGACGACGCGCAACAGGTATTTGGCGGGTTGCAAGTGCTCCCCGAAGTCTTGCTTCAGAAATTCTGGCACCAGCTCGGGATTGACGTAACGATCCTCGAGTTGCACGGGCACGCCTTCTTCGCTGTGAACACAGACTAGATGAAAAACTGAAGAACCGGTGGTCAGGCCCAATGCGGAGGCCACCGGCATTGAGGCCGATTCGCGCCCCAAGTGCAGCACACGGCAGGTGTAACTGTGACCTCTGGCGAGGATTTCGTCGGCAATGTTCGTGATACGCAGCAAGTTTGATTGCGGTTTGCTTTCGGCTACGAACGTGCCAACGCCTGAAATCCTGACCAGATGACCTTCTTCGGTCAGTTCGCGTAAGGCCCGGTTGACGGTCATGCGCGAAATGCCCAGTTCTTGCACCAGTTGGTTTTCTGAAGAAATCAGGTCACCAGGTTTCCAAACGCCCGCGCGAAGTTGGTCTTGCACATAATCCTTTGCACGCCGGTAGAGCGCTTGTGGTGCATTTTTGATCATTAGTCAGTCCGTGTTTCAAGTGCGGCAAGGACGCTTGCCAGTGCTTGGAGGAAAAGGTCGTTATCCTCACAGCTTCCGACAGAGACGCGCAAGTACTCAGTGTATCCAACTTCGCGCCACGGTTTTATGATAACCCCTTCACGCAGCAGTGCTTGGTTGATTACTTCGGCCGGATAAGGCGTGCTAAAAAACAGGAAGTTGGCCAAGGACGGTGCGGTCGTAATGCCTTGCTCGTGCAGCGCTACTTCCAGCCGCTGGCGTTCGCTGGCGACATGGGATAGGCAGGCGTTTAGATGACCATCATCTGCCAGTGCCGCAATCGCTGCAGCTTGTGCCACGCTGTTGACGTTGAACGGGGTGCGCAGGCGGTTAATCAGATCTGCCAGCAGTGGATCGCTGACGATACCGTAGCCGATGCGCAAACCTGCCAGGGAATAAGCCTTGGAGAAAGTCCGCAGCAGGATAAACGGTTTGCCGCTGGCCTGAATCAAACCGAGGCAATCTGGGTACTCGGCCTCCCACTGCGCGTATTCGTAATAGGCCTCATCAAACACCAGCAGACACTTCGAGGGCAATGCGTCGAGCAGTTGCTGCAACTCGTCGGCGCTTAAGGTGCAGCCGACCGGATTTGACGGGCATGAAAACATCAGCACATGGGTGTGGGGGGTGAGTGCAGCGATCATTGCCGCTACATCGAAGGTGCCTCTGTCGGTCATGGGAACACCTACCACCCGGGCACCGGCTGCCATTGGGTATATGAAGTGCAACCCGAAAGATGGCACCACGGTAACTACTTCGTCATCGTGGTCTAAAAACACGCGGCTGATGACGCTCAGCAAATCTTCCGAGCCGTTGCCGAACACCAATTGATTCTCGGGTACGTCGAGCTTTTTCGAGAGTGCAGAGCGTAATGCCTGGCAGCCAGCATCGGGGTATAGCGCAATTTCGCTGCAAGCTCGAGCCGTTGCGGCGCTAACGGCGGGTGCTGTGCCCATCGGGTTTTCGTTGCTGCCTAGTTTGGCGACGCGAGTCAGGCCGAAACGCTTGCGCACAGCATCCGAGGCGAGGCCGGCGTTGTAACTGGCCAATTCGCGCACTTCTGCGCGGGCAAGCAGGTTCAAGTCATTGGCATTCATACAGGGTTAACCTCATTAGTGTCTTGCTGGTAGGCATTACGATCTAGGCAGTTCTGCAAGAGTTGCTGCAGACGCGGCTATTCGGCGTTATGGCTGATCTCGTACGGCTGGTCGTTGAATGGGGCTGAGCGGTATCAGTACATTCATGAGTAACATCCTTGGGGAGCAGGATGATCACGCAGCAGACATCTGTATGTGCCTGTATATACCGGTAAGGCAAGATGCAGGCCAATATGTCTGAGCTGCTTTTGATTCCGCAGTTCAGGCTTGTTTCTAGCGAAGTTGACCAGGCTGATGATCGCTACTTTTTAGCCTTATGTAACCGCTGGTTGCGCTTGGAGTGTTACCCATGATGCCTGGTGGGAAAAAACGAAACCTTTAGTGTCGGGGCACCTAAAGCGTTCTAATCGCGAGAGGAGGGTAAGTCGCTCTACCTTAGGCTTATGGCGCATTTTTTGATCGAGCGGCATGATAAATGCTTAATCTTGTATATACATGATTGGTGTTTCAGGCTAAAACACATGTTTCACCCCTCCTGAACCTATTAAGCAACGAGTCGACATGATCTCAAGCCGCTGTTCGCTCCTGATCTATGTGTCCGGTGTCCGCGAGGGGGAACACGTGCTCAAGCGTATGCATGACTCAATGGCCTACCGTAAAAACCGCTGAAGTCGAATCGATGATTCACAACCGGTGCTCGTTGATGGGCGCCTCCTTGAATTACCCAAGAGAGAACTGCCATGACCGTTAGTAATCTGCCCTTTTCCAAAGTCCGCCACAGCCAGGGCCTGGTTTTTTTGTCTGGCGAATTGCCTTTTGGTGAGGACGGTAGCTTTCCTGAAGGTATCGAAGCGCAAACACGTTTGACCTTGATGCGTATTGCCCAGACGCTGGAAGCCGAATCGCTGTCGCTGGACGATGTTGTCAGCGTTACCGTGTACCTGACCGACCGGAGTAATTTCGCCGAATTCAATCGGGCTTATGCATCATTCTTCACGGCCAACCTGCCAGTGCGCGCGACCGTCTGCGCCGGCCTTGTGGTCGATGCATTGGTCGAGATCAGTGTCATCGCGCAACAGCGTGCTTGATTCGGAGGCAGCGTGAACGAAAAACAAGTGGTGGTACTGGGTGCCGGCATTGTCGGCGTATGCACGGCGTTGCATTTGCAACGCCGTGGCTGCGCGGTGACGCTGGTGGACAAAGGTTTGCCGGGGCGTGAAACGTCGTTCGGCAACGCAGGCATCATTCAGCGTGAGGCCATTGAGCCTTATGCGTTCCCGAGGGATCTTGCCAGCCTGATAAACGTGGCAGCCAAGCGTGACATTGGCGTCAATTACCATTTGCGCGCGATGCCTGAATACGTGCCTGCCTTGGTCAGGTATTGGGCCAACTCCGCGCCTAGGCATTACCAGGCCATTGCAGATGCCTTTCGCACGCTGATTGAGCACTCGATCAGCGAGCATTCGGAGTTGATTGATCAAAGCGGTTCGCAAAACCTGATCGTGCGCAAAGGGTGGATCCAGGCTTTTCGTAGCCCACAGCAATTCGATGAGGCGGTGGAGCGCGCGGTACGCGTGAGTGCACACGGCGTGTTGTCTGAGCATCTGGACGGTGTCGCGCTCAGAACGGCGGAACCAGCGTTGAGCGATGCATTGGTGGGGGGCATTCATTGGCTGCAACCCTGGACGTGCATTGAGCCGGGTGAGTTGGTGCAGCGTTATGCCGATCTGTTCGTTCGTGAAGGTGGGGATATTTTGCGTGGCGATGCGCGATCGTTGCGTCAGTCGGGAGCCGGTTGGAGCGTAGACACCGATTCTGGATCAGTCGGCGCGTCGCAGGTGGTCGTGGCGTTGGGCCCTTGGGCTCACGAACTGCTTGGCGAGTTGGGCTACCGCATTCCGTTGTTCGTTAAGCGTGGTTACCACGCTCACTTTGCCGATGGCGCGACATTGAGCCGCCCGGTGCTGGATACCGAACAAGGCTACATGCTGGCGCCGATGAAGCGCGGTATTCGCCTGTCAACGGGGGCGGAATTCGCCAGCTTGAGTGCACCTCCAACACCGGTGCAACTGGGCAAGGCCGAGCGGGCCGCACGGCAGGTATTAGCCTTAGGCCCCCAGGTGGAGCGCACGCCTTGGAGCGGCGCCAGACCCTGCACTGTAGACATGAAGCCGGTGATCGGCGCGGCGCCCTTGCATAAAGGGCTCTGGTTCAATTTCGGCCACGCCCATCAAGGATTTACGCTAGGCCCGGTCAGCGGTCGACTGCTCGCAGAAGTGATGATGGGCGAGGCGCCTGTGGTCGATCCGGCACCCTTTGCTCCCGGACGTTTCTGAGCTGAGCAGCAGTGCATGAACTTTCTCGCCCATCTCCGTCGGACTGGTTGTCGGAGACGGCGTTAGCTTCGACGACTAACACTTCGGCGGTTTGACGGAACTGGGTCAGACACGCTCCCATGACTTGCGGCTGGCAACGCAGGGAGTACGGATCCTGAACCTTGCCGCAGTTCTGGTGCGAATCAGAAACTTCACTGCGTTCGCCCAGCAAGTCACGGTAAGCGCTAGCGGTGTCGATCTGGCTTTTTTGTCCACGAGCGGCATGGATGCGAGCGTCGAACGGCGAGCGCGAGCCCAAGACTGCTTCAACTGTCAAACCACCAATGACCAGTGCGCCAGCGAACAGATCTTCGCCCTCGAACAAACCACGCAATGCGTATGCGGTAGACACCTGTGTGCCATTGAATTTGCCGCCATCGCCTGCCTTCCGGTGATTCTGGTTGCGGTGCTTGTCGTATTGAACTTGCGGAGCGCGGCACAGGCCAATTTCCTGGATAGCAGCGGTCGTGAAATTCGCCAGATCGATAACGGTATGAAGCAGTTCTTTGAAAGCATCCGCCAAAACGTCGAATACCTGGCCAAGGATCCTCGAATCGCCACCGTCAAGGGATTGAAAAACTATACCGCGGCCAATGCTGAGCAAACGCCTGTGACCGAAGCGGATCAGCGACTCCAGGCTATTTTCGATAGATTTGCCGAGACCCATCCGACCACTGCGTCTATTTCCCTGGGGCTCAAAGACGGCGGCTTTGCCGGTTGGCCCGACGACCCGAAAATGGCCAGCTACGACCCCCGAGTACGTCCTTGGTACAAGACCGCCGTGGCGGCCGCGCCAGGCTCAACCGTGCGCACGAGCGCTTACTATTGGGCACCGGATGACATGGTGCTGGTCAGCACGGTTCGCGCTTTCGCCGACCCCAGCGGCAACCCTGTGGGTGTCGTCGGCGTGGACGTCTCGCTCAAGCAACTGACTGAACTGGTTAAAACCATCAAGCTGGGCGACAGCGGGTACCTGATGATGGTCGAAGCCAACGGCAACGTTCTGGTCGATCCGGCGAATGCCAAAAATAGTTTCAAGCCCCTAGCCGATCTGGGCCCCGGCTATACCGAGCTGGCAAAGAGTGGCGATGGCGTGACCCAGGTTGAGATCGATGGCGTGCCCTACATGGTCAATGTGGTCAGTTCTGAAAGCCTGGGCTGGCGCTTCATCGGGCTGATCAAACGCGACGAAGTCATGGCTCAGGCCACCAATCTGACAGGGTTGACTGACTTTAGTGTAATTCCAGGTTAATACCCTTTTGAAAGGTCTCCGTAGCTTAGCTCTATTTCGCCGGCGCTCTCCCAATCCGCTAGTTCTGGGTGCGCTCCATCGTAATAGAGGTAGTTATTTTGCCACCCCAAGTCCCCATACCAAGCGTTAACCCGTGTGACCAATTCGTCGAGAACTTCAATTAAGACGTCGTCGACCATTTTTTGGGCGTTTCGCTCATATGGGTACCGCGCGGCAGTGAAGATGTGCCGGTATGTCTCGATTACGCCCTCATACTGATCAATGCGAAGCTGCTGCCGAATTTGAGCAGGTACCGAATGAAACAAGGTCAACAGGTCATGCTTGTCAGGATTTTTGCGGTCACTTGGAACCTTGTTAAGGTTTTGCAAATGACCATGTGCGGTCTTGAGGGCCGCATTGTCCAATTCGTAGGTTTCGTTAATCTGGCCAAGGTTTCCACTGGGCTTGGAGCAAAAGCTTTTCAGGATGATTTCTATACCGATGGCAGCGTTTATCTGCGCCACATCGACCATGTCAAAGCCTCTTTGCATATGTTGAGCGGCCTTCAAGTAGCGATAGGCTGTTTCGACCATCCAGGCCGTTGAATGCTGCTGCGTCATTGTTGCTCCTTCGAAAGTCTGTCTGTGCAGGCCTGATATTTCCTTGAATTCAGACGCGTGCTTAATCAAGTTGCCCTTACCTGTATAAAGCTGCCCCAAAGGCATTCGATGAATTAGCGTGCAAACGGAACGTCACGTGGGTTTCTCGCTTGCGCTTCCTTCAGTCATTCCGAGATTTGGGCGATGCCCCAGAATTTTGGTTTGTCCGAATTTTGTATGCGATGAAGGCCGTCACTCCGTAAATACACCAGTAAACGGGCGCTGCCGCTAAGCTGGATAGAAAACATAAAGCAGCGCAGACGATGAGCATGATGATGTAGAGGTTAAAAAGCGGTCGATCGTCTCTTTTTCGGATGTGATTGAGACCCATGCAGACCCCTATCATGTAGAGAGTAGTAGCGAAACTCTAAATCCTGAAGGTGACCGAAATTGCCCTATCACCTCTGCCATGATCCTGTTGAAAGAAGATCGGGCCAAGCAGCCAGAAAATGCAGATCGACAGTGCAACTGTCCCCAGTAGCCCCCATCCGAAATAGGTTTTCGCAAAACTGTATTGTCCTTTGCAAAGGCGGCTTTGCAGAAAAGGATAGGTCAGGAGCGCGAGTAAGATTGGCACGAGAAAGGACATCGAAACGTTCCGTCGTTGTATGGAGTGATGTTTTGATTGATTGAAACCTGTACCAGCTTTACTACCTGCAACAACTGATGATCCGAGGAAAACTATCAATTTCAATAGTATCACATAGCCATCAAGCCATCGCCGCCAGCAGCTCGAAAAGTGGTGGGAGGGTAGGTTAGCGGCGCTCATTCTGCTGACGAGGGAGTACAATTAAGCTAATAAATCGACCCATCGGCAAACACTCCGGAGTACCGATCCAAAATGAAGCAGGCGCTTTTACGCCTCCCCAAAAACTACCTTGGTCGTGACTTTGTAGTCGGTGATATCCACTTCAAAACCACCGAGCTCCACAAGGGGCTTCGTGCGCTCGGCTTTGACAGTGCGATTGATCGGGTCATCGCTGTCGGTGATCTGATCGACCGTGGGCCCGGGATGCTGGATGGCCTAAAGCTGCTCGGCGAACCTTGGTTCTTTTGTGTCCAAGGCAATCACGAGCAGATGCTGATAAACGCTTACCGTGAAAACCCACAAGCACGTTACAGCTCCCACGGCGCGGGATGGTGGGCAACGATCGCCGATGAGTCGAAAGGAATGGTGATCGAGAAGCTGGAACAGCTTCCCACCGCCATAGAAATTCAGTCCGCACGTGGCCTGGTCGGTGTCGTTCACGCCGACGTGCCGGCAGGGATTTCTTGGCAAGAGTTCGTTGGGAGCCTAGACAATACTCAGATCGAAGAGATCGCGCTGTGGGGCAGGGAACGGATCATCAAGCATTATCGTGACGGCGTTCCAGGCATCTGGAGAGTTTGCTCGGGACATACGTGGATTCCGAAACCGCTGAGATTGGGGAATTTTCTCGCGCTTGACTGCACGGGAGGAGGGGACGGCCCTTTGGCAATCTACTGTGTCCAAGAAGACGCTATCTATGTTGATGGGCGTCCTGTGTCGCTTGATAGCGCGGAGAGCATTTCAGAGCAGCTGCAAGAGCTCGAGAATGTCATCAGTCAGCTCAAGACAGAAGTGAATGGCAACAGATTGATTGAGTCGCAGAGCCTTAGCCGAAAGGCTGAAGCGTTGGCCAAGCATGCAAACTCATCGTGGATCATCATGAGAGATGAGGACGCTGAATCTGAGAAGCTCATTAACGCGTTGCACGGGCTTAGCTTACTTACTGGCGAGCGCAGAGGTGCCAAGCTTGATGAGCTGAAGGCAAGGTACAGTGGAACGCAGGCGGAGCAGCTGCTTCAGCGGCTTTTCGGCGCCTGATTTACTGCTCTAGACTTCACAAAATGGTTCTTCAAGACGCTTTCGCCACACAAACCGAAAATATATTTTCCCCGCCCCCTTGAAAGTAAAATTTCAAACCGGAGGCCTTATATTTGAAAACAAACAAAAAGCGACGTTCTCCAAAAATCCCCCTTTTTTTCGGCCTGCCTTGAGCTGTGGGGCAATCGACCCGATTGCCTTGATGTTGCTCTATGGGTTTGCGCTCCTTGTGCTTTTCATCTTTTGGCTTCTGATTTCCGGTTTCTCTGCGTTGGAATGCTTGATGGAGGGCGGCGAAGCCAGTGTTGTGTATGCTGATCGCACCTTTGCGACGTCAGTCGCGGCTACTTTTTGATTCCAAAAGACATCAATTTTTGTCGAAAAAAACCGGCCATGTGCCATCTCCAATGTGTAAGTGATGATCCCGCTTTTCAAAGCGACTTAGTTCGCCGACGTCTCAAAGACTTTAGCCCAGTCGCGACTCGCTAGTTCCGAGCAAACATTGGGCGCACCCCCGAAGCATCGTTGGCAAACCTTCAGCATTTCTACCTCAGTACGGTATTGAATGGGATCACCGTATTCGTCGACCAAAACGCCTTTGGCACCAATCAGCAATGCGTGCCCCGCGACTACGTCATGGGCTGACACCGGATATAGAGACAGTCCGCAAACTCCATCCCCAGCAGCGACCTTAGCCAGTCTGTACGCAATCGATGGCATGGGGTAAAAACCTGCCGGCGCACAGAGCTCGCGATTGGTCTGCGATTTGTTGCCAGCAGCAGCGCTCACCATCACCATGCACTCCTTCGAAAGCACCTGTTTCGAAAGGTCGACATAGATCGGGGCTCCATTCCTAACCAAGTGATCCATACCTGCGGCCCAGCTGATGCTATCTGCCTTCCCATCCGGAGTTAATGGCGCATGCACCACACCCAAGACAGGTTGAAGGTCATGAAGTAGTCCTACCGAGACAGCCGAGCCCGACAGTCCCTTCAGAAAATCACTTGTACCGTCATTCGGGTCAACTACCCAGCAGAAGGAGTTGCCGGAAAGTACGTGGCCGGTCTCTTCACCCCACCAATCGCATTGCAAAATTTTTAGCAACTTCTCACGGAGAAATACCTCAATTTCGACGTCGATTTCAGCTTTATCACCGTAACCCCTACGGCCTTCCGGACGTACACATTCCTCTGCCAATAACAAACCCGCCCGCTCCACAACTTCGATCACCTGGGGAAGAATCTGCTGCAGTTGTTTATTGATCATGGCGACCTGACGAGCTAACGGGCGGAGGAGTGAAGGGTGATGCCTTGTCCCTAAACAAATAGACAAAGCTCCTACCATCTTACAGGAGCTGCGAACCAAGCCATCGACTGAGACGATCACCTTGAACGTTTTCCAGTTTGTTGATGGCACCTTTGAGCATTCCGACCATGGCATCTAAATCATGATCGTCCGGAAACCATTCTGACAGCTCGACGTTGCAAAACTCTGAACGGCCTAGCCCCCACTTGAGAACCATATCTCCGGTCGCGCGGAAGTGATCGGCCATATAGATCTGGTGATCGGTCTTCCACCCCCTCCGCTCTAGTTCATCGGTGGCGTTCAAGATGCCCGTGTCACCAAAGCAAAATGCCGTGTCGGGGTAGTGGATACCAGCAAGCGACACCTTCGCCTCACCGACCTCGCTGTTCCAATATGCTAGGTAGTGCCATCCACCCGAAGTGATGTGAGGCCTCGGGAAATTTATGGCTGCCTTGCCGGTGATGAAGTGCTCGTAGGTAACCCTACTAAGGTCAAGATCGAAATTACGCATTACTCGACCTCTTGGATTTTCCAAAGTAGGCCACGACCGCAGCCGTGTCTGCCGTCTGATTAGATGGCAATGAAAAGCGTCTATTCAGCGAAACAAAATTCAACTTGCTGGGAGTTCGTCACTGAGCGATGACTTTGGGGCTTTCGAGAGCGAGGTCGCGCTGGCAACTCGTCACACGACGAAATCGCCAGATTTTTGAGAACTCCCTCATGGCCTAGGCTCGCCAATTCCTCTTGGGTGCGACGCAGCAAAGCGTCAACGGACTCTCCCGACTCAGCGCACAGAGTAATGGCGACCAGGGTCATAGGACTTACTCTGAGCGGGCCGCTCAAAGCCATTATCATCTCCAGCGTGGGGCTTGACTGGGCGCGCTCTAGTTTCGAAACGTATGTTCGACTGCTGACTTCCGCAAGATTTTTCTGGGTCAATCCTTTGCCCGCGCGCATCGCTTTTAGCACGGCAGCAAAAGCAATTTTGAGCGTCATAAACACGTTCCTGATTAGCCAGTCCCTTTTAGCGTGGTTACGCTGTATGAGCCATTTTAGCCATGTGAAGCCAATCACGGTATGGGGATTGGAGTGGCTTCACTCACCAGACTAGGTTGGGATTTTCGCGCCGCCTCTCTAGCGTCTCGCAGTCTTTGCTCAGCGTACATCGCTGAGTCATCCTCAGGCAGCGGGTAGCCGGCCGCTGATAGCGCCTTTGCTCGCTCTTCGATCAGCACCCGCTCAGGATCCCGAGCGGATTGGTAAGTCCTCTCTTTTACCCAATGAGTTTCATCCATTTGCGACTCCTCAGAGGTTGAGTTGAAAACAGAGCAAGTTTTATCAAAGATAGGCTAAGAGAAGTATCAAATTCTTCGGGGCCGTGACACCAAAAATCAGCTGGGAGTGTGGTGGCAAGCGGAGCGCGCAGGCCGAGAGGCCGAGGCGCGAGAATGGAAGCCCTACGGGCCAAGACGCCGCCCTGGCGGGGGGCTTGGTTTACGACAGCCGTCCCCGGCAGGGGCGCGCACCAAAACTAATGTCAATCAATCGCCGATCCACTGCTGCATTCGGATCGTAAGACATAGCGCTCCCAACGAGGCTTGATTGCAGTACCGGTACATACCAACATCAGGGCTTCAGCTTCCTAGTTTGGAGGACTTATGAGTCGTGATGACAAAGACACGGTGTACTGCAATGTTCAAATGCCGATGGCCAAGGGGAGGGAGCTTTCTCGGTTAGTAGGGGAGCTTAGAAAGTCAGGTGCTCATCCCGAGCTAGACTCAGTCTTTGAAGAAATACAGCACGAGCTGAGCTCGTCAATCGAGTTCGTGGAAGAGCAACTCTCCGGCGCAGGCGGATTTGGCCGGCGGTCACACTGAAATAGCTCAGCCACGAAGCCCGCGACCTTAAAAAGAGGTCAGGTGTCCGCATTAAGGAGGAGAACCTAATGTCTAGCGGTGCTGTTGATCAGAATCTGCGTGAGCGAGAGAAGATCAGGAGGAAAGCTTTGTGGGCGCTATCTGATCTTCTGCCAGGCGATCCCAAGGCCACTCCAGTCGTGTCTATGCTCGACGAAATCGCACGCCAGGATGAAGCCGACAGATTGCTGAGAGATGTAGCGAAAGTAGAGGATCTTCGCGACCTTGTCGTTACCGAACCTAGCTCGAGCGGCGTTCAAATTGTTCGTGAAGGGAGCATTCCGGAACCGTGGCGAGAGCGATTCCTCCAAGCGAGCATCGGATCGACTCGGGTTGAAACAGGCCCTTTCCTTGATGATTTTGAAAAATTTATTAATCTTTGGAAGCAGGAAAATCAGTGCTTAGAAGCGTACCGATTAGCTATCGGCAAAAAAATCTAGGAAAGCATCTCAAGTTTCTCGAAACGCATCCGTTTGTATTCACAAGAGCAAATATATAAGGCGTTTCCATGAAGCTTCATGCGACCTCAAAAGCATCTTCTGATTTTCGTCTTTGTAGAGAGTTCGAATGCTGGCGCGGACTAGATTTTGACGAGAAATACACATGCGCAATCGAAGTGCTACCGTCGGCGCGGATCATGATCGAGCTAGACATCGTGAAGCTCAGTGTCACTCCTGACGTCGCACAAGAGATTTCATCATGCCTGAGAGAAGCACTGGCTACTGGTGGTGAGGCAGGTGATCAAGCCGTAGGCGAAAATCGTCCGACTGGATTGTTCAAGGTTCGCAGATTGATTGGAATACGCGGCCATCAATACTCGGCTTCTAGCGAGATTGCGTTTGAAGAGTAATCGTCCGAGCAACACATCTTCCTGATGCCATCGGTTAAGGCGATGGTGTCCACCTAAATTTAAGTGGACACCATTTTTAGCCTTTTTAAGCGGAC